>JBEOKA010000315.1:0-6956 GCA_040275325.1 Myxococcaceae bacterium | reverse complement strand
AAGCGGATTGCATCGAGCAAGTTCGATTTGCCAGAGGCGTTGGGGCCAATGATGAAGGTTCGCGGTTGGAACTCGACCCTCGCGTCACGGAAATTCCGCCAGTTCCTGAGCTCCAACAGTCGAATCAGCATGCTTCGAGACAATCCGAAACGATCAGCACGCGCAACAGTGACGATCGCCTCGTCTCAACTCACTTCTTCGTCCACTGATCGAGCCAGCCGAGCACCGTCTCGTGCCACAGCACGCTGTTGGCCGGCTTGAGCACCCAGTGGTTCTCATCGGGGAAGTGGAGGAACTTGCTCGGAATGCCACGACGCTGCAGCACGGTGAACGTCGAGAGGCCCTGCGTGTCGACGACGCGGAAGTCCTTGCCGCCGTGCACGACGAGCATCGGCACCTTCCACTTGGCGACGTGATCGACCGGGTTGTGCTTCGCGTAGCCGGCCTTGTTCTCCCAGGGCGTGCCGCCGTGCTCCCACTCGGGGAACCAGAGCTCTTCGGTGTCGTAATAGGCCATGGTCTCGTCGAGGTTGCCGTCGTGGTTCACGAAGCACTTCCACGGCTCGTTCCAGTTCCCCGCCATCCAGTTGATCATGAAGCCGCCGTACGAAGCGCCGAGCGCACACGCGCGGTCCTTGTCGATGAACGGGTACTTCGACACTGCGGCCGCGAAGCCCTTCTGCAGATCCTCCAGCGGCTTGCCACCCCAGTCGCCGTTGATGGCGTCGGTGAACTTCTGGCCGTACCCGGTCGAGCCGTGGAAATCGATCATCACGGCGACGAAGCCGTGGCCCGCGTAGGCCTGCGGGTTCCACCGGTAGTGCCAGTGATTGCCGAAGCTGCCCTGCGGCCCGCCGTGCACGAGGAACGCGAGCGGGTACTTCTTCTTCGCGTCGAAGTCGGTGGGCTTCACGATGTAGCCGTAGACGGTGTCTCCGTTCGCGCCGGTGAACGAGAACTGCTCGGGCTGGCCCAGCTTCACGCCCGCGAGCAGATCGGCGTTCACCTTCGTGAGCTGCGTCGCATTGCCCTTGCCATCGAGCGGCAGGCTCATGAGGTCTGATGGAGCCAGCAACGAGTCGAGCGCGAAGATGAGCTTTCCGCTCGAGGCGTCGACCGCGCTCACCGAGCCCTGGTTGAACAGCCGCGTCGCCTGACCGCTCGCGACGTCGATGCCGAAGAGCGCGACCTGCCCGAGATCGTCGCTCGTCACGTACAGCGTCTTGCCGTCCTTCGCCCAGACGAGGGAGCCAGCCGAGCGGTCCCACGCGTCGGTGAGCGAGCGCTCGGTGCCCTTCGCCCAGTCACGCACGATGACGCGCAGCTTGTCGGCCTCGTAGCCGGGCCGGCTCATCGCGAGGTACGCGAGCTGCGTTCCATCGGGCGAGAACACCGGCTGCGTGTCGGTCGCGCGGTTGGTGGTCGTGAGCTTCGTGGGCGCCTTCGAGCCGTCGACGGGGGTGACGAAGAGATCGAGGTCGGTGCTCCAGGCTTCGGAGCGGCCGACGTCGCGCGCGGTGAAGACGAGCGACTTGCCGTCGGCGGTGAAGGTGAACTCTTCGGAGCCTCCGAACGGCTTGGGCGGCGCGTCGGCGGCGAGCTTCTTCGTCACGTCGACGATGGCTCCGCCCGAGGTCTTCGTGACGAAGAGGTGCGCGCGGCGGCCGTCCTTCCACGTGTCCCAGTGGCGGACGAAGAGCGAGTCGTACAGCCGGCCCGAGGCCTTCGACTTCGCCTTCTCGTCGAGGCGCTTCTTCGTGCAGTCGAGGGTGTCGCAGTCGACGAACGTCTCGGCCGCGAACGCGATCATCGAGCCGTCGCGCGACATGGTGTACGCGTCGACGTCGATGGGCGACCGGGTGACCTGCACCGGCTCACCGCCCTCGAGCGACAGCTTCCACACCTGGCTCGAGCCACCACGCGCCGAGAGGAAGAAGATCGACTTGCCGTCGGGGCTGAAGATCGGGTCGGAGTCGGGCGCGGGATCGCTGGTGAGCTGGCGCGGGTTCGAGCCGTCGGCGTTGATCAGCCAGAGATCGATGAGCCCCTTGTTGGCCTCGAGATCGGTCGTGCGCAGCGTGTACGCGATGCGCGAACCATCGGGCGAGACCTCGAACGCCAGCAGCCGGCGCAGCGAGACCTGATCCTGAACGGTGTACGCGTGGGGCTTCGCAGAGCCCTGAGCGAGCAGGGCGGTGACGAGCAGGGTGGTGAGCATGCGGGGCGTCTACTGCGATGCTCGCGCGGGATGAACCAGAACCGTGAGACGAAGCCGGAGTCGAGCCTGATGAGCCGATGCTCCTGCGTGACTTCGCGCCTGACGGCATCGGCGAGTGTGGCGAGTGCAGGCGGAGTCGAACTGAAGAAATGAGATCTGACATGCGAGTTCATTGGGTCGAGGGGCTCACGGCAGGAAGGCTTGGCATCTGTGCGCGGCCGCGCGGGAACGACTGGCTCGACGATGAGCTGAAACAGGCGAAGGCCGACGGCGTCGACGTGGTCGTCTCGCTGCTCGAAGACGAAGAGGCGAAGGAGATCGGCGTGCAGGACGAAGCGGGCGCCGCGAGTCGGGCGGGCATCGCGTTCTGGCGCTTCCCCATTCCCGATCGTGACGTGCCGGCCGATGAAGCAGCGGCCATCGCGTTTGCACGCGAGGTGTCGTCGCGGGTCACGGCGGGTGGCTCGGTGGCGATTCACTGCCGCATGGGCATCGGTCGGTCATCAGTGATGGCCGCGCTCGCCCTGGTCGTCAGCGGAGTTCCGGTCGCGCGGGCGTGGCAGGCGTTGTCGATGGCGCGGGAGATGGTCGTGCCCGATACCTTCGAGCAGAAGAGCTGGGTCGATGGTGTCGCGACGCGACTCCAGGGCGAACGGTCATGACTGCACGCTCGAGGGGCGCTCTGCTGACGGTCGCGTCGAGCCGGGTGCTCGTCACGCGGCCTCCTCCTCCCGCGTCTTCCGGATCTCGAGCCCCAGTTCCTGGCTGCCATTCTCGGCCGGAAGGTCGAGCTTCAGTCTTGCGCGCACGCCCACCACAGCGACGGCCGGGCGAACCAGGAAGGATCGTCATGGCGCTCATCGTCGAGGCGAGCGGCGAGGTCCGCGACGCGCACCAGGTCGGTGGTGTCGAGCAGCCAGCACTCGCAGTTCGTCTCGCGACTGCGCTCGAGACGCTCGTGGTGACTCCGCCTCCGGCTGCGGCCGCGCCCATCTTCTTCCCCATCAAGTACTGACTCACCAGTCCTTCGGAACGCTGGCGTCTGCGGCCCACCGCTCGACGGTCTCGACGATGCCGCCATCGACGCGACGGCTGGTCACGCGCTCACGTCGGCCGTCTTCCCAGTGGAGCTTCGTGACGAAGCCGCCGGAAATCGGCTCGGTGCACTCCATGCCGCCGACGCCACCATCGAGGCGACCGAGAATGGAGCACGGCGAGATCTCATACTTCGCCTTCTGCGGCGCTCCACTCAGCACGACCGCGAACACGAACTTCCACATGTTCACTCCGGCAGCGTGAGGTTGACGATCGCGTCGCCATCGAACGCGCGCTTGGCGGTCACGCACTTCTTCATGTCGGTCGAACACGCGCGCACGACGAGCACGGTGCCGCCGAGCTCTTTCACGACGACGGCTCCGCTCGCATCCGTTCCGGCCCCGGTGCTGCGGTTGCCGTTCTCGGGAGCGACGTTCACCTGCGCTCCTTGAACGACGGCGCCCGTCTTCGACTTCACCACCACCTTGAGCGAAATGACCTGCATCGCCTGCGGCACCACGAACTCGATTGGCCCTGCGCGACCTGCAGGCGTGACCGTCACCGGCTTCGCCTTCTTGCGCTCGTTCACGCCCGGCGCCCAGGTCGTCGGGAATGGTGACGTCGGCGAGAGCCCGCCAAAGTCCTCCGGCGACACCGCGAGCAGGTACGCGCCCGGCGCGAGGCCGCCGATCTCGAACGTTCCATCGCTCTTCGTTGTGTCAGCCGTGCGCCAGTGAGGGTCTCCCTTCTGCGGGAGCGCGAAGACGTCGACGCCCGCCACCACGCCACCGTCGGGCCCCGTCACCCGGCCGCCGATTCTGCCGTTCCACTGCACGTTCAAGATCGGCTTCGCGCACGAGGCCGCGTGGGGAACGACGACGGTGGTCGAAGCACGCTCCCAGAGCGTCGCCACCTCGGAGACCAGCTGAAGCTGATGCGTGCCCGGTGGCAGATCGAGCGTGAACGTTCCATTCGTCGCCACCTTCGTCGAGACACCGGCGTCGGCAGCACGCACCTCGCTCTTCTCGAGCGGCAGCTTCTCGTGCCCTTCCATGCGCACGAGTCGACCTTCGACCTTCGCCAGCAGCCGCTTCGGCAGCGCGTGGGCGTAGGCGACGTCTTCATCGTTCGCCCTCAACCGATGCGTGCGAGAGCAGGCGCCGACGCTGAGCTGCCCGTTCGCTCCGCCCGCGTACACGACGTACGTCTTGCCCACGTCGAACACGATGCCGCAGAAGTTCCCGTTCGTCTGGTGCGTGAGGTCGACCGTCTTCCCGAGCGGCGTTTCAGCGTGCAGCGTCTCGACGACCTCGAACGTGGTCGTGTTGGTCCCGCCCGTGGGCTGCGTCGGCTTCGAGGAGATCACCTTCCCGACGAACACCGTGGCCGAGAACATCGTCTCGCATGGAGGCCCCGGCGCCTGACACGAACACGCGTCGGCTTCCCGCGAGGTGAGCACCGCGATGACGGGCACATTCGCCGCGGCGTGTTGCGAGCGAGGCGCAACGAAGTGCGCTCCGTGCCTCACCAGCTCGTTGGCTTGTAGTCCTTGAAGAACTTGCCCCAGATGAACTGCCCGGTGCGCTCGGCCTCGAACACGGGGTCCACCACGCGCGCGGCCCCATCGACGATGTCCAACGGCGGCTCGAAGCCCAGCTCGTTCGTCTTCCGCTCGGCATGCTGGGCCGGGTCTTCGTCCGTCACCCAACCCGTATCGACCGCGTTCATCGCCAGCTGGCTGCTCGCGTAGTCAGGCGCGCTCGTCAGCGTCAGCATGTTGAGCGCCGCCTTCGCCATGTTCGTGTGCGGGTGTTTGTCGGTCTTCGTGCCGCGCGAGAAGCTGCCCTCCATCGCCGACACGTTGACGACGTGGCCCCACCTCTCACGGTGACGCGTCATCAACCCGCGCAGCTTCCCGCAGAGAATGAACGGCGCCACCGCGTTCACCAGGTGCACCTCGAGCATCTCGCCCGTCGCGACTTCTCCCAGCTTGAGCCGCCAGCTGTTCACCGTGCGCAGGTCGACCTGCTGCAGATCGGCGTCGAGCTTCCCTTCGGGGAACGCGTGGCTCGTGTCCTGCTCCAGGTCGTACGGCACCAGCGAGAGCGCGGCCGAGCTGTGCAAGCCCACCGCGGGATCGTGCGAACGGAAGGTCGCGAGCTCATCGGTGCGGCGGGGCTTCACCTGCTCCACCAGCGTCGAGTGACCCGCCAGCAACCGCTGCGAGGCCTCGGGCAGCGCCGTCACGCTCGAGTGCTCGAGCTCGGCCAGGTGCCGGTAGAAGCCGGGCGGCCGTCGCACCGTCTGCGCCGCGTTGTTGATGACGATGTCGAGCCGCTCGTGCGTGCGCGTGAGGAACTCGGCGAACAGCTCGACCGACGGCGCGTGCCTCAAGTCGAGCCCGTACACTTCGAGGCGGTGGCCCCACTTCGTGAAGTCGGGCTCCTTCAGGTACCGCTGGGTCGCGTCGTGCGGGAAGCGGGTGGTGGCGATGACGTGCGCGCCCGAGCGCAGCAGCATCAGCGACGCCTGGTAGCCGATCTTCACGCGCCCGCCGGTGATGAGCGCCACCTTGCCGTCGAGCGGCGCCACCTGAAACCGCTTCAGGTAGTTGAAGTCGCCGCACTCGAGGCACATCGAGTCGTAGAAGTGGTGCACCTCGCGGAACTCGCGCTTGCACACGTAGCAGTGGAACGGCGTGTCGAGCACCCGCCCCGTCCGCGGCTGATGGGGAATGCCCGAGCCCAGAATGTTCTGCGGCGGCACGAAGACCGGGCTCTTGCGCGCCTGACGAATCGCCGCCTCGGCCCGTGCCGCGCGGTCCTGCATGCGCTTCTCGAGGCGCTCCTGGCGGTTCTTGTGTTTCAGAAACCGCGCCGAGTCGTCTTTCGGCGGGTTCGCGAGCCGGCCCGCCGCTTCGAGCAGCGCCTTCGCGTCGGCCAACGGCACGTCGTCGAGCTGCGATCGATCGTCGAGCAGACGGCGGAGCAGCGCGGTGGCCTGATGAACCTCTTCCAGCGACAACGGCATGGGCGGCGCCTTACCAGATGGGTCGGGCCGCCACGCGAACAGACTGGCCTGTCGGTGGGCCTTGTCTGCCGGGCGCTGGTGACGAGGATATGCAGCGTCTGGAGAGACCATGGCTGACGACCCGAAGAAGACCCTGACCCGACGTGAGACGACCGTTGCCGTGGCCGGCCTGGCTGCTGCCGCGACCGTCGGTGGCCTCGTCGCAGCGACCCCGAAGCCCTCGCAGGAGAAAGCGCCGATGAGCACCAACCCGAACCGCATGCCGATGGCCTTCGTCCCTCACGGTGGCGGTCCGTGGCCGTTCGTCGACCTCGGCCTCGGCCCCAAGGAGCAGGAGAACCGCCTGCGCCAGTACCTCGTCGGGCTCGGTGCGTTTCCGAAGTCGAAGCCGAAGGCGCTGCTCGTCATCTCGGCGCACTGGGAAGAGTCGGTGCCCACGGTGATGACGAACCCGAAGCCGCCGATGCTCTACGACTACTACGGCTTTCCGCCCGAGTCGTACGAGGTGCAGTGGCCGGCGCCGGGAGATCCTGCGCTCGCGAAGCGCGTGCGCTCACTGCTCGAGGGTGCGGGGATTCCGTCGGGTGAGGACTCCGCGCGCGGGTTCGATCACGGCACCTTCGTGCCGTTCAAGCTCGCCTTCCCCAACGCCGACATTCCGACGGTGCAGCTC
>JBEOKA010000314.1:0-4535 GCA_040275325.1 Myxococcaceae bacterium | reverse complement strand
TGTTGTAGGCGAGCAGCGGAGCCACCGGCACGCTCCACCCCTCGGCCATCACCGCACTGAAGGCGGCCACGTCGTCGGGACTCGTCGGCTCCACCACCTCAGCGCCACCTGCCACCTGCAGATCGTTCTGCCTCCAGAGCCCGACCACCGAGCGCTCCGACAGCTTTCGGCCGCGCAAGCGGTCAGCCAGGCCCGGCGTGTCCATCGCCCCCACCGTCCACCGCCAGCGAAGGCCGGAGTACCCGGCGATCGCCCGATCGATGCGCGCCTCGAGCTCCACTTCAGGCACCCGACACCGCGCGATTCCATTCAACCCGCCGCTGGCGAACGACGGCGTCGTGACCTGATGCCAGTCAGCCTGGTCGACGATCACGGAGTCTTCTGCCCCAACGAGCGCGTCGAGCGGCCGGTCCATCACCTCGTCGGCGAGATTCATCCCACGAGCATGCCACCCGTCGCGGTCACCGGGCTCAATCGCCGGAGTCGCGGTGTGAGGCGCTCCTCTTTCGAAGTGCACGAGGTACAACTGCACGCATGGACCCGCTCCCGCCAGTGGTTCAGCGTTACCTCGAAAGCTACAACTCACTCGACGTCGACTCGATGATCGCCACCGTCACTGACGACGTCGTCTTCGAGAACCTCTCGAACACCTCGCCGCCGACTCGAACGGAAGGCAAGGCGCAGTTCGAGGCGCTGGCGCGGCAGACGGTCGGGGTGTTCAAGAGCCGCCGCCAAACGGTGGTTGATGCCGTGGTGGCGAACGATCGAGTGGCGCTCCGGATCAGCTTCGAGGCCGTCATCGCGGTCGATCTGCCGAACGGCTGGCGAACCGGGCAGCTGATCACCCTCACCGGGGCCACCTTCATCGAGCTCCGCGGAGCCCTGATCGCGCGGCTGAGCGACCTGAGTTAGCCGGGGCTCCTGTCGGCTCAGCGCCCTCCCGTGTTCGACGCCCAGCGCGGCGTCGTGCCCTGGTACACGACGAGATTGCCATCGTTCTGAATCGCCAGCCGCGCTCCGGCGTAGCGGAACGTGTTCGTGTGGAAGAGCGGGGCGCCTGCGGCCGTGTACACGACGAAGTTGCCGTCACCCTGCATCGCAGCCAGCGCTCCGCCGCGACCGTTCGTCATCGTCGCCCAGAGCGCGCGCGTGCCCTGGTACAGCACCAGGTTTCCATCGGTCTGCATCGCGAGCACGAAGCGGCCATCACACGACGCCTTGCTCTGACCTGCCGACAGCGACTGCCCAGCCGCGAGCAGTCCACAGCCAGCGGTCGGGGTCGGCGTCGGCGTGGGGTTCGGGTTCGGATTCGGGTTCGGCGCACGGCACGCGGTGGGTGAGGTCGTTCGCAGCAACTCGAACGGGTTGATGTCCCGCAGGTACTGCCCATCTGGCGACACGTTGAAGTGCAGGTGCGTCGAGCCGGTTCCCGTGCGGCCCATGTACCCGAGCAGCTGGCCCGCCGTGACGGTCTGGCCCTCACGCACGACGGCCTGATCCATGTGGCCGTAGTAGTACTCCCAGCCGCACTCATCGCGCAGGCGCACGCGCAGCCCCGACGTCGAGCTCGGAGTACCAACGCGAACGATCGTTCCGTTCGCCACCGCCACCAACGGCGCGCGCTGAAACGCGAACACGTCGATGCCGTTGTGCGTCGCCGCCGGGTTCCAGTCGGAGTTCGCGTTCTGATCAGGACACGACGTGCGACACGTTCCCGTTCCGCACGACGCGCGGTCGTAGCCAATGTTGTGCGCGGCTCCGACCGGGAAGGTGTTCATGCGTGGTGCACAGCGCACCTCCTGCGTCACGGTCGCCGTCTCGAGCGTCTCGGGGTCCAGCTCTTCGAAGTCGGTCTCGGTCACCACGCCTTCCGCGCAGCCCACCGCGAACAACGTCACCACCACCATCGGGAATCGTCGGAGCATGTCGTGCCGGTCTGCGCCCGCCGTGCCAATGAGGTGACCGACCAGTCACTTCAAGTCGACCCGAAATGGATGAGCGAAATCGACCAGTTCTCGCGTGACGCGAAGTGTCGTGACCGGTCGGTCTTTGTTCTCTGGTGCCACCTGGCGTGTTCACGATCGTCGCTTCTCACGACGTCACGCCCAGGTGACGGCGGCTGTCTCAGAGGCGGTTCACCGCGTGCTATGCACCGGCCAACTCGCAGCACCTCGGGGACTTCACATGACCACGATTCGTCGCATGGGCCAGACCGCCGCCGCCGACCGCGCCATCACGCCAGATGAAGCGAAGGCGATGATCGCGCAGGCGCAGAAGAACGGCATCGTCTCGAAGACCGAGAAGGCCGACCTGCAGCGCATCATGGCCGAGTACAAAGACCTGTTTCAGGCCGGCGCGCTCGACGTCATCAAAGCGCTCGTCGAGCCGACACCGCCTCCGCAGCCGCCGCCCGGTGGGCAGACGATCAACCTCGACCCCGCTGGTGGAAACCGGCCTGTCTTCCTCAACGCCTCGGGCGTCTTCACCGCGGCCGCTGACGGCAAGGCGCCCGCGAACGACGTCGAGCTCGGAGACGCGCTCTTCAAGGCCGGTGAGGTCGCCGACAACGCGCGAGAGCCGATGCTCGCCAACGTCACGCCCGAGCTGCAGCAGAAGACGTTCGATCAGTTGAAGCTCGCGCTCGCCCGAGTGCCCAGTGACGGCGCTCCGCCTGCGGGCCTCGACGCGAACCAGGCGCTGCAGCTGCGTGGCTCGGCCGCGTCAGTGCTGCTCGATCTCGTCAACGCCGCGAAGACGCCTGCGCTGCAGCAGTCGGCGCTGGTCACCTACGAAGCCCTCGTGCGCGCCGAGAAGAACCCGCGCCTGCGCGAGAGCATGATCTTCCACCTCGTGAACTCGAAGGCCGCGCAGACGGGCGAGCCGAAGAAGATCGCCGACGCGCTCCTCAAAGAGCTCGCGCCCACCTCGCCGCCCTACGACAAGTGGTTCGCCAACGGGAAGAACACCGTCAACCTCTCGTGGACCGTCGGCGGTGGTGGAGAGTTCTGGGGCGGCTTCACGAAGTACCTCAAGGACCACGGCTTCAAGCCGGTCGGCGCCGAGAACCAGTACGGCGTGTCGACGTACGAGGCGACGATCAACAAGCCCGGCGTCGGAGAGACGAAGTTCCGCATCTCGGTGCGTGAAGGCGGCACCAACATTCTCGCGCCCATGAACGACCCGAACGTGCAGATCGTCGGCTACGACGGGCACTCGAACTGGGGCCGCGCCATGTCGAGCTCGGTGAACAACGGGCCCGCGACCACCGACGGCGCTGCCGACAAGCTGCTCTTCTACAACCTGTGCGTCGGCAAGGGCGTGCTCGACAAGGTGAAGGAGAAGTACGGCAACGCACAGGTCGTCACCACGTACGCGGCCTCGAACTTCTACACCGACAGCAACGGCCAGATGACGCGCGGTGAAGGCGTGCAGGCGCTCATGGCGCTCGTCGACGGCGTCGCCGGCCGCAAGGGGTGGAACGACATTCACAAGGGCATGAACGACGCGGCCGACATCGGCTGGGGCCGCACGTGGGACAACTACCTCACGCCGATCTCCACGATGACGCGCGAGAAGGTGCTCGATCGCGACAACGACGGCCAGGCCGACTACCTCGACAAGCACTTCAACTACTCGACGTTCAAGGTGCCCGAAGACACGCGCCGCGAGTTCGAGCCCGTGAAGCAGGACCGCCACGCCAGCGTGCTCGACGGCACCAAGGTGCTCGTCAGCGCGAACATGGTGAACACGCTCTCTGAGTTCAGCGGCATTCTCGATCGCGCCAACCCCGACTCGAAGGTGATCGCCGGCGGCTGGTTCGAGCCGAAGATGGGCGAGAAGGATCTCATTCGTTTCACCGAGCAGAAGGGCCGCGACGGCAAGACCGAGTACGTGATGTCGGTGAGCTCGCGGTACTCGCACCTGTCGGAAGAGGGCCTGCGCGCGATCACGGTGTTCGAGTTCAACCGTTTCCTCGGTGACAAGGGCCTGCTCCGCATGCCCGCCGAAGACGTGAAGCTCGCCGGCCTGCTCGCGTTCGGTCAGTCGTTGGCCGTCGACGAGGGCTACCGCGACAACGAGGTCTGGAGCACGTTCCTCAAGCGCTACAACCTGCCGGCGTCGATCAGCCTCTCGATGGTGACGCAGGCGCTCGGCGCGCACACTGGCCACAACTACGCCGGTGATGCTGCGACAGTCGCGAAGCTGAAGGCGCTCATCGGGCCCGCGGCCGTCGCCGAGCTGAAGAAGCCCGAGGTCGGTCAGCCCGTCACGGTCGTGTGATCGCGCGACCTCACCGATCTACTCAGGCCACAGCTGCGACAGGGCCAGCGCGATCGCATCGAAGGGCTCTGCACGAGCATTTTCAGCACCGCGCCACGTCTTCACCAGACGGTAGGTTGCTCCATCGAGTTTGAAGACCTCGAGCGTCTGCACTCGTGGATCGATGGGCCACGCGAACCCAACCTGGTGCTCCGCGTAGATAGGCAACTTCTCGGCGCGATCGATGGCGGCCGTCGAGGGCGAAAGCACCTCAC
>JBEOKA010000313.1:0-20871 GCA_040275325.1 Myxococcaceae bacterium | reverse complement strand
GGGCGGCGGGGGCAGTCGGCTCCGTCGCCCCCCGGCTTTTGTGTCGATGAGTGGAGTGTGATGACTGACGTTCGACGAAACCCACGCTTTGCCTGCGCGTTCCCTGCGGTCTTTCACGGCCCGCGTGGCGCCGTGCGAGGCACCTGCACCAACCTGTCTCTGGGCGGCCTCTACTTCGAGGGCAACTCGCTGCCGGTCGGCTCGAACGCCGAGGTGACGCTCGACCTGCATGCGATCGGCAAGCTGAAGCTGCACTGCGAGGTGCGCCACCATGGCTCGCACGGCATGGGCGTGCAGTTCACCCGCTTCGAGCCTGATCAGGCGGCCCTGCTCCAGCGGGTGCTCGCGACGCTGACGAAGTGATCAGCGGGTGGCGAAGACCCACGTGTACGCGCCGTCACCCGACGTACCGGGAAACCTGAGGCCCTTGAGCGCCTGCGCGATGCACCGATCGAGGATCGCGTCGACCGCTGGAGGCCCATCGGTGAGTCCAGTCGACACCCACGCCGCCGTCAGCGTGCCGGAGTCATCGGTGCGCAGGCGAAATGTGCGGCCGCCGCCGATGCCCGCGCGGCGCACGAGCGTCTCGTTCCAGCAGGCGCCGATCTTCGGGCTGATCGTGCGCATCGTCTCCTTCACGGTCTGCGCATCGAGGGCGCCCTTCGCCTCGGTCTGCGGCGCGAAGTAGTGCTCGACGTCACCCATCGCGATCACGGCACGCGGTGGCGGCGAGACCTTCATGCGCAGATCTTTGGGGGCGGGCCACGCGGTGCTGGCGAGCACGGCCTCGAGGCAGCGCTCAGGCTCGAGCTGGGCCAGGCCCCTCACGGCGAGGATCGGCGAGTGCTCGACCGCGATCGCGCCCTCGCGCACCGAGCCCTTCTCGAAGCACGCGGCCGCGAGCGGCGCAGGGTCGAGCAGCCCACGCTCAGGCCCAAAGCGAGACGGAGCCAGCAGCTTCACCCACGCGAGCGCTGCCCAGAGATCGACGGGGCTCGACGGCGGCCCCACCTCGAGCTCGGCCGTGGGCCGCTGCGCCACCGGGAAGCTCGTGATGATCTCGCGGAGACACCACCCCGAGCTGTTCGACGCACCGTTTTTCGCTTCGAAGGTGACGTCGCCTCCCGGCAGGGGCGTGAGCTTGACGCGCTCCTGCGCGCTGGCCGTCGCGCGGAAGCAGATGCCGAACATCGCCTCCATCGGCACCTGGGGCGCGTCGGTGGTGGGAGCACGAAACCCGGCGCCGCCCTGCCCGCTCGGGCCTTCGGTGGTCTTGCAGCCAGCGAGAAAGAGAATCGCGACGAAACAGGTGCGCATGGTGCTCAATGAAGTCCCCACAGCGCCATGTACCATTCGAGCGGCCGTCGGAGCGGCGTGTGATCGTGCAGCCAGATGACAGGTGCGTACACCCGCTTCACCGAGTCACGGGGCAGATCGAGCACCTCGGCGAGCGCTGCGACGGGCGCGACGCTGAGCACGTACAGGGGACAGGAGAACATGAGGATGAGCGGGAAGATCACCCACGCATCTCGAGGCCGTGACTCGCGATTCGTCATCGCGAGCGATCAGACCTTGCCTGCCCCACGCTGTCGACCCGCTCAGAAGAGCAGGCGCATGGGGTGCTCGATCAGCTCGCGCACGACCTGCAGGAACTGGGCTCCGACGGCACCGTCGACGACGCGGTGATCGCCCGAGAACGTCATCGACATCATCTGGCGAATCACCATCTGCCCATCGCGCACGACGACCTTCGGCTCGACCTTGCCGACCGCGAGGATCGAGGCCTGCGGCGGGTTGATGACGGCGATGAAGGAGTCGATGCCGAACATGCCCAGGTTCGAGACGGTGATGCTGCCGCCCGTGTACTCGTCGGGCTTGAGCGCCTTCTTCTTCGCGCGCTCGGCGAGATCACGCACCTCGGCCGCGATCTCGGCCAGGCCCTTCTGATCGGCGTCCTTCACGATGGGCGTGATGAGCCCGTCTTCGATGGCGACCGCGACGCCGACGTCGACGTTCTGCAGCTGCTGAATGACGTCGCCCGCGAAGACCTGGTTGACGCGTGGGAAGCGGCGCACGGCCACACCGACGGCCTTCACGATGATGTCGTTGACCGAGAGCTTCAGCTCTTTGGCCTTCGCCTCTTCACGCAGCTTCAGCGCCTGATCCATCTCGAGCTCGACGGTCAGGTAGAAGTGCGGAACGCCCGGCTTCACCTCGGTGAGGCGCTGGGCGATCACCTTGCGCATGGTGGTGACCGGCAGGTTGGTGGGCGGCTGACGAACACCGGTCGCGCGCGCGAAGATGGGCGCTGCCGGCTTCTTCTCGGCGGCGGCCTCGACGTCACGACGCACGATGCGGCCGTTGGGGCCCGAGCCCTGAACACCGGTCAGATCGACGCCCTGGGCCTCGGCGACCTTCTTGGCGAGCGGTGAAGCGCGCAGGCGGCCGGCGGGCGCAGGAGGCGGTGCAGGCTTCGCAGGAGCGGCCGGCGCCGCGGCCACGGGAGCAGGTGCGGGTGCAGCAGGAGCTGCCGCCGCAGTGACGGGCGCAGCGTCAGGCACCTTCTCTCCGGCCTTGCCGATCCACGCGATGGTGGAGCCGACCGGCGCAGAGTCCCCGGCCTTCACGAGGATCTTGAGCAGAATTCCGTCGTCGTAGGCCTCGATGGCGAGGTTCGACTTGTCGGTCTCACACTCCGCGATCTCGGTGCCGCTCGAGATCTTGTCCCCTTCGTTCTTGAGCCACTTCGTGATGCGGCCCTCCTTCATCGTCGGGGAGAGCGCGGGCAGCTGAACGGCGACGGCCATGACGGTCTTTCACTCCAGGGAAACGGGTTACCGGTACAGCACGGCGTTCACGGCTTCGATGATGCGTTCCTGGCTCGGCTGAATCGCGCGCTCGTGGCTGGCGGCGTACGACATGTTCACCTCGAGCCCGGTCACGCGGCGAACGGGCGCGTCGAGATCATCGAAGCACTCGCGCTGAATGAAGTCCGACAGCTCCGAGCCCACGCTCGCGAACGGCCAGCCCTCTTCCACGATCACCACGCGGTTCGTCTTTCGCACCGAGGCCGCGACGGCCTCCTGATCGAACGGCTTGATGGTGCGAAGATCGACGACCTCGACGTTGATGCCCTGGCTGGCGAGCTGCTCGGCCGCGGGCAGCACGCACGACGTCAGCATGCGCGACCACGTGATGACGGTGACGTCGGAGCCCGGGCGCTTGATGTCGGCCTTGCCGATGGGAATGACGTGCTCACCCGCGGGCACTTCGCCGCGCTGGCCGTAGAGCAGCTCGGCCTCGATGAAGATGACCGGGTTGTCGTCGCGAATGGCGGCCTTGAGCAGACCCTTCGCGTCGGCCGAGGTGCCGGGTGCGATCACCTTGAGGCCCGGGAAGTGGGCGTAGTTCGCCTCGAGCGCCTGGCTGTGCTGCGACGAGAGCCGGCCGCCTGCGCCACCGGGGCCGCGGAAGACGATCGGACACCGCAGCTGCCCACCCGACATGTGGCGGAGCTTCGCGGCGCTGTTGACGATCTGATCCATCGCGAGAATGGCGAAGTTCCACGTCATCATCTCGATGACGGGGCGCAGGCCGACCATCGCGGCGCCGACGCCAAGGCCCGCAAACCCGAGCTCCGAGATCGGTGCATCGACGACGCGCGCGCTGCCGTACTTGTCGAGCAGGCCCTGCGACACCTTGTAGGCACCGTTGTAGCGGGCGACCTCTTCGCCCATGAGGAACACGCGGGGGTCGCGGCCCATCTCTTCGTCGAGCGCCTCTTTCAGCGCGTCGCGGTACGCAAGCTCAGCCATGACTCAGGCCGCTCCCTTCTTGATCGGCGTCGCCGCCGGAGGATCACGCGGCTCGAGCTCCCAGGTCACCTTGAAGTCGGTGGGGTAGCTCGGCCACTTCACGTCGGTCGCGCCACGAACGCGGGCGCGGGGCCGCTCGTCGGGCTCGCCCTCTTCCACGAAGCCGTGACGCCAGAGGTCGTCGAGCGGCGGCTCGGGAGACTGATCGGCGAACGAGATCGCGTCGTCGACGACCTTCTTCACCTCTTCGTCGATCGCGTCGAGCTGGGGCTCGGTGGCGGTGCGGTTCTTCAGCATCAGCTCGCGCAGCTTGACGATCGGGTCGCGCAGACGCTCCTGCTCGACCTCTTCTTTGGTGCGGTAGGTGGCGGCGTCAGACATCGAGTGCCCGCGGAAGCGGTACGTGTACGCCTCGAGCAGCACGGGGCCGTTGCCCGCGCGAATCGACGCGGCGAGCTCCTTCACCGTGTCGTGCACCTTGAGCACATCCATGCCGTCGACCGAGACGCCGCGCATGTTCCACGCGACGGCGCGCTTGTGAATGTCGGGCTCGGCCGAGACGCGGGCGATGTCGGTGCCCATGCCGTACTTGTTGTTCTCGACGACGTAGAGCACCGGCAGCTTCCACTTCGAAGCCATGTTGAAGGTCTCGTGCATGGCGCCCTGGTTCGAGGCAGCGTCACCGAACGAGCACACGGCGATGCGATCTTCGTTGCGGTACTTCGAGGCGAACGCGAGGCCGGCCGCGAGCGGAATCTGGCCGCCGACGATGCCGTAGCCTCCGTAGAAGTGGTGCTCGATGTCGAAGAAGTGCATCGAGCCGCCCTTGCCCTTCGAGTAGCCCGTGTCTTTTCCGAAGAGCTCGGCCATCAGCATGCCGGCGTCGGAGCCGCGCACGAGCGGGTGCACGTGATCGCGGTAGCCGGTCATCACCATGTCGTCGGGCCGAATCGCTTCGTTGATGCCGACGACGACGGCTTCCTGGCCGATGTAGAGGTGGCAGAAGCCCTGGATCTTCTTCTGGCCGTAGGCCTGACCCGCCTTCTCTTCGAAGCGGCGAGCCAGCACCATCTTCCGGTACATGGTGAGCAACAACTCGGGGCTGTGCACGGGGGATTTCCTCACTGAAGTTGCTGTGTGCGCGCGGGCTTGTAACACCGAGGATCAGCAGCGCCACGCCTCAATTCGACGGCGCGCCGCGTCGGGCGGTGTCCTGATTCCAAAGCGCAGGCATACGCCACCGCATGCGCTCACTTCTTGTCCTGCTCGCAGTCACTTCGGGCTGCGGAGTCATCGTCGACGGACCAGCCCTGAAGCCCGAGGTCCCTGGGGTCGTTGCAGGCACTGAGCTCGAGCCCGGCTGGTACGAGCTGCCCGCAGAGCCGGCGAGCGAGTTCGTCGGAGAGCTCACTATCGAGCAGTGGCCAACACTGCTCTCGGGCACCGTCACGCACCAACTCGGCGAGCGGCGCGTCTACCTCGCGATGCAATGGGGCGACGCCGAACCCGTCGCGGTCACGGGGCCACTCGCGAGCGGAGCCTCCTATCGCGCCCTGCTCGACCCACCCGCCTCCGTCAGAACCTCGTCCGCCACGTGTCGCGCCACGGCGAAGGGCGTGCTGCTCGTGTACCTCGAGAAGGCCGACGCTCCGCTCGACCCGCGCACCGACGAGCTGATCGGCGCCTCGTACAAGCCCGAGCCGTACTTCCCCTACGAGCAGATCGCCTACAACCAGCACATCGAGTGGAACGAGTGCTCGACCGGCTCGAAGCGGCTGTTGCCGCTGCTGCTTCAGCGCGACCCACGCATCGGCCTCGCCCGGTGCACCGAGCAGCAGCTCACGAGCGACTCCTGCCCGACGAAGCGGCTCGATCGCACGCGCATCTCGAAGGCTGCCCTTCAGGTCTCGGCCGACGGCACCCTGCTCTCTCCGAGCCTTCTGTACCAACCACCGAACGTCGCAGTTCGCTACGACATCAACGGCCAGCGCGTCGGCGACGGGTTCTGGCAACTCTCGACGACGGGCTCAGGGCCCTGGAAAGCAGGCCGCAACACGCTCTCGATCGCCATCGACGGCTACGCGCCATGGACGGCAGTGGTCGTTCTTCCCACGACGCCGCTCGCGCCGAAGCTCGACACCACCCTCAAGGCCGGCTCCGACTTCACCCTGCGATGGACCCGGGCCACCTGGGCGACCAGCTACCTCGTCTCTTTCGCGCCGCTCGACATTCCACCGCGCCGCCAGTTCGACCCTCGTTGGACCGTGACCGAGCCCTCGCTCACCGCCCGCTTCGAGGGGTTCCTCGACGGAAACTCCGCGCCCATCTACGCCCCGCGCACGAAGATCTTCCTCTCGGCCTCGCGCAGTCAGGGCGCCAGCGGGGTCACCCCACACGGTGGAGGTGGCTTCGAGCTCTCTCTGTCAGAGGCCTTCATCGTTCCCGTGCAGCGATAGCGGAGCAGTATGGTCGGCCGCATGGCCTCAGAGCTGATTCCGGCGGAGCTGACCCTGACGTTCTTCGAAGCCCTCGCGCGCGAGGCCGGAGACGCGATTCGCAAGACCTTCCGCTTCAGCGGCGTCGCGGCCGAATACAAAGACGACGGCACGCCGAACCGCACGCCCGTCACCGTGGCCGACAAACAGGTCAACGCGCTCGTCATTCAGAAGCTGCGCGCGCAGATGCCGAGCCCCGAGCTGAGCATCACCGGCGAAGAGCAGAGCGATCAGCGCAAGGGCGCCCGCTACGAGATCTTCGTCGACCCCATCGACGGCACGTTCCCCTACGCAGCCGGCATTCCCGTCTCGACGTTCATGATCGCGCTCGTGACCGAAAACCAGCCGCAGCTCGCCTGCATCTACGACCCATTCGGCGATCAGCTGTTCTCAGCGCAGCGGGGCCGGGGCGCGACGCTGAACGGCAAACCCATCTCCGTCTCGACGCACACGACGTTTGGTGGTCCGACGATCATCGGCAGCGTCTGGTGGAACACGTCACCCTTCAACGTCGGCCAGCTCGCCGGCCTGCTGCCAACCCTGACCAACGCCTCGATCATCAACCTGCTCTCGATTGGCTACATGGGTGCGAAGGTCGCCTCGGGAGAGTTCGCGGCCACCCTCTTCCCCGGCCACAACGCGCACGACACCGCAGCCCTCCACCTGCTGGTCGAAGAGGCCGGCGGTGTGGTGACCGACATCATGGGCAACCCGCTCGACTACTCGAAGCCGCTCAAGGGGCACATCGCGGCCAACAAGGCGCTGCATGGGCAGCTCGTCGAGCTGGTGAAGAAGTTCAACCCGCCCGTGCGCTGATCAGCGGCAGACGCCGCCCAGCCCTTCCACGCACTGCCCTGCATCGAGCAGCTCGAGCGCGGCCTTCTGCGAGACTCGGTTGCAGCTGACCGTGCACGTCCCACAGCTGGGCCCGACGAAGCAGGTCTGCCTGCCCTCGACCTCGACCCGCGTGAGACACCAGATCGGGCAGTCCGTGCCTCCGCCGCAGCCCGCGAACAGCAGCAGCGCCAGCGCGATCTTCACCACGCGAAGTGCGGAATCGAGATCACGCGCTCGCTCAGCGTCACCGGCCGGCCCGAGTGATCCGTCGCCAGGTGCACCGGCAGACAGGTCGGGAAGCGCGTCGCGTAGTCATTCACGTGGGTCGGCTCGTTGTCGAACGCCGCGATCACCGGCCCCATCTCTTCGAGCAGCTGGTGGGCGACGCGCTTGTACGCGTCATCGCTCTCACGCAGCGTGGGCTTCATCATCAGCGCGACCGGGCCGCCGGGAACGGGCATGCCACAGCGGGCCATCGCCTCGATCGAGCCCGCGCGCATCTCTTCGTGCCGGCCGGTCACGTAGACGACCTTCGCGCCGGTCTTCACGCACGCGTTCAAGAACCGCGGAGCCCCGACGATCTCGATGTCGTCCTTGCAGTACGGGCTGGTGAAGAAGCGCGCGCCCCAGAAGTTCTTCAGGTCGCGGTGAATCGACTCGGCGTCGGCCTCACTCATTCCCACTGCCGTGCACGCGTGCTTCAGGTCCCACCCGTTCGTGAAGTGGAACTGCTGCACCTTCGTGAGCGCCGGCAGGTTCTTCTGCGCACCGTACTCCCGCACGATGCGCGCCTGACGCGGCCGGTTGTCGAACACCGTCGAGTCGAGGTCGAACACCAGCACGCCCTTGCCCTGCGATTGCGTGGCGAGTTCGAGCGTGCGCTCGAGGGTCTTGTGCCAGTCGACGGCGATGCGGTGCGCGAACTCGTTCATGGGGGCGCGGCGCTTAACTCAATCGGATCTGCCGCGCTACGGCCCGCCACGGTGCTCTGCGTCAGGTCTCGACCTGGCCCGTCAGCAGGCCCGCGAGCTCGCCCGTCTTCGTCTTGCCGACGATGAACGTCGAGATGCTGATCTCTCCGAAGCGGTACACCGTGAGATCGGTCAAGTTGGCGTTGAGCGCGGCCTTGAGCTGGCTGAAGCGCTGCCCCATCGCGACGGAGTCGGGATCGTTCGGGTCGACGTTGCCGATGATGCGATCGAGAAACGCGTTGCCGTCACGCTGCTCGACCTGGGTCTTGCCGGCGAGCGACACCTCGGAGGGGTCGACGTACATCACGCTCGGCATCAACGCGTCGTGCTGCGCGCCCAGCTGCGCACGAATCACCTCGGCGGTGATCGGCCCGTTCAGCGCCGTGCCCTTGAGGAACTTGAAGCTCGCGTCGGTCTCGCTCGGCATCCACAAGCCGGCCGAGGCGGTCTCGAGCGCGGCCTGCACCTGCGGCAGCACGCTCGGGCCAACCGGCGTCGTTCCCGGAGCCGGCTTGCCACGCAGCATGAAGAAGTCTTCGACGAGATCGGTGGGCAGCTTCGCGCCATCGGCCAACGAGAGCCGCTTGTCAGGACCGGCCGCCTGCTCGGCCGCGCGCTGGGCGTACGCCGACATCTCTTTCGCGATCACCTCGACGCTCACCGACTTCTTGCCGGTCGTCTGCAGGTAGTTCACCGCGTTGTCCGCGAACGCTTTTTCGGGGCCCGTCGAGGCGGCCAGCTTCTTCGCCTCGCTCAACGTCAGGCGCCCATCTTTTCCGGCGGCCTTCTTCACGGCCTCCTTGAAGTCGGCGGTCCAGGTCTCGGTGAACGTGCGAACGGTGGCCGTGCTGGGGATGCGAGGCATGCACCATTGTCGGCAGCCATGTCGCAAGGTTGCCTACATGCAGCCGACCCGTCTTTTCAGGGCATTACGTGCGTCGGACGCGCCGCGATGGGCGGAATCGACGGCACCATCACCTTCGAGCCCGAGGTCGAGATCTCGCTCATTCGCTTGATGCCGTTTCGATCGAGCACGAGTCGAACGAGCTTCACGGTGGTGTGCTGGTGCTTGCCGTCATCGACCGAGAACCGGAACGCCACGTCGACGCGATAGGCCTTCGAGGCGCGCAGCTTCTCGACCGAGAAGTCCTCGAGGTCGACGTAGTCGAGCGTGTAGTCGGGGTCGTCCATGTCGTGGAGCATGCGATCGACGTTCACGCGAATGATGTCGGTGACGCCCGAGACGATGCCATCGGCGATGCGGGGCAGCATCTCTGACTCGAGGACGATCTTCTTGCGGTAGCGAATGACACTCTCGGGCAGCTCGCCCTGCGCGGCGGTGATCAGATCGTCTTGCGCGCGGAGCTTCTGCACCTCGGGGTCGACCGGCGGCGAGAAGTCGATCTTCTCGCGGCAGATGCCGACGTCGTCGTGCGTGACGGGGTCGAGAATGCGGGTCTCGCGCTCGTAGAGGTACTTGCCGGCGTAGCTCGCGGCGAGCCGGCGCAGGCCCTCTTTGATGCGATCTTTCAGCATGTAGCCGATGACGGCGATGACGAAGAAGTTGAAGGACACCTGCGGGTAGCGGTTCTGCGCGAACAGACCGACGCCGAGCGCGAACGCCATGGCGAGGCCGGCCGCGAGCGCGAACAGCACCTCTTCCCACGCCTTCCTCGGGCTCGAGCGCTGCACCTCGAGGAAGAGAATGTTCATGCAGAACTTCTTCAGGAAGCCGATGCGGTGCGTGTATTCCTCGTTGTCGGAGTCGGGCGCGATCACCGACGCGTAGCCGCGCTGCTTGCGGTAGCTCTCGTCGGAGATCACCACGTCCATCATCTCGCGGCGCAGGTCCGAATAGACGCCGGTGCGCGGCATCGAGTCCATCTGCACGACGATGCGGCGGAAGAAGTGCTCGACCAGCAGCGAGAGGTACTCGTCGACGAGGCGCAGCGAGGCGAGCGACTTGTCGGTCAGCGTGTACTTCTCGGCCAGCACCGCGGTGGTGGTGCGAAACCGCTGCAGGATCTTCTGCGTCGCGTCGATCGATCGCCGCCCCAGCCGCTGCAGCTCTTCACCTGCGATCGCCTCGGTGCCCGCCGAGAGCCGGCCACAGTGATCCTTCATGCCCTTCGCGAACCGCCGCAGCGCGCCGCGCAGCACGCAGCCCAACATCTTCGCGTCGTAGACGACCTCTCGCTCGGGGCCGAGCACGCCGAACGTCACGCGCTGCTCGAGCTGCACGAGCGGCGAGTGATCTCCCGTCAGCAGCTCTTCGAACGAGAGCACCGGCGTCTTGAAGCGAACGTAGTTGTGCAGGTCGGCGTAGAAGTCTTCGCGCGGGTAGGTGTCGGCGGTGATGTTGAGCGCGCGAGGGACGAAGAAGGTCGCCTCGACCAGGTACTCGCTCTCATCGTCGGTGCCGCTCGGCTGGTACTCGAGCTTCAGCTCGAATTGCTTGCGGTCATGAATGTCGAGTTTGGTCTCGAAGAGCTCTCGACTGCTTCCGTCGTCTGCCACGATGGTGAACTCTAAGTGACAGCCGTGTGACATTCAACTCGACGCTCCAACGAATTCAGGGGGCTATCGCGTTACCAGCCGTTCGTTGACGCCCTCGGAAGCGTGTGAGACGAGCGGCCCGCTTTTCCCGAGGGGACGTGCCCATGCCCGGCTGGCTGTCGAACCTGGTTCCGATCGTGCTCCTGCTGGGAGTGATCGCGCTCGTGCTCTGGAGATTGCCCAAGGTCGATCTCGGACACTCGCAAGCCTTCAAGACCCGCCGCTTCTGGAACTGGTTTCCCCTCGGGCTGACGTACGCGTTCCTCTACTTCGGCCGCTACAACGTCAACGCGCTCACCTCGGCGCTGGGCTCGAAGACCGACAACAAAGCGTTCGGCATCATCTTCGCGGCCGGCACGCTGGTGTACGGCATCTCGTTCGTCATCAACGGGCCGCTCACCGACAAGCTCGGTGGCCGCTTCACGACATTGCTCTCGGCAGGCGGTGCGGCGGTCGCGAACCTGCTGATGGCGGGGCTCGTGTACCTGAACGTCGCGCAGGGCGTGGTGCCGCCGGGTGGCCTCGTGCTGTGGCTGGCGATTCTCTACAGCCTCGACATGTACTTTCAGAGCTTCGGCGCGGTCTCGATCGTCAAGGTCAACGCGGCGTGGTTCCACGTGCGCGAGCGCGGCGTGCAGGGCGGCGTGTTCGGCATTCTGATCTCGCTGGGCATCTACTTTGGCTACGACTGGAGCCGCGCGATCGCCAAGGGCATGCCCACCGAGCCGTGGATGGTGGCGTTGATTCCCGGCCTCGTGCTGGTGGGCGCGACGATTCTCTCGTTCTTCACCGTGCAGGACTCGCCGAGCGACGCAGGCCACAAGGACTTCGACGTCGGCGACGGCGCCGCCGCAGACCCGACCAATCAGCTCTCGCCCGCCGCGCGCGAAGAGGCGTCACAGGTGCTGCTGCTCGTCGTGCTGGCGCTCGTGTGGTTCGCCGTCAGCCAGGGCGCCGCGCTGTTCGACGTGTCGTGGCTGCCCGCGACCCTCGGCGGCTTCGCGGTGGCAGCCGTCGCCGGCTTTCTCCTCAAGCCCTCGATGGAGCGCGCCGCCGGCACCGACGTCGTCGCGGTCTTCGTGCGCATGCTCTCGAACCCGGTGATCATGATCATCGTCGCCATCGAGTTCTGCACCGGCTTCCTGCGCAACGGCGTGATGTCGTGGTACCCGAAGTTCGCGGAGTCGGTCTCGCTCTCGAACGACTTCGTCTCGAAGAACTGGGGCCTGCTGCTGTGCTGCTTCGGCATCGTGGGCGGCATGATGGCCGGCGTCATCTCTGACAAGGTCTTCCACTCGCGTCGCGGGCCCGTCGCCTCGGTGCTGTACGGAGGGATCACTCTCGGCGCCTTCGCGATGTACGCGCTGATCGGCTCTCCGCTCGTGGGCTGGGTGCTGGTGTTCATGGCGCTCAACTACGTCGGCGTGCACGGCATGCTCTCGGGCACCGCCAGCGCAGACTTCGGCGGGCGAAAGAACACCGGCGTCGCCGTCGGCATCATCGACGGCTTCGTCTACCTGGGCACCGGGCTGCAGTCGTTGCTCGTCGGCTTTCTGCTGCCCACGGGCGAGCTCGCGAAGGTGCCCGACAACTGGATCAACTGGCCCCGCGCGATGGTGCCCATGGCCGTGATCGGCCTCGTGCTCTGCACCCGCGTGTGGAACGCGAAGCCGAAGGCCGGCGCCGCTGCCCACTGATGCGGGTCGCCTGGCTGCGCGCTTCCAATTCGACCCTCACTGAAATTTCAGGGCGTTATTCAGGCAGAGACGTTCAGGACTTGATTGTCCTCAAAGCAGGCTGTTCGCTTGGAGCGCGACACTCGCCGTCACCTCCTGAGGAACTCCCATGACCGTCGAGCAGCAGGGCCGCGTCTTCGATCGAAACGAGCCGGTCGCCGATCTGGTGCTCGAACACTCGGCCATCGCGCCGGTGCTTCGCCGCCATCACATCGACTTCAGCATTCGCGGCAACCTCAGCCTCGAGCAGCTGTGCGAGCTCAACGGCATTCCGGTCGAGGTGGTGATCTCGGATCTCGAGCAGGCGGTGAAGAAGCCCGACCTGCACCCGATCACCGACCCGCGCGCGATGTCGCCGGCAGCGCTCATGTTCTACATCGTGTCGCGCCACCACGCGTACCTGCGCGACGTGCTGTCGATCTCGGCCGGCCTCGCGTTGAAGGTCGAGCGCGTACACGAAGGGCGCAACGCTCCGCTCAAGCGCATTCGCGAGGTGGTGCACGAGCTGCGAAACCTGCTCGAACCCCACATCGAGCACGAAGAGGTGGTGCTCTTCCCGTCGCTGCTCGAGAACTCGCTGTCGCCCGAGGAGCTGGTGCGAGAGGCGAAGGCCTCGAAGGAAGATCACGAGCACACCGCCGCGCTCTTCTCCGAGCTGCGCCGCCTCACCAACGACTACACGCCGCCCGAGTGGGCCTGCTCGTCCACGCGCGGGCTG
Source organism: Myxococcaceae bacterium (assembly GCA_040275325.1). Classification (GTDB taxonomy): domain Bacteria; phylum Myxococcota; class Myxococcia; order Myxococcales; family Myxococcaceae; genus Xiheimicrobium. The sequence goes on along the minus strand of JBEOKA010000313.1, from coordinate 7,743 downwards.
TTCCACCAGCTCGAGGGCCTCGAGGCCGACACGCTCGAGCACGTGCACCTCGAGAACTTCGTGCTCTTCCCCCGTTTGGCGGCACTGCGACGCACCTGATGAACGTCAAATCGGGCATGATGCGCCCATGATGTCGCGTTGGGCGGTGCTCCTCTTCGTCGTCGGATCGTTCACCGCCCGGGCAGACCCCCTCGCCGACTTCACGACGTTGTCAGAGAGCGAGCGGCGCGCGGTCGTCAAAGCCACCTCGCGCGATGAGCTCGAGCGCATCATGAAGGAGACGCCGCAGTCGAAGCTGCTGGCGATGGGCCAGCGCATCATTCTGAGCGTCAACACCTACTCGTACCGCATGCAGAAGCAGGAGCGCGTGAAGGGCGAGCTGCTGCCGCAGCAGATCATCGACGTCTACGTGCGCGAGGTGCCGTTCGCGGTGCGGCTCCACTACATCAAGGGTCCCGGAGCGGGCCGCAAGCTGGTGTTCAACCCGAGCGTGCGCGCCGACGAGTTTCGCGTGAAGGAAGCGGGCTTTCTCTCGGTGGCCGGCGCGATCTGGCTGAACGTCGACAGCTCGTTCGCGAAGTCAGACAGCAACCACACGGTGCGCGAGGCTGGCATCGGCCCGCTGGTGGGCCGCCTGATTCGAGACACCGAGCGCTCGAAGCCGCTGGGCGGGTTCACGCTGGTGCCCGAGGGCTGGAACGAGAAGGGCGAGTACTGTGGCGCGTACCTGTCGCCAGCTGCATCGCCGCCCTTCGACTACGCGAAGACACGCATCTGCACCGATCTGATGTCGGGCGTCCCGATGCAGGTCGATGGCTACGGAACGAAGGGCGAGCTGCTCGAGATGTGGCACTTCTCTGACTTCAAGCCCGACACGTTCCCCAACGAGTTCTTCGACCCCGAGAAGGCGCGGTTCTAGCCCTTCAGCGACTCGACCCAGGCCTCGGAGAGGTCGGCCGACCGCGCGCCACGCTCGAGCGCCTCGACGAAGCGCTGGCTCACCGGGCCGTCGAGCGACTTGCGCGTGGGGCTGGTGGTGAAGGCGATCGCGTCGACGATCGCGCCCGATGCCAGCTTCACCTGCACCGGCTTCTCGACGCACATGCCCGTCACCGCGCCCTCTTTGTGTTGAATGATCGGCCAGTCCTTCTCGGAGATCTCGAAGACGACGCCGCAGACGCGCGCGCCCTTCGCCTCGGTCAACCCGGCGACGCGTCCGCCCCACCAGCGCGAGGGGAAGTCGTACACGAGCGAGAGATCGGCCGCCTCGGCGAGCTCGCCCTTCGGCAGATCGAAGAACTGGTAGCTGTGCTGCTCGCGCCACTCGAGGAAGGCCTCGCGATCGAGGATCGTCGAGTACGCGAAGTAGCGCTTGATGCCCTGCCCCGCCGAGTCGCGGGCCTTCATGACGATGTCGTAGTGCGCGTCCATGCCGGCTTGATGCCGACGCTCGCGCGAAGACGCAAGCCCTACCCGCGAAAGCGCTCGAACATCGCGCCGACGTCGAAACGAGACGTCTTGAGGAAGATCGTCAGCGCGGTCTCGGTGGCCTCGGCGACCGACTCCATTCGGCGAATGCGCTCGATCTTCGGCTTCGGCGTCGCGGGATCCTGCTCGGCGAGCTTCCGGGCCTCGGCGAGATCGGCGCGAATGCGCGCGATGAAGGTGAACTCACGCTCTTCGATGACCCGGCGAGCCATCTGCATCAGATCGGTCTCGGCCCGGTAGTGCCACGACGAGTCGCCGTGCAGGCGAACGCGAAGCACCACGCCCCAGCGCTCGAGATCACGAATGAGCATCGAGACGCCGCCCTTCGACAGCTCGAGCTCCTTCTCGATGTCGGCCGCGGTCATCGCCTCGTCGCGAAGGTAGAGCAGCGCCCACACGCGCCCCTGGTTGCGCTTGAAGCCCCAGAACTCGATCACGTTGCCGACGGCGTCGATGGCCATCGACTCCCAGCCACCCGTCGCGCTGGGCGTCTGCGTGGCAGCGGATGGAGCCCAGAGGTAGCCCTTCATGCGGCTCCCTTCAGGGTCATGCCGCGGGCGAGCGTGCGCGCCCAGTGCACCAGGTTCTGGCCGAGCGGCGTGTTGCCGTACTCACCGAGAATGTCGACGGCCGCGTCGAGCTCGCGGTTCATCATGACGATCGCGTCGTCGAGCGCTCCAGAGACGAGCACCGCGGTGCCCAGCTCGCGCACCTTGTCGACCCCCAGCGAGCCGTACGACCAGGCTTCGCTGATGCGGCGCTTGAGCTTCGCGTCCTTCGCGCAGGCGAGCAGCACGGGCAGGTTCGGCGTGCCGGAGGAGAGATCGGCGTACTGCGGCTTGCCCTCGTCGGTGCCGGTGACGTCACGTACGTCGTCGGCCATCTGAAACGCCACGCCGATGCGCCGGCCGAAGGTGTCGAAGCGACGGCCAGCGTCTTCGTTGCCCGCGAGCGTCGCCACGGCGCGGCCACAGAAGCCGAACAGCGAGCCGGTCTTGCCTTCACCGATTGCGCGGTGGGCCGGCAACGACAGGTCGAGGTTTCCACGCGCCTGCACTTCGTCAATCGCCGCGCGCGTCATCTCCTGCACGGTGGCGAGCGCCATCTCACCCAGACGTGGATCGGCGCGTGCCAGCCCGAGCAGCCCGCCCGAGAGCAGCAGATCGCCCGAGAGCACAGAGACCGTGTTCCCCCATCGCGCGTTCACCGTCGGCTTGCCGCGCCGGAACATGCCCGCGTCGACGACGTCGTCATGAAGCAGCGACGCCGCGTGAATCAGCTCGGCCGCGACACCGACCGTCACCAAACGCGGGTCTGAGAACTCGAGCGAGTCGGCGAAGATCTTCACCAACATCGGCCGCGCGCGTTTTCCGCCACCCAGCACCAGGTGCCGCGCCGCCACGACGAGCGTGTCTTCAGGCGGCGGAGAAGCGCCTCCCAGCTGTGCGACCAGCGACGTCTCGACCTGCTTGAGGAAGTCGAAGAACACGACCGAGGGATCCATGCGCGTTCATATAGTTCAAGCCGTTTTGAACTGCATGGCCCGTTCGAAACGGCCAGTATTTTCAGCGCCTTGAACGACCGATTGCGAGCGCCAGCAGTCCAGCGAGCCAGGCCAGCGCCGAGAGGATTGCGCCCATTCGGAAGCTGGTTGGCCGGTAGCTCCACGTCACCGTGTGAGCGCCCGCAGGCACGGCGACGCCGCGAAGGAAGCCCCAGACTCGAACGGGCTCGGCCTCGACACCGTCGACCAGCACAGACCAGCCCGGGAACCAGGCATCGGCGAGCACGGCGACTCCCGGAGCACAGGCGGTGACCTGCTGCGTGATCGCCTCGGGGCGCAGCTCTGCGGTCGAGACGCTCGAGACGCAGCTCGGCTCGGGCAGCGACGTGGCGACCAGGTGATCGACTGGAGCGAAGTCGCGCGGCGCGACGCGAGACTGGCCGAGCGCTTCGAAGGCCTGCGCGTCGCTCATCACCTCGGTGCGATGCACGAGCCAGCCGCGGGGAAAGGCGTCGTTCGTCCTCCACAGCCAGAGATCGTCGAGCTCGGTTCGCGAAGGAATCGGGCCATCGAAGCGCAGCGGCTCACCGGCGTTGCGAACGAAGTGGGTGACTCCCGCGAGCTGAAACGCGGCCGGGCCCTGCTCGAACGCGCGCGCGAGCCGCCACGGGTCACGGAAGCCATAGCCGCCCGTGCTGCGCAGCCCCTCTTCCACGTAGCGGAGCACCGAGAGCCGCTTGCGACTGTCGAGCACGACCCGATCAGCCTCGTCCTCTTCGTCGTTCGTCACGCACCACGGCGTGCCGGGATCATCCATGTCGACGCGAATCGAGACGCGACCGTTGGGCTCCGAACGAATCGTCTGCGCGATGGGCGACGGAGCGAGAAAACGATCGACTGGCGCTGGCGGCCACACCCGGCGCGGAATCCCGAGCAGCTCGACCGCGATCCACACCGCGAGCCCCAGCTTTCGCCGCTCGAGCAGGAGCACGAGGCCCAGCACCAGCATCGACAGCACCACCCAACCAGTCCCTCGCACGAAGCCTGAGCGAACGTCGTCGAAGACCCGGGCTCCCAGCCACAGGCCCAGCGCGCTCCCCACGCAGGCCGCTGTGAACGTTCTCAACGCAGCCTGGTTCTTCCGGGCGAAGACGAGGACGCGATCGACGCCGAAGCCCGAGAGCATCGCGAGCGCGAAGAGCAGGCCCGCCGCGTACTTCACCGGGAAACGGAAGTAGCGAAACGGCGGCAGCTGCAGCAGCCACGTCGAGGGCAGAAAGTGGCTCCCCAGGGCGAGCACACCGCAGAGCAAGGCGAGCGCGAGCATCGGACGGGCGCGACGATCGGAGCCTCCAGCGACACCGAACGCGACGATCGTCGGCCCCAGCAGCAGCGTGAAGAAGAAGCGTTGATCGGCTCCGAAGAACGGCTCGGCGCGCGGAAAGTCGGCGTCGGGTACGGCGATCGAGATCAGCTGCTGCCACGACATCGACCACTCGAGCAGGCCGCCCGCGGGCGCTGATGGATCAGTCCACTCGAGCACCAACTCCGCAGCCGGGAGCGCGACCACCGCGAAGCCGAGCGCGGCCCAGACTCCCGCGCCCGTGACGAGCGCAAACGAGCGCCGCCGCTTCGCCGAGAACACCGCGACCAACAACACCAACAGCGCCTGCCACAGCCACATCTCGGGAGCGCCCGCGTGAAACGTCGCGGCCTGAATCAACGCGAGCAGCGCCACACGTCTGGCCGATGGCGCGCGGAGCAGTCCCTCCACCGCCCACCACGTCCACCCCGCCCACGCGGCCGTCGAGGCGAACGCGAGGTTCTGCGACAGCTCGACGAAGAAGGCCGAGAACGCCCAGCCAGCGCTGCCGACGAACGACGCCACGGTCGAGCGCCCCGAACGCCGCAACGCGAGGAACGCGCCGGTGAACGCGAACACGCAATGGAACACGTGCATCACGTTGGGGCCGACGATGTGCCCGAAGAGCAGCCCCGAGATCACCCGCGGCGCGTAGAAGACCTGCGTGTACAGGAGCGCGAGGAACGGCTGGCCCAGGCGCTCGTTCGGCAACCACAGCGGCACCTCGAACGCGCGCCAGCGCTCGATCAGCACGTACGTCTCTGGGAAAAACTGCGCGTAGAGATCGCGCGCCGCCTGCACCTGGCCTCGCAGCAGCCAATGAAACGACGCCGCGCACAGCACTGTCACGCCGAGCGTGGGCCAGAGTGACTTCTTCAGCGGCACGCGTCGACTCAAGCACAGGCAAGCACGACGTCATCAAACAGCGATGCCGCCCCGGATTTCTCCGAGACGGCATCGGTTCCGACACGAACCCGAGCGAAGGCTCAGTAGTTCGCGTTGTTCTTCTCGCCGAACGTCGAGAGGGTCTTCTTGGTGTCGACGCCAGCGGCCTTGAACGTCTTGGTGGCCGGGGTGACCGACTCTTCGCCGGCGAGGGCGTCAGCCGAAGCGCCGAAGAGCTTGCGAATGTTGTCGCCGAACAGCGTGATGACGCCGATGGCCGCGATCGCGATCAGCGCGACGATGATGATGTACTCGGTCATGCCCTGACCGCGGGCCTTCTTCATCAGCTGCTTCTTGTTGAGCTTCTTCATGGCGGGCTCCTGGGAGAGTGAACTGCGAGGGGTTGTTTCGAAGACTGATGCAGTATCGGAGGCAGCCGCGCATCGCTCCATACGTCATCGGGAGGATGCGGCTTTTCTCAATGAAATCAGCGCGTTTTCACGCACTCACGCCGCTCGCAGACTTTTTCGAGCAATTTCCCGATGTCGGGGTGGGTGCTGGTGAAGGGCTCGAACGGGGCGGCATCGAAGCCTGCGGGCGTCAGCCACGGGCCCCTGCGCTGCGAGTCTTCGACGATGAGCGCGTTGAGCTCGACGAGCGACGAGGCGAGGTCTCTGGGGGTCGGCAAGATCGGCAGGCTGCGTGACGCGTCGCCTTGATGGGCTGTGACCTCGGCGAGGGCGATCGCGGCCTGACGATCGGAAGGGTCCAGCTGGTTCCACACGCTGGCGGCGGCGCGACGAAGCGGGTGGCCCTGAGGCGTCGACCACGCGACGGAGAGGAAGAGGGCCTTCGCGCGGGCGGCGTCGAGCGGCAGCTCCTTCAGACGGCGCTCGATGGCGAGGTCTGCTGGCGAGGCGCGGCGCGCGCGAAAGTCGGGCACCTTCGCGTACGACTTCGCCCAGAACGCGACGGGGGCTTCGTACTCGAGCCGGTTGTGATCATCGCTGTTCGACGGCCCCTCACCGACGAACTGCGCCACCTGCTTCGAGGTCATCAGCTGCCGCGCCAGCACCCCCTCGACGAGCTCGACGTCGATGCGAATGAGATCGTCGTGCACCGACTTCACCGCGAGGCGCTGCGCGAGTTCGTCGAACGACGCCATGCCGGGCTTGCGCGAGGCGAGCAGCAGCAGATCGCCCTCCCCGCCCTGCCACACCGTCACCTCGGGGAAGCGCCGCTGCAGCGTGCGCATCACCAGCCGCACGAGCTCGAGGTTCATCTCGTACATGTGAATCCACTGCACGAGCACGCCATCGGGCGCGAGGCGCTGATCGACGACTGAGAAGAACTCCTCGGTGAAGAGCGACGAGATGCCCGAGACCCACGGGTTCGAGGGCTCGCTGACGATGAGATCGTACTGGGTGCGCGAGAGCGACAATGACGTTCGCGCGTCGTCGATGGTGACGTGCACGCGGGGGTCGTCGAGGGCGCCACGGTTCACGTCGGAGAAGTAGCGCGCGGCCTCGAGCACGCCGGGGCTGATCTCGACGAGATCGAGCCGCTCGAGGGGGTGCGTCAGCGCCGAGCCCACCGTCACCGCCGCGCCCGCGCCGATCACCATCACCTGCTTCGGAGCCCGCGGCGCGAGCAACATGCCCATCTGCCCGAGCAGCACCTGCGTCGCTTGATCGTGCAGGCCGGTCGACGCGTCGGGTTTTCCGTTCACCAGCAGGAACCGATGGCCGCCCTGTCGCTTGCCGGTGCCGACGTAGACGGTGGCGAAGGTGTCGTCTTTGACGAAGTTCGTCTCGAACGCGTTCGCGTAGGTGCGCAGGTACGAGGCGGGCGTCGCGAGCTTCACCATCTCGGGGTCGACGCGGAACGGAGAGAGCTGCGCGAGCATCGGCCCCCAGCCGCGGAAGGCCGTGAGCGAGAGCACCACGGCGATGGCGACCACGGGCACCGCGACCATCCGATGACGTGTCGTGGGCGCCGTGAGCACGGCCGCGAGCGCGCCCAGGCCACTCAGCGTGAGGCCCACCGAGAAGAGCAGCTCGAGCCCGATGGCAGGCATCAGCACGAGCCCGCCAAGCAGCGCGCCGAGCACCGTGCCGATGGTGTTCCCGGCCCAGACGAGCCCGAGCCGCCGGCCGACGGTGGCGTGGCCCTGCGCGACGACGCGCGCTCCGACGGGGAAGCCTGCGCCCATGAGGAACGTCGGCGCGATCATCACCAGCGACGCGCTGACGAACATGACGAGCTGCGAGATGGGAAAGGCAGCCTCGGATCTCGTCAGCACCGTCTTCGCGAGCAGGAAGAGCCACGGCACCAGCAGGTAGACGGGAATGGTGAGCGCCACCGTCACCACGACGCCCACCTGCAGCCAGCCGAAGAGGCGCAGATCGTCGGACTCGGGCCGGCGCGAGACCCAGAAGCTGCCCAGCGCGATGCCGAGGATGAAGGAGCACACGATCCACGTGAAGGCGTAGGTCGAGCCGCC
>JBEOKA010000312.1:0-4209 GCA_040275325.1 Myxococcaceae bacterium | reverse complement strand
GGCGTTCCGTTCGACGCAGGAACTCCCTTCGATGCAGGCATTCCGTTCGACGCAGGCATTCCGTTCGATGCAGGAATTCCCTTCGACGCAGGCGTTCCGTTCGACGCAGGCGTTCTGTTGGACGCGGGTGCTTCGTTCGACGCGGGAGCGCCCGACGCCGGCACGCGGATGTGCCGGGTCTTGAACACGTTCGCTGCAGTCGATGGCTTCGCCGTCTACTCACGCACCGCCGACGCCGGTCGCGAGCACGCCATCGGCTACGTGGTCGACTCGAACGGGCCTCCGTACAACACGCTCGAAATCGACGTGTACTGGGCGTTCACGGGCATGGCGACGGGCGTGGTGATTCCAGCGGTGCGCGACCTGGCGCTCGAGCCCGACTACAGCACCTGCACTGCGTGCGTCGTGATTCGCGAGCAGTGCCCCGACCTCGACTCGTGTGCGCGGGCCTACTTCGCGCGAGCCGGCACCATCGACCTCGTCGCCATCAGCCGCGACTTCACCGGCACCTTCAACGCCACGTTGTCGAACGTGCGCCTCGAACAATGGCAGCTCGGCGCCGACGCACCGGTCCCTGACGGAGGCTGTCTGCAGCTCAACAGCGCCACCATCAACCGACCCTACTGATCAGACCAATCAGCATGTCAGCGACGGCCCAGCCGCCTGCCCAACAACGCGCCAAGGAAACCGCCAAGAGCCGTGCCCGCAGGCAACGTGAGCAGCATCGCTGGCAAGACGTCTTCGTACGAGCCCGAGCCGAGGTGCAGCGCGGCGAACACGAAGACGGTGGCGACGACGCCGAGCGCTCCACCCAGCACCACGCCAACGACTGCCATCACAATGGGCCACATACGCGTCACCTCTACAGCGGGTACCAGTACTCGCGACCATCGTTGGCGACGAAGCGGTAGTCCATCACGGCGGGCCACAGCGCCGGAGCACACTGCGCGTTCCAGCCGTCGAGCTCCTTCAGCAGCGTCTGCACGTCGTTCGGCCGCGCGGCGCTCAGGTCTCTCGACTCTGCCGGGTCGGCGACCACGTCGAACAGCGCGGTGACGTTCGACTGCCGGTCGCGGATCAGCTTGAGCGGGCCTTTGCGAATCGCGCTCGTGTACTCGGCGCGCCAGAAGAGGGCGTCATGTGGAGCGCCCGGCTTCTCGTGGCGCACGAACGGCAGCAGGTCGACGCCGTCGTAGGGGCGGTCTTCTGGCAGCGGCAGGCCGATGGCAGCGCTCACCGTCGCGACCACGTCGAGCGCGCTCACCGGCTGCTGGTAGCGCACGCCCTCGGGAATGTGCCCGGGCCAGCGCATCGCGAAGGGCACGCGCACGCCACCTTCGAAGAGCGTGAACTTGCCGCCCTGGAACGGCGTGTTGGTGGTGGCGTGCGTGTAGAGCGCGCCGCCGTTGTCGCTGATGAAGATGATCAACGTGTCGTTCGCGAGGCCTCGCTCGTCGATGGCCTTCACGACGCGCCCGACCGATGAATCGAGCGAGCGGATCAACGCGAGGTACGTGCGGCGAATCGGGTCCTTCTCGTCGGGGAACGCGTCGAAGTCGGCCTGCTTCACCTGAAACGGCGTGTGCGGGTTCTGGAGCGGCAGGTAGACGAAGAACGGCTCCGCCTGGTGCTGGTCGATGAAGGCGATGGCGTCGTCGGTGAAGCGGTCGGTGAGGTAGCGCGACTCCTCGACGACGGCGCCGTTGTGCACGAGTGACGAGATGCCCGAGCGGCCGCGCTCCCAGATGAAGCGGTCAGAGAACTCGGGGAGCCGTTGGTTGATGATGCCGGGCTGATCAGCTGGCGACGCGTAGAGCGAGTACGCCTCTGAGAAGCCGACGTATTCGTCGAAGCCGCGGTGGTGCGGCTGCACGTCGTCGTTCCAACCGAGGTGCCACTTGCCGAACATGCCGGTCGCGTAGCCCGCGCGGTGGAGCAACTCGGGCAGCAGCAACTCGGACTTCGGAATGCCCTGCTTGTCGATGTCCTCCTTCGCGGGCGTCTTGAACGAGAGCAGCTTCCAGTCGGCGGTCTCCATGAAGAGGCGCGCGAAGAAGAACTCGAAGCCGTTGGCGGCGTAGCGGTCGTGCGGCTGCACCTCGTGACCGAAGCGGTTCTGGTAGCGGCCGGTCAGCAGGCCAGCGCGCGAAGGAGAGCAGAGCGACGCGGTGACGTAGCCAGCTTCGTAGCGCACGCCCTGTTGAGCCAGCGCGTCGAGGCTCGGCGTCGTGACGCGGCCTTCTGGGTACATGGTGGTGTCGGCGCGCCCGAGGTCGTCGGCGACGATGAGCACGACGTTCACCCGCTGCTTCGGCGTGACGGGTGGTTGTCGAAGCCACGCCTCGCGGCCGGCGAGCAGCGTGGTGTCGGGGCGAATGCGCGCGTGCTCGGTCACACACGACGCGAGCAGCACGAGCGTGATGCAGGAGATTCTCACGCGCGCGATGTTACCGGCGATTCGCCAACCGCAGCGCAACGGCTCAAGGAATCGCCAGTTCGTTGATGCAGCCCTGATGACAGTTCGAGTTCCACCCGCTCTCCATGGTCCACGAGTCCTGGAGGTACCACATGTCATGAGCAGCCCCATCCGCCACGACCGCGAGCACTGCACCATCAACGACCATGAGGAGCGTGCCCAACCGTGACGCTGATGGGGCAAATCCCAGCGGCGCCTGCAGGTTCAGTCCCCCATCAGGTCTCCAGGCCCACTGCTCCTTGAGATTCGCTGCATTGAACGAGCGCAATGCTCCGGCAGTGTCGAGCGTGAGCAGCCAACGACGCGAACCACTCAGGCGAAACACTGGCGACGTTGCGAGCGGCGCGCTGAGCGGTGTTGAGATCGGAGGCGCTGCGAAGTCAGGCCATGGGTTTGGCCAGAATTGGATCGAGCCTGGCGTGGCCGCGAAAAGGCCTGGGTCGAAGTACCGGTTCAAAACGACCATGAAATCCGCATTGCGAGGCCCCGCGTCGACTTCGCCGGGGAAGGCTCTGAAGAGCGAGCCACTCGTGGTCGTCATCCACACACCATCAGGGGGACCCGCGACCGACATCGGCTTGACCCGAATTGGCAGGTTCCGAGTGGGTGGCCCGAGGTGACTCGTCAGGCAGACTTCGCCCGCTTCGCTGATCACATAGGCCATTCCGTAGCCCGCGATCAGCCGCTTCGGGAGCCCGCCATCGAAGGCACACTGCCCGTAGTCGCGAACGAACCATGGCTCGTAAGAGGTCACACGACCGTTCGCGGTCAACACGAGAAGGTCATAATCGACCGTGGCGGCAGCGATCGCAGGCGCGTGGAGTCGCTCGAACACGCGACTCTGAACACCGGGAGAATCGAAAGAGATGAAGCCACCGTCGATGTCGAGACCAACGACTGCATCGACCTCAGGGAGAAGGGTGGTGACGGCCGCGCTCCAGCCCGCGTGTGTACCGGTGGGCAGGCCTTCTTCGTCCAACTGAATGATGCGGCCGGTGGTGGTCGTGTCTTGCGTGCCGATGGCGATGCGTCGTGGCGCAAACCGGCCCTCGACTGTCGGCTGCTGGATTCGCAGGGTTCCAGTTGGCGCTGCAACGACTCTGCGCCATCGCCAGCGCGTCACGGGGATTTGCCGGGGCGCAGCCTCCCAGGTCTCTGTCACCGCGCGGAGCTCGACGAAGTCCCTGAAGGCGTCGAAGTCCACATCCTGCAGACGAAGGTACTGGCCGCCGTCATCGAACGAGCCCGCGTCCAGAAGCACAACGCTGGCGTCTGGGTGCATTCGTCGCGCGAGCAATCGAATTCCCGGCCATCCTGCAAACGGCACAAGGTCGTCGCGACGCCACGCAGGGCCCTCGGGATCGTTCGGTTGGAACGTCGTCGTGTTGGCAGTTCTGACGGGCAGGGTCGGAGTCACCGAGTCCGAGGGCTCGACTCGAACGAAGACTCCGGCATCAGGCCCACCAACCCAACCCGCACGAAGCTGGAGTGGCCCCGCCGTGAGCGAAGAGAACGACAACCAGCCCACCGCGATACCACCATCGACTCTCGTGACGATCGTGCTCGCTTGCCCGGCCCCACTGGCTGCCACCGGGACGGAATCAATCTCGCCATCAATTTCGACGGCGACCGCGAGCCGAATCGTGTCCCGAGGGACAGTCGCGTTGGTCAGAGGAACGACCCACCGCAAAGACCTCACCCCCGAGACGCAGACCGCGCCTGCATCGTCATCG
>JBEOKA010000311.1:0-3478 GCA_040275325.1 Myxococcaceae bacterium | reverse complement strand
TGCCGTCGAGCCACCTGCCGCCGAGCCACCTGCCGCCGAGCCACCTGCCGCCGAGCCACCTGCCGTCGAGCCGCCCGCGTCGCCGCCTGCCGTCGCGACGCCGCCCCCGCTGTTGTTGATGGGACTGCACTCTCCCAGCACGCAGACGGTCGCGCCCGAGCATGCCGTGCAGGCGCTGCCACTTCGACCACACGTTTGGGGCGTGACTCCAGCCTGGCACTGGCCGCTGGCATCGCAGCAGCCTGCGCACGTGTCAGGGCCGCACCCTGACGCAGGCGGAGTGGGACAAGCGGAGAGAAGGACGGCGGACAGCGCGAAAGCCCAGGACGAACGCATGGCGGGAAGATACCCGAACAGTCTCGGTCTTCCGTCAGTCGTGCCGGTGCTCGATGAGCTTGCGAATCGCGTTGCCCAGCTCATCGGCCGTCGGCACCTTCGGCTTCGGCGCGGCTTTTGGAGCCACCTTCAACGGCTGCCCTGGCTTGAGCGGGAAGTCGTCGTAGCGGCCCGAGCCGTCGGCATCGATGAGAATGGCGTTCGAGTACGCGATGGGCACGTTGCCGTGCAGCGGCCGCATCGAGCGTGACGTGCCGCGCGCCATCACCACGTACCAGGTGTCTTTCGTCGGCCTGAGCACGAACTTCTCGACGAGGTGCATGCGGCGCAGGTTCGTGCCGGCGACGGGCTCGACCGGCATCGTGGTGATGGTCTTGCGCTCGAGCGCGCGCGCGTCGGGCCAGGTGGAGTTCGTCTCGCCGTTCACCGATTCACGGCCGGTCGCGTGGCTGAAGACCTCGAGGCGGTCGACCACCATCCACTCCGGGCCCTGCACGTCGACCGTGAGCTCGACCGCATCGTTCGCCGCGACTGACAGGGTGCCGCCCACGCCGACCGCCGCGCCCACGGGCATCATCGCGCCGTCGAGCTTCTTCGCCGTCACCTGCAGCAGCGGGCCGTTGGTGACGAAGGCCTGCTGCGTACGGATCGCCTCGGCGAACTGCGCGGGCTGGAACGTCGCGGGCGTGTCGTTGGCCACCTTCGCGTAGGTGCGCGCGTAGCCGGGCGCGTCGCTGAAGGGCTTGTGCGTGTCAGACACGCCCGTGGCGGTGCGCACGGTGCCGCGCGAGAGGAACGTCATCCAATCGTTGAGGACGGCGTTGCTCGGGCCGGTGCCGTTGGCCGTCTCGACGGCGTCGAAGCCGTCACCGAAGAGCTTCGTGTCGTTCGCCGTCGCGTCGGGAGCCGCCGCCATCTGGAACGCGCCCGGCTCTGCGTGCGTCGCGAGCGTGGCGGTGTCGACCTTCAGCTGGCTCAGCACGCCGCTGCCACCACGCGGGTGGTTCAGCTGCACGACCGCGCCCGGGTGCTCGGCCTTGATGCCCGAGAACACCTGCGGCATTCGCAGCGACGGAGCGTCTTCTCCGCCCGCGTGGTCGAACGCGCCGCCGTTGGGCAGCTCGGGGTTTCGCTTGAGGGGGAAGGTGTTGAAGTGCCCGTGCGAGAAGGTCGTGACCTCTTCTCCAATCATCGTGGCCATGAGGTTCTCGGCGTTGAGCGCGCGCACGACGGGCGCGAAGTCGGTGATGACTTCGTGGTCGGTCGAGAGCAGCACGTCGACGCCCTCGGCGAGGAAGTTGGCGGCGCGCAGCTCGTTGAGCACCGCGCTGTCAGAGCTGGCGACGGCGTGCACGTGCAGGTCGGCCGACATCCACCCCGGGGTCTCGACGACGCGGTCGATGACGGCGCTGATGGAGGCGTTGGCGGTGCGCAGGTCGACGGGCTCTCCGCGCATCGGCCAGGCGTCGGGCCAGGTGCTGTACTCGGGGCCGCGCGAGACGACGGCGGCGTACTCTCCGGGCGGGAGCGTCAACGTCAGCTGCCCCGTCACCGGCACGTAGCCCACGACCGCAGCGCCCATCTCGGGCGGGTCGACGAGCAGGTGCTGCTTCCACGTCTGCGCATCGAAGGGGCAGGGCGCGGGCGTGCAGAACACCGTCACCTTCGCGGGCACCGGCGCGTTCGCGAGGTTCTTCACGTTGATGGTGAGCGTGCGGCTGCTGCCCTGCGTGAGCGCGACTTGCGTCGTCTGACCCTCGGTGACGGTGAAGGTCGTCGCAGCGCCGATGGTGGTGCCCTCTTTCGTGGCGCTGGCGCGGTACTCACCCGGCGCGAGGTTGGCGCGACCCTTTCCCTGGGCGTCGGTCACCACCAGCGTCGTCATCAGGCCCGAGGAGACCTCGGTGATGCTCACGCGCGCTTCGCCCGGCGTCGACACGGTGAACTCGGCCGTGCCCGTCGCGGTGCCTTCGGTGGCCTGAATCACGTCGCTGATGCCGGCGAGGTCTTTCGCGATGATGAAGTCGCGCACGTAGTGACGCTTCTCTTTGGCGAGCACGTTGAACGAGCCGGGCCGCACCTCGGCCGCCGGGTCGAACCACGAGAGCAGGCCCTGCAGGTTCTCGCCCTCGAGGAAGAGGCCGACGACGCCGCCGTAGCCGATGGCCGCGTTCGCCTTCACGGGCTTGGTCGCGTCACGGAACGACATGGTGCGCAGGCCGTAGGCGACGCCGTCTCCTTGCGAGGCGATCCACTTCGACTTGTCTGCGAGGCAGTTGGTGTCGTCGAGCTTGCTGGTGCCGATGCCGTTCTGACAGCCGCCGGGGTTGAAGAGCTCGAAGGCGCCGACATCCATCAGCTCGATGAGCGGCAGCTTCACCGTCTCGCTCGAGTCGTTGCAGAAGGCCGACAACATGCGCACGCGCGACTCTCCGGGAGAGAGCACGAAGTACGTCGTGAGGCGCACGTTCACCGGGGCGGATGGGTCGATGACGGGCTCGAGCGGAAGACCGGCGACGTTGTTGAGCAGCAGCTTCAGGTTCAGCAGGTCGTGGGCGACGTCTTTGCCCGAAGCGGCGATGACGGCGGGGCCTCCCTGCGAGCCGTCGGAGAGCACCTCGACGTCGGTCACGCTCGAGAGCCGGCCGAGGGAATAGAAGAGCGCCATGCGGCCGAACGCGTCGCGGCCCGGAGTGCCTTCGGGGCGAACGAGGTCGGCGTCGACGATGTTGCCGCCCGAGAGCGCGGGGCCGACGGTGCGGCCGGGCTGCTCGACGATGACGCGTACCTTGTCGTTCTGCAGCAGCACGTCTCCGTTGCGGCCCTGGGCGTTGTTGCCGCCGATGAGCTGCCCGGCCGAGTCGATCTTCTTCGCGCTCGCGCCGGTGCCTTCGTACGAGAAGAGGCCCGTTGCCTTGAGGTCGACTTCACAGCGGCGGGGGTTGGTCGGGCCGCCTCCGCCACCCGGCTTCGGGCAGGCAGCGAGCAGGACGACCAACGACACGATGGCGAGACGGACCTGTTGCATGCGCGTGACAAAGCCCAGTGAGCGCGCGCGGACAAGAGAGGGGACAGGCGGTCACGACGCCGTGAGACGAAGCCGGGAAGCGAGCCAGAGGAGCGGCGGCGTCATCGAGGAGAG
>JBEOKA010000310.1:0-12112 GCA_040275325.1 Myxococcaceae bacterium | reverse complement strand
GGGGCTGGGGAAGGGCAGCTACACGCTCGACGCGGCGTGTGCGTCGTCGCTGTATGCGCTGCACCTCGGCTGTCTCGAACTCGAGGCGGGCCGGCTCGACGCGGTGCTCGCGGGTGGAATCTCACTGCCGCAGTCGCTCTACACGCAGATCGGGTTCACCCAGCTGCAGGCGCTGTCACCGAGCGGCGTGTGTGCTCCGTTCACCTCGCGCGCTGATGGGCTGGTGGTCGGTGAAGGCGCGGGCATGGTGTTGCTCAAGCGCCTCGATGATGCAGAGCGCGATGGTGATCGCATTCTCGCGGTCATTCGCGGCATCGGGCTCTCGAACGATGTCGGCGGCAGCCTGTTGTCGCCTGATTCGGAAGGTCAGCTGCGCGCGATGCGAGCGGCCTACGAGATGGCGGGCTGGGCTCCGCGCGACGTTCAGTTCGTCGAGTGTCACGGCACCGGCACTCCCCGCGGCGATCACGTCGAGATCGAGAGCTTGAAGACGTTGTTCGCGGGCGCGGCTCCCGTCATCGGATCGGTGAAGAGCAACGTCGGGCATCTGCTGACCGCTGCAGGCATGGCGGGGCTCGCGAAGGTGCTCGGTGGTCTCTCGCGCAAGACGCTGCCGCCAAACGCGAACGCGTCGAACGTGGTGGCTGACGCTGCGCCGTTGCGCGTGCTCGATCGTCCCGCGGCGTGGGAGTCGGCCGGCCCTCGTCGCGCCGCCGTCTCGGGCTTCGGCTTCGGTGGCATCAACGGTCACGTGCTTCTGGAGGAGTACGCGCCAGGAACGCCGCGGGTCGAGCTCGCGAACGACTCGGAGCCGATCGCCATCGTCGGGCTCGGTGTTCACGTCGGCGCGCTCGACTCGGTCTCGTCGTTCCGTGAGACGATCTTCAGCGGCGGCTCAGCCATCACGACCCGTCCCACGACCCGGTGGAAGACCCAGCTCGAGCAAGACCTGCAGGGCGCGTGGATCGAAGCGCTCGAGATTCCCATTGGACGCTTCAAGGTTCCGCCGCTCGAGCTGCCATCAGTGTTGCCGCAGCAGTTGCTGATGCTCGAGGTCGCGGCGAACGCGGTCGAAGACGCGGGCGGGCTTGGATCAGGTCCGCACCCGAGAACCGGAGCCATCGTCGGCATCGGGCTCGATCTCGAGACGACCTCGTTCCACCTGCGCTGGGTGCTCGAGCGTCACGTTCGTCAGGCGCTGCCCGAGGTCGAGGAGCACGAACTTCGCGCCTGGGTCGACAAGGTTGCGAACGCGCTGTCGGCTCCGCTCGATGCGCAGCGGGTGTTGGGCGCGCTGGGTGGAATCGTGACGAGCCGGCTCGCGCGTGAACTCTCACTCGGTGGGCCGAGCTTCGGCGTGCAGGCCGATGAAGGCAGTGGGCTTCGCGCCCTCGAGGTCGCGAGCCGGTTGCTGCAGCGTCGCGAAGTCGATCGCATGATCGTGGGCGCCGTCGATCTCGCGGGTGACGTGCGTCGGGTGATCGCTGCGCAGTCGTTGGGCCTCGCAGGGCTTCCCTCTGATGGCGCGGCGGCGTTCGTGCTGAAGCGGTTGAGCGACACGAAGGGCGACGTCGTTCACGCAGTGCTTCGCGGGTTCGGCGCGTCGACGAAGCCGGCCGAAGCGTTCGCGGCGGCGTGGGGGCGCGACGAACCCACCCAACTTCGCGAGCCTTCGGACCTGAACGACCAGCTCGGCCTTCCGGGAGCTGCTGCCGGTCTCGTGAGCGTTGCAGAGAGCGCACTGTCGCTTCGGCATCGTGTGCGATCGCGCGGGGCAGGGCAGCGCGCCGAAGTGTGGAGTCGTGGTCGCACGGCGCGTCGGGTTGGCGTCACGACGAACTCCTTCGACGGCACCTCGCTTCATGTCGCGTTGGAGGAAGCGCCAACCGGAACGCCCACGTCCGCTTTCGATGGACGTCGTCCAGCAGGCCTCTTCATTGGGAAGCCGGGCTCGCTGAGCGCATTCGTCGCCGAGCATTCGAACGCCACGATCGATCAGCTTGCCGCCGAGTGGTTCCACCGCGGCAACACCGCTGGCCCCGCGTGGGTCGCGACCAGCGTCGACGAACTGTCGAAGCAGCTGCGCACCCCGAAGACCGCCTCGCCGATCGACGGTGAACTCGCTTTCGTCTTCCCCGGCTCTGGCAGCCACTACGACGGCATGGGTGAGACGCTGCCGCTCGCGTTCCCCCAGGTGCTCGAGCAGCTCGGGCGCGAGGTCGAAGACTTCTCGCGCCATCTCTTCCCACCGATCGCGAACGGGCCTGCCGGGCTCGCCGAGATCATCGTTCGGCAGGTCACACACGGGCTGGTCGTTCACGACGCGTTGAAGCTGCTCGGCGTCTCGGCGCAGGCGTACATGGGCTACAGCCTCGGCGAGTCGGCCGGCCTCTTCGCCTCGCGCGCGTGGAGAGACCGCGACACGATGTTCCGCCGCACACTCGAGAGCGGGCTCTTCCGTTCGCAGCTGACGAGCGATGGCTCGGTCATGCGCGAGGCGTGGGGCCAGGACGCGGAGTGGGTCGTCGCGCTCGTGATGCGCTCGAAGGATGAGATCCAGTCAGCGCTCTCGGGCACGGCGACGCTGCTGATCGTGAACGCTCCGGGCGAGTGTGTGATCGGTGGCCGCAAGGACGACGTTCGCGCCGTCGTCGGTCGGCTCGGTGGAGCGGCGATCTTCCTCGAGGGCGTGCCCTTCGTGCACCTGCCCGTGATCGCGCCGGTGCAGGAAGACTATCGCGCACTGCACGTGCTCCCGACGACGCCGCCCGCGGGTGTTCGGTTCTACAGCGCGGCCTGGGCGCGCGCGTACGAGGTCACCACCGAGAACTGCGCCGCGTCGATCGTCGCCAACGCGATGCACGGCTTCGATTTCACCGCGCTCATCGAGCAGGCGTGGGCCGATGGTGTTCGGGTCTTCGTCGAGCCGGGACCGCAGGGGTCCTGCACTCGAATGATCGGCCGCATTCTCGGCAACCGTCCGCACCTGGCGGTGAGTGCGTGTCAGCGCGGCCAGGATGGATATGTGTCGTTGCTGAACGCGGCGGCCAGGCTTCACGATTCGGGACGGCCGGTCGATCTGTCGGCGCTGTATGCGAATTCGAAGCGCCTCGATCGCACTCCGAAGAAGAAGTCGATTCGCGTCGTCGTGGGTGGCGCTCCGCTCGAGGTTCCTCCGCTGCCGTCGCCGCGGCCTGCCATCACGACAGTTCCCCAGGTCGTCGTCACGGCCGCTCCCATTCCGATGACCACGTCACTCACCGAGTTTCTCAGCACGCAGACCGCGACGGCGCGTGCGCACGAGACGTTCCTTCAGGTGTCGCAGCAGTCGATGGCGCTTCAGGCGAAGCTATTGATGCAGCTGCAGGGCCTCGAGCCATCAGAAGCTTCGGCTGCTGTCGGCGCTCCAGTCGGCCCGCCGCCGCGCTTCGACCGCGACCTCTGCGTGGAGTTCGCGATCGGCAAGCTCTCGAAGGTGCTCGGCGCTGCGTTCGCCTCCGTCGATGCGCACCCGACACGCGTTCGTCTGCCCGCAGAGCCGCTGATGCTCGTCGATCGCATCGTCGAGGTCGAAGGAGAGATGGGCAGCCTCACTGCCGGTCGCTGCATCACCGAACACGACGTGCACGAAGGCGCCTGGTACCTCGACGGCGGGCGCGTTCCCGTCTGCATCAGCGTCGAAGCAGGTCAGGCCGATCTCTTCTTGTCCGCGTACCTCGGCATCGATCTGCAGACGAAGGGCGAGCGCGTGTACCGGCTGCTCGACGCGAAGGTCGTCTTCCATCGCGACCTGCCGGTACCGGGCGAGGTCATTCGGTACGACATCAAGATCGATCGCTTCGTGCGGCAGGGCGACACGTGGCTGTTCTTCTTCCGCTTCGACGGGACGATCGCCGGTCAGCCGTTCATCACGATGTACGACGGGTGCGCGGGCTTCTTCAGCGCCGAGCAGTTGGATCAGGGCAAGGGCATCGTCGCCGAGACGCGAAAGAAGCTACCGCCTTCGAACTTCACGCCGCTGACGCCACACGGAACGGCGAGCCTGAATGAGACGCAGGTCGAAGCGCTGCGGCACGGCGATCTCCGCACGGCGTTCGGCATGAACTTCCCGATCTCGACGCTCGCGCCGTCGTTGCGCCTTCCGACCGGCCGCATGCACCTCGTCGATCGCATTCTCGAGCTCGACACGCGTGGTGGTGCTGCGGGGCTCGGTCTGGTGCTCGGCGAACACGACGTCACGCCCGACCGTTGGTACCTGACCTGTCACTTCTCGGACGATCCCGTGATGCCGGGCACGCTCATGTACGAGTGCTGTCTGCACACGCTGCGTGTTCTGCTGCTCAGGCTCGGTTGGGTCGATGACGCGACCGACGTCGACCTGCACTACGCGCCGATGGAGGGGCGGCCCAGCCAGCTCAAGTGCCGCGGCCAGGTGCTGCAGTCGACGAAGAAGGTGCAGTACCGGCTCGAGATCGATCAGATCGGCTACGACCCCGAGCCCTTCGTCATCGCCACCGCGTCGATGTTCGCCGACGGCAAACACGTCGTGCAGATGGATGGCATGTCGGTGCGCATTCGCGGGCTGACGAAGGAGCGCCTCGACGCGATCTGGGGAAAACGATCAGCGCCCGTCTTCACGCGCGAGCAGGTGATCGAATACTGCGAGGGGCTCCCTTCGAAGTGCTTCGGCCCCGCGTACGTGCCGTTCGATTCGGGTGAACGGCGGCTCGCCAGACTTCCACGAGATCCCTTCCGCTTCATCGATCGCGTCGTCAGCTGTGAGCCGAAGCCGCTGGTCATGGAGCCGGGTGGGTGGATCACCTGCGAATACGACGTGCCGCCCGACGCCTGGTACTTCGGCGCGAACCGACAGCAAGCGATGCCGTTCTCGGTGCTGCTCGAGGCGGCGCTGCAGCCGTGTGGCTTCCTCGCGGCGTACGTCGGCTCGGCGCTCACGACCGACGACGTGCTCGCGTTCAGAAACCTCGATGGCTCGGCGACGGTCGCGCGCGAAGTGTTCTCGAACGTGGGCACGCTGACGATGAAGTCGCGGCTCACGAAGGTCTCGCGCGCCGGCGGCATGCTCTTGCAGGAGTTCGACTTCGAGGTGAACGATCGCGAAGGGCTCGTGTACCGGGGGAAGACGGGCTTCGGGTTCTTCCCGCCCGTCGCGCTCGCGCAACAGGTCGGCGTTCGTGGCGGTTCGAAGTGGGCGCTACCGGAAGGTCGCTCGTTCTCGCTGCCGATGGAGGCGCCGTTCACTCCCGCCGAGCGAGGGACTTCCGCCACCGGCCTCACGCTGCCCGCGAAGTCGTACGCGATGATCGACACCATCGACGTGCTCTCGCTCGAGACCGGCTTCATCTCGGGCCACAAACGCGTCGATCCCTCCGAGTGGTTCTTCCGCGCGCACTTCTTCCAGGATCCCGTCATGCCGGGGTCGCTCGGTCTCGAGGCGCTCCAACAGTTGCTGCTCGTCTTCGCCCGGGAGCGCTTCGGCAAGCTGCTCACGACGCATCGCGCGCAATCGATGGCCGTCGGCCAGCCACACGTGTGGCAATACCGCGGCCAGGTGATCCCCACGAACGCGCTGGTCGAAGTGCAGGCGAAGGTGAAGCAGGTGATCGACGGTGACAGCCCGGTACTCGTGGCCGACGGTCAGTTGCTCTGCGACGGCAAGGTCATCTACGCGATGAAGGACTTCGCGCTGCGCCTGGTTCCGGAGGGCCGCTGATGCGTTGGTCGAAGGTGAACGTCGAGGCCATCGCGTACGAACTTCCGACCGAGATCGTCACCTCGGCCGAGATCGACGCTCGCCTGACGCCGATTCACGAGGCGCTGAAGATCGCTCCGGGGCAGTTGCAGTCGCTCACCGGCATCAAGGAGCGCCGCCGCTGGCCAGTCGGCACCTCGATGTCATCAGTCGCGGCGAAGGCTGGTCGCAAGGCGCTCGATCAAGCTGGGGTCTCGGCCGATGACGTCGGCGCGGTGATCTACGCGGGCGTCTGCCGAGACAACCTCGAGCCAGCCACCGCCTGCGCCGTCGCTGCCGAGCTGGGCACCGGGCCAGAGACGCTCGTGTTCGACGTCGCCAACGCCTGTCTCGGCGTCATGAACGCGATGGTCGAGATCGCGAACCGAATCGAACTCGGGCAGTTGCGCGCGGGGCTCGTGGTCTCGGCAGAGAGCTCGCGAGAGATCGTCGACGCCACGATCGATCGAATGAACCGCGAGCCGACGCTCGAGCGGTACCGCCTGGGCCTCGCGACCATGACGGGCGGCTCCGGTGCTGCCGCCGTGCTGCTGACCGCCGCTGACTTCTCGGCGGTGGAGCACCGGCTCGTCGCAGGCGCCGCGCTCTCGGCTCCGAAACACCACGGCATCTGCCGCTGGGGCCCGTCGACCGGCCTGCTCGGTGAGCGCACGAACATCATGGAGACCGACGCGTCGCAGGTGCTCGAGCACGGCGTCGAGCTCGGGCGCGCCACCTGGGACAAGCTGTTGACGAACTCGGGCTGGCGTCGCGAAGAGATCGATCGCGTCATCTGCCATCAGGTCGGAGCCGCCAACCGCCGCGACATTCTCTCGACCATCGGCGTGCCCGAGTCGAAAGACTTCTCGACCTTCGATCGCCTCGGCAACATGGGCACGGTCTCGGTGCCGATCACCGCTGCGCTCGCGAATGAAGCGGGCTTCCTTCAGGCCGGCCAGCGCATCTCGATGCTCGGCATCGGCAGCGGCCTCAACTGCCTCATGCTCGGACTTCACTGGTGATGGACATGACCTTCGACCTCGCGCCGTACCGTTCGTTGTACCCGTGGCAGGGCCGCTTCTTCGACACCGGCAACGGCGTGCGCATGCACTACCTCGACGAGGGGCAGGGCGAGACGCTCGTCATGCTGCACGGCAACCCGACGTGGAGCTTCTACTGGCGCCACCTCGTCAGCGCGTTCTCGAAGCAGTACCGCGTCATCGTTCCCGATCACGTCGGCTGCGGGCTGTCTGACAAGCCGAGCGATGAGCAGTATCCGTACGTGCTCGAGCGCCGCGTGGCTGACCTCGACGCGCTGCTGAAGTCGCTCGGCATCACGAAGAACGTGACGCTCGTGGTGCACGACTGGGGCGGCATGATCGGCATGGCCTGGGCGACGAAGAACCCAGAGCTCGTGAAGCGCTTCGTGGTGCTGAACACCGCCGGCTTCGGGCTGCCGCAGGGGCGCAAGCTGCCGTGGCAGATCGGTGTCGTTCGCTACGCGCCGTTCTTTCCGGTGCCGGTGCGCGCGTTCAACGCCTTTTCGCGTGGAGCCAACATGCTCTGCTCGACGCGCCCTGGCCGCATGACGTCGCTCGTGAAGCAGGCGTACCTCGCGCCGTACGACTCGTGGGCCAACCGCATCGCGGTGCAACGCTTCGTCGAAGACATTCCGCTCGCGCCGGGTGATCGCAGCTGGCCCATCGTGCAAGAGGTCTCGGACAAGCTCGGTCAGTTCCGCTCGGTGCCGATGCTGATCTGCTGGGGCCGCAAGGACTTCGTGTTCGACGACGCGTTTCTCGCCGAGTGGCGCAAACGGCTGCCCGAGGCCGAGGTGCACGTGTTCGAAGACGCCGGGCACTATGTGCTCGAAGACGCGCATGAAGAGATCGTTGGGTTGATGAAGGGCTTCTTCGCGAAGAACCCGCTGCCGGGCGCGGCGTCGTGACCGTCAGCACGAACATCGCCTCGCACCTGCCTGCGATGGCGAGGCTCGATCCGAAGCGGCCGGCGATCATCGCGCCAGACGGTCGTGGCGGTTGGCGCACGATGACGTTCGGTGAGCTCGACGCGATGAGTGATCGCATCGCGCACGGCCTGGAGGCGATCGGTGTCGCGCGAGGGTCGCGAACGGTCGTGCTCGCTCCTCCGAGCTTCGAGTTCTTTCCGCTCGTGTTCGCGGTCTTCAAGGTCGGCGCGGTGATGGTCGCGATCGATCCCGGCATCGGGCGCAAGGCGCTGCTCTCGTGCCTTGAAGAAGTGAAAGCCGACGCGTTCATCGGCATTCCCGCGGCGCATGTCGCGCGGTTGCTGTTCCCGAAGCCGTTCCGCACGGTGAAGGCGAACGTGACGGTGGGGCGTCGGTTGCTCTGGGGCGGTCATTCGCTCGACGAGGTGAAGGCGCTCGGCAAAGACGAGCCGTACCCGATGGTCGAGCCGACGAAGGGCGAGACGGCGGCGATCCTCTTCACCTCGGGCTCCACTGGCATTCCGAAGGGCGCGGTCTACTCGCACGAGATCTTCGACTCTCAGGTGCGAATGATCCGTGACACGTACGGCATCAGGCCGGGCGAGATCGATCTGCCGACGTTCCCGCTGTTCGCGCTCTTCGATCCTGCGCTGGGCACGACCGCCGTGCTCCCCGACATGGACTTTCGTTTTCCCGCGAAAGCCGAGCCGAAGAAGTTGATCGAGGCGATCACCGCGCACGGCTGCACGTCGATGTTCGGTTCACCCGCGCTCATCGACAACCTCGGCCGCTATGGCGAGGCGAACGGCGTGAAGTTGCCGACGCTGAAGCGGGTGCTCTCGGCCGGAGCTCCCGTGCGGGTCGACGTGCTCGAGCGCATGTCGAAAATGCTGAACGAAGGCGCAGAGATCTTCACGCCGTTCGGCGCGACCGAGTCGTTGCCCATCGCGAGCATCGGCAGCCGCGAAGTGCTGTTCGATACCGGCAAGTTCGCGATGCAGGGGAAGGGCGTGTGTGTCGGCAAGCCCTCGCCCGAGATCACGCTGCGGGTGATCCAGATCTCCGATGAGCCGATGGCCACCTGGAGCGACACGCTGCTCGTTCCCCAGGGAACCATCGGAGAGATCGCCGTCGCAGGCCCCGTCGTCACCCGCGAATACTGGGCGCGGCCCGAGCAGACGAAGCTCGCCAAGATTCAAGATGGTGATCGCGTCGTGCACCGCATGGGTGACGTCGGCTACCTCGATGACCAGGGCCGGCTGTGGATGTGTGGACGCAAAGGCCACCGGGTCGAGACGTCGAGCGGCACGTTGTTCACGACTCCGGTCGAAGAGGTCATCAACCAGGTGCGTGCGGTGAAACGCTCGGCGCTGGTCGGAGTCGGTCCAAAGGGCGCGCAGACGCCCGTGGTGCTGCTCGAGCGCGAGAAGGACTACGGCTCACCCGAGCCGGTGTTGCTCGATGAGGTGCGCGCGCTCGCGAAGCAGTTCGACACCACGAAGACGATCGTTCACTTCCACGTCTTCCCCGGCGAGTTCCCGGTCGACAAACGGCACAACGCGAAGATCGAGCGCGAGAAGTTGTCGGTCTGGGCGGCAGAGAAGGGGCTTGGCCGATGAAGGCGATGGTGACGGGCGGTGGCGGGTTTCTCGGCAGCAACCTGGTGAAGGCGCTCAGGGCGCGAGGCGACACGGTTCGGGTGCTCGCGCGTGGTGACTACCCAGAGCTGCGCGCCCTCGGCGTCGAGACGATTCGTGGCGACATCACCGACGCCGCCGCGACCGCGAAGGCCTGTGAAGGAATGGATGTCGTCTTTCACACCGCGGCGAAGGCGGGCGGGTGGGGCGACCCGAAAGAGTACGAGGCGATCAACGTCACGGGCACCGACAATGTCGTCGCCGGCTGCAAGGCCGCGAAGGTGCCGGCGCTCGTGCACACGAGCTCGCCGAGCGTCGTGCACTCCGATCACGACATCGAAGGCGCGAACGAGTCGATTCCGTACGCGACGCACTTCACCGCGCATTACCCGCGCACGAAGGCGATCTCGGAGCAGCACGCGCTGGCCGCGTCTGACACCTCGCTGAAGGTCGTCGCGCTTCGGCCGCACTTCATCTGGGGCCCGGGCGATCGCCACCTCCTTCCGAGGCTCATCGCGCGCGCGAAGACGGGCCGCCTCAAGCAGATCGGCTCCCGCGATCCCAAGAGCGACACCATCTACATCGACAACTGCGTCTCGGCGCACCTGCTGGCTGCGCAGCGGTTGCTCGACGGAGCGCCCATCAGTGGAAAGCCGTACTTCGTCAGCGATGACGCTCCGATCGGCGTGTGGACGATGGCAAACCGAATGCTCGCGTGTGCCGGTCTCGGCCCCGTTGGCCGACCGATTCCCGCGGGCCTCGCGTACGCCGTCGGCGCGATGATGGAGGGCACCTTCTGGCTCTTCGGTGTCGAGAAGGAACCGCTCATCACGCGCTTTGCCGCGAGCGAGCTCTCGCACGCGCAGTGGTTCGACATCTCGGCTGCGAAGCGAGACCTCGGTTACGCCGCGACGGTGTCGATTGATGAAGGGCTGACGCGCCTCACCGCGTCGCTGACGAAGAGCTGACCGGCCTCGTCGGTTGCGCACCGGTGCAGTCCAGGCTCGCGGTTCCCTCGAGTGGTTTCACCGCTCCGTTTTCCGAGCGGGCGCCGATCATCAACCGCTACCGCGTCGCTGTTCGTTCACACTGGTTCGACGTGACGCGAGACGCCGAGAGATGCGCGTCAGCTGCTCGATGCCCGCACGAGCGCGATGAGTCGGCCGTCTTCGAGCCACACGAGTTCGCTCTCGAGCGCGTAGGTGGGGTCGGTCGCCTCGAGGAACATGGTGATCGAGACGCGCTCCTTCGAGTCGACGTCGACCCGCGCCGCCTGGAACCCGAAGAATCGCCCCAGCTGTGGCGCGATCGCTTTGTAGATCGCCTCCTTCACGGCGAAGCGCACCATCACGTTCGGCCAGCGCTCGGTCTCAGGCAGGGCCTGCACCGCGCTCAGCTCTTCCGGCCGGCACACGCGCGTCATGATCGCCGAGCGATCACGTGGCCCGCCTTCGAGATCGATGCCGACGAGCCCGGCAGTGGAGTCACCCACGAACGCGATCGCCAGATCCTCCTTGTGGGTGAGCGACACGGTGAGACCCGGTGGACCCAGCGGAACGCGCGCAGAGTCGGCCAGCAGCGGCCACTTGGAGACCTCGGCCCCGTACGCGCGCGCGGCCGCACGGAACGCCAGGCGCCCACCCGCCACCTCGATCTGCCGCCGGCCACGCTCCTCGCTCGCGAACGCGGCCTCCTTCGGGTGCAGCCCGGCGAGCACGGAGCGGGGCACTGCCTCGAGCCCGGTTGGGAGCGGAACGGCCGCCAACACGCCAAAGCGCACCAGCTTCACCCACGATGGAACGAACGGCTCGGTCACGCGCTGCCATCGTAGCCCGTCGCCAGAAATCTCACGGAATCGTCCGCTGCTTCGCTAGGGTCATACCCGTCACTTCACCGAGGCTGCGCCCTGGACGAGCTGGTCAACAAACGCGTCGTACTCATCACGGGCAAGGGCGGCGTCGGTCGCTCGGTCATGACCGCAGCCCTCGCCAGGCTCGCTGCAAAGCGGGGCCGCCGTGTGCTCGTCACCGAGGTCGGCGACGAAGGCGACGACTACTCGCCGCTGGCGCGCCACTGGAATCGCGAGCGGCTGCCCCGCCTGCCCGAGCCCCTCGAGCCGAACATTCACGGCGCCGTGCTGCTCGCCCGCACCGGCCAGGAGCTGTTCCTCAAGTCGGTGCTGCGCTCCGGCACCATCGCGCGCGCGGCGCTCAACAGTGATGCCCTGCGTCGCCTGCTCTCGGCCGGCCCCTCGTTCCGCGAGATGGGCGTCTTTTTCCAGCTGCTCACCGCGCTGCGCGAGAAGAGCGGCGATCAGCCGAAACACGATCTCATCCTCATCGACATGCCGGCGACCGGTCACACGCTCTCGCTCACCGGCTTGCCCGAGCTGCTGCTGAAGCTCGTGCCTGGCGGCCCCATCGCCGCCGCGCTCAAAGAGGGGCAGGCGTACCTCAACGATCCGAAGCTGGCCTCTGCGTGGATCGTGACGCTCCCCGAGACGTTGCCCATCAGCGAGTGCCTCGAGCTCGTCGACGGCCTGAAGAAGACGAAGATGCCGGTCGGCGGCGTCGTGGTGAACCGCATGCCCGTCGATCCGTTCACGAAGAGTGAGCGCGACGCGCTGGCCCCACTGGTCGATCAGCACGGCTGGCTCGGCCGTGAGCTGTTCAAGAAGCCGATCATCGCGCACCGTGAGCTCGCCCGCCTGCGCAGCCATACGACCTTGCCCATCTTCGTCACGCCCGAGCTCTC
>JBEOKA010000309.1:0-10988 GCA_040275325.1 Myxococcaceae bacterium | reverse complement strand
ATGAACCAGTTCCCGTAGATGCGGTGGGTGTTCCAGTCCCACGTGATGGAGGCCGAGTAGGGCGCGACGAACGAGGCCCACCCAGCGTTCGCAGAGGTGCCGCCGTTCGGCATGCGCAGGTCGAGCGCCGAGAAGTACGCGTTCTTCGGCTGTGGTCCTGTCATCGGCATTGGCCCGACGCCGCTTCCATCGGCCGTGCGCAGGTTCTGAAACGCGACGCCGCCGCTCGCGTAGGCCGCGCGGAACACGTCGACGCTGGTGGCTCCGCGCGTGTTGTCTTCGAAGTCGCTGAACGAGCGGAAGAAGTCGAACACCAGCTCGTCGCACGAGCCCACGCGCGCACCGTTGCTGCGCCAGATGAGGTGTGGGTCGACCATGAACGTGGAGCCGCTCGCCAGGAATGAAGTGCGGTGCCGCTCGATGACGTGCGAGGCCGTCGCGGTGCCGCCCGACATGAAGTGGTTGCTCGCGCCTTCGGGCGCCCACGCAGCGAGCGTCGGTGTGTTCGCACCAGAGAGCTTCTCGGCGACGCTCACCACCTGCTGTGGTGCCGACCAGGCCTGCTTCAAATACTCCGCGCGCAGAATCGCGGTGCACTGCGACGCACAGAGGCCCGTCGTCAGCGCGCCCGGTTGCTGACACTGCGAGACCGTCAGGCCCATGCAGCGAATGCCGGGGAAGGTGAATGAGAATTGAGCGTTCGCCGCCGTCGCGAGGCCCAGACACAGCAAGAGGGTGAGTCGTTTCATGGCGGCGCTCGTTTGCAGGTCGTGCGCCGTCGAAAGAGGCGAGCCACCACGCACGGTTGCAGTGCGTGTCACGCGAGCCCAACGAGATGTCACACGAGCCTGTGACAGCGGCGATGCAGCGTGTGACAGCGCCGCGCGACGACCGCCGTCGAGAAGCCGGTCACTCGTCTGCGCCGCTTCCGCTCGTCGACCTCGGTGTGCCGAGCAACGTGAAGCTCGACACGATGAAGAACGCTCCGAAGGCCGTGCCGGCCAACCTGGTGCAGGAGACCGAAGCTCGTCGCTCAGGCGATGGAGGCGCGCGCAGATGCGGCGATGCAGGCTCAGATTCCGGCCAAGGGCGTCGGAAATCCCAAGGGGGACTACGGACCCGTCACGCCGGTCTCCACGATGAAGAACCCCAGGCCGCATGAAGGCGCGTCAGGTCACGTGGCCATCGTGCGGCCGGGCACCTGCGACCCGGTCCACGGACCCACCATCGCGAACGTCGGTGGAGACCCAAAGACGGGCACGCCATCGCGAAGCGGCTGCGCAGGCGGTCGACGCTCCTCATCACGACGGCCTTGCCCAGGCCCTCACCCGCGCTGGCAATGGTAGCGTGCGGCGATGCGCAAACAGCTCCTGGTGTCGCTCTCCCTCTTCGGCCTCGCACTCAGTGGGGAAGCGTTTGCTGGCGAGTGCGCGCCCGGGAATGCGCCCGGAAGTTGCCACACGCTCGCCCCCTCGGCAGACATCGTCTTCAACGACTGGCAGATACCGTCGCTGACTGGCTCGAGCTACGTGTGGAACGGAGACTCGGTCGAGATTGCGCCGCCGTCGGGCAATGGCTCGACTGTGGCCAAGCCCGGCCTGAGCGCCACCATCGGCGCGGGAGGCTGGGGGCAAGGCGCTGCAGAGCCGATGGCCATCGCTCACGTGAAGTACGAGTACACCGTTGCGCCGGGGGTGCAGTACCTGCTTCGGCCAGGGGCAACTGGGTACACGTTCGACTGCATGTCGGGCACATCGCTCTGCTACCAGCAGGCAGCCGACCTTCGGTACATCTGGACATCGGCACTCGCTGACATCAAGCGCGCGTATCGAGTCACCGCGCTGGGCTCGGTGCCTGCGGGCGTCACCAGCGTGCCGCTCAAGGTTGCGTACACCGTCGGCATGCACATCAATGGCACCGTGGCGTCGGGCGCGGGCTTCGTCGCCGGCGTGATGGGCAGAACGATCGTCAATTTCGGCAGCTACACGCCGCGTGCGCCGTCTGGCTGGAACTACTCATATGACGGAGTGACGTGTGACAGCGTGTATTCGAACGGCCAGCACGGCCTCGATTGCATGCGCCGGAGTGGCGTAGCGGTCGCCACGCAGGGTTCGGCGCACAGCGACGTTTTCGACTTCGCCGCGCCCATCGCGGCCCTGGGCAATCTGCAGCTGAGGGTCATCGCCAGCGCCTCCCGGCACTCCCCGACTTGCAGAGACCAAACCACGCCCGACGGCACCCAGTGCGTCGTGACCCCGTACATCGGCTACGGGCACGTGGTGGCCGACCCGTATGTCTTCATCGACCCGGCCTGGCCGCACGCCGCACGCTTCAAGCTCGAGATGTCGGCCGACGAGGCAGACTCCACGTGGGTGACTCCCGCGCGCACGGCGTTCGACACGATGAACCTCACGTTCACCACGGTCGACGGTGGCACTGGCACAGACCTCGATGGCGGCACTGCCGACGGTGGGAGCGGTGGTGAGGTCGATGGCGGCACTGCCGACGGCGGGAGCGGTGGTGAACGCGACGGGGGCACCGGAGTGGCTCCGCCCAAAGCCACCGGCTGCCAGAGCGTCGGGCAGTTGGACTCAGCCTGGTTGCTCGTCTCGTTGGTCTTCGGCGTGAGGCGGCGACACAGGCTGCGCGTCGGGTTCGGCGAGGGCAGATGCTGAACGGTGAAGTCAGTCGACGACAGGCACGAGCTTCTTGTGAAGTTCACCCAGGTCGAGCTGCAGCTGCGCATCGTTGCCGCGCAGCTGTTCAATCTTCCGAACGCTGGCGAGCACGGTCGAGTGGTCTTTGTTGAACTTCTTCCCAATCTCGGGAAGCGACGAGGTCGTGAGTGTGCGCACCAGGTACATGGCTACCTGTCGCGCGTGGGCGACGGGCTTCATGCGGCGCTCTCCGCGCAGGTCGTCGACGTTCAGCTTGTAGAAGCGCGCGACCTCTTTCTGAATCATGTCGGCGTCGAGCGTGACCTTCTCGGGCATCAGGTCGCCCAGCACCTGCGCGCAGAGCTCTTCGGTGAGCGGCTGGCCGGTGAGCGCGTGCACGGCCGTCACCTTGATGAGCGCGCCTTCGAGCTCACGCACGTTCTTCACCATGATGCGGGCGATGAAGTGGGCCACCTTGTCGGTGACCGCGATGCCGTCTTGCGTGGCCTTCTTCTTCAGAATCGCGACGCGCGCCTCGAACGTCGGCTCGTGCACGTCGGTGATGAGGCCCATCGCGAAGCGGCTGCGCAGGCGGTCTTCGAGGCCGGGAATCTCGCTGGGCACCGTGTCGCTCGTCATCACGACGGCCTTGCCCAGCTGGTGGAGCGCGTTGAACGTGTAGAAGAACTCGTTCTGCGTCTCCTGCTTCTTCCCGAGGAACTGGATGTCGTCGATGAGCAGCACGTCGCACTCGTCGCGGAAGCGGCGGCGGAACTCGGTCATGCGCTGGTCGCGCACCGACTCGATGTACTGGTTCGTGAACTCTTCGCTCGAGAGGTACGTGACGCGGAAGTGCGGGTTGCGCGCGAGCACGCGGTTGCCGATGGCGTGCAGCAGGTGCGTCTTGCCCAGGCCCGTGCCGCCGTAGATGAAGAGCGGGTTGTACGCGCGGCCGGGGTTCTCGCTCACCGCGTGCGCCGCGGCGGCCGGCAGCTGGTTCGCCTCGCTGACGACGTAGCTGTCGAAGGTGAACTTCTCGTTGAGCCGAATCGCGTGCCGCAGCTGGTTGACTGGGGGTGCTGACGGCAAACTCGCCCGCGGAGTGACGCGCTCGACCTTCTCCCACGCCAGCTTCGCCGTCTGCCCCGACGCCCGCTCGATGGCCGTCACCACCAGGTGGCCGAAGTGGTCTTCGACCCAATCGCGGAAAAACAGATCATCGACGCCCATCGTGAGGGCGCCGTCTTCGTACTTCAGCGGCACCAGCTGCTGCAGCTGGGTGACCACGAACGACTGCCCGTCACGACGGAGCACGTCGAGGGCGTTCTCCCAGAGATTCCGTGCGGTTGGCGTCGACTCGGCCTTTTCGACGAAAGCGGACAAAGACGTGACCCCTCACCAGAAACGGAAGCAGACGCAGGAAGGTCGACGCTCTTATCGATGGGGTTTTCTGTGATCAAGAACGAAAGAGAACCACCAGAGAAGCCGCAGCGTTAGCTCATCTTCTGACGGTTGTGGAAGACCGCCTCGTGGGCCCTCGTTCGTTTTGCGGAAGCCGTCCCTGAAACATGACTGTCAGTGCGTGCTCGTGCAAAACAGGGCGGACAGCGCTTTGCTTCAGCCGCACTGCTTTCCCACAGGCTCGACTGGGCATCGGTGCCGAGTTCTCCACAACCCCACAAGGTTCTCCACAGGCGCGGGCGTGCTTTGTTCACAGTGACTCGAAGTGAGCGGCTTCCCTCTGGCGCGAAAATCTCGATGCATCGGTGGCGAAGAAGCCGGCGCCGTGGCGGTGGCTCCGAAGGGAGACGTGTTCGTGCTGGTTCGCCACCCCCCTGCTCCGAGGGCGGTAGCGATCGTCACGGTTCAATGTGGAAGGCCGTTCTGGTCGAGGAGCGCACAGCCTCGCTGCTCCCCGAGGTGGCAGGCACGACGGAGAAGCTCCACGCCGCGTTCGGCACTCGAAGCGACGTCGATGCCCTTGATGATGCGCTTGGCCTGTTCGACACAGCCAGCGCCGTGGTCGCGCTCGCAGCCGAGTCTGAAGAGAGCCGCCGCCTTCTCGGGTGCCAGGAAGGCGGCGATCTCCCCTGCGAAGGTGCACCCACGGCCACTGCCCGGCCGGATCCGGTCGATTCGTCACGACGCGACGGTGACGGTCGAAGCGACTGGACCTGGCACGGCCACGCTCGTCTTCACAGACCCGGTGCAGCTCGGCGACTTCTTCGCGGGTGTCGTGGAGTCAGCGCTGCGGCTGAGCGGCGTGGCGTCTCCGAAGGTCGAGGTGCAGCCCTCGGCCACCGGCGACTCACTGCTCGCGAGCTGGTGAGGCTCGCCGGAGCACCATCTCGGTCGTGGTGTACGGCCGTGCGACGCTGGCGAGGTCGATGAAGCCGAAACGGCGGTAGAGCGACTGCGCGTCCCGGGTGCCGAGGCGAACGCGCGGGCACCGTCGCACCGCAGGGTGGTCGAGCAGCAACCGCATCAGCGCCTGCCCGACGCCACGTCGCCGCCAGTCGGAGCGCACGCACACGTCGTAGACCCACGCGTACTTTCCACCGTCGCTCAGCGCGCGCGCAGTGCCGATGAGCGCTCCGTCGGGAGCACGCGCGCCAACCCACGCAGCGCTGCCGAGGTGTGCGCGGCGCAGCTCGTCTTCCGAGAACACGTCGTTCCAGTACTCACCGCGCAGCAGGCCGACCGCCTCGTCGAGGGAACGCGGGTCGAGCGCGGCGTGGAGCGAGAGACCATGGTCACCCACGAGAAACGAGGGCGCAGGCGTTCCCGGGTTCGCCTCACGCATGAGCTCGATGGCCCGCACGTCGCCGCCAGCGCCGCGCCTCCACAGCTGATCCATCACCTTCAGCCGCGCCTCGTCGTTGCGGTTCTGCGCGAGCTTCGTCTTCGCGGTGGCGCCCTCGAGCGAGACACCACCGATGAGAATGCCCTTCACCGCAGCGCGATAGAGGGGCGACTCGGCTTCGATGACGGCGTGCCCACCTTCGGGCTGCAGCTTCTCCATCAGCCGCTGCAGCACGCGCGCCTTGCGGTTCGGCTCCTCGATGGCCGTCAGCACGCCACGCACCTGCGCGCCGCGGAACAGCGTCGTCGCCGGGCACGCGCGCTCGGCGTCGAGGAAATAGCTGGGCAGCCGCCCCACCGTCTCCTCGACCGAGACCACCACCTGACGACCAAGCAGCGACGTCTTCTCCCCCGCAGGCGCGGCGTGAAAGCAGACCCACCCGTCGTCGACGACACCATGGAGCGTCTTGAGCAGCACCTCGCCGTCGGCATTCGTCCCCGCCACTTGCATCGTCTCGGCCGTTCGAAACAGCTCATGCGCCAGCTCGATGGGCGCCTCGTACTCGCGTCGTCTCATGAAGCGCACGGTGCCGAAGTGATGGACCAGCCAGAAGGTCCAGTTTCGAGATTTCTGCTAGTCCATGCCTCATGGCCAACTGGAGCGTGACGCTGACCGACGCAGGCCCGGCCGACGCGCCGATGTTCCTGCGCATCACCCATGGCGTCATCGAAGACATTCGGCGTGGGCGGCTGAAGCCCGGTCAGCGGCTGCCCGGCACGAGGGCGTGGGCGAAGGCGCTCGACGTGAACCGCAACACCGTCATCGCGGCGGTGGGCGAGCTCGAGGCGCAGGGCTGGGTGCGCTCGACGCCGACGCGCGGCACGTGGGTGCAGGAGCAGCTGCCGGTGGAGCCCCGCCTCTCGCGCGCGCCCGGCCTGCCATCACTCGGCCTGCGCCTCGGGCCGCTGCCCTCATTTCTCGGCGAGCGAAGGTTCACGTTGCCCAGCGGCGTGATGCACCTGTCGGCAGGAACGCCCGACCCTCGGCTCTTTCCCGTCGAGCTCATCGCGCGCACGTGGCGGCGGGTCGTGCGGCGAAAGGGCCGGCACCTGCTCGAGTATGGAGACCCGGCTGGGCACCCTGCCCTGCGGCGTGCGCTCGCGACCATGGTGGCCGACCTGCGCGGTGTGCCGGCGACGATGGAGCAGGTCGTCGTCACCCGCGGCAGTCAGATGGCGCTCGACCTCATCGCGAGGGCGGTGGTGGCTCAAGGTGAGACGGTGGCGGTCGAAGCGCTCGGCTATCGGCCCGCGTGGGACGCGCTGCGGCTCATCGGCGCGAAGCTCGAGCCCATCGCCGTGGATGAAGAGGGCCTGAACGTCGAAGCGCTCGCGAAGTTGCTGCGACGGCGTCGTGTACGCGCGGTGTACGTGACGCCTCATCATCAGTACCCGACGACGGTGACGATGTCGGCGGCGCGGCGGCTGGCGTTGCTCGGGCTCGCGCGCAACCACCGCATGCTGATCATCGAGGACGACTACGACCACGAGTTTCACTACCAGGGCCGGCCGGTGTTGCCGTTGCTGGCCAGTGACGACAGCGGTGTGGTGGCGAGCGTGGGCACGCTCTCGAAGGTGCTCGCTCCCGGGCTGCGGCTTGGCTTCATCGTCGCGCCAACCGAGCTCGCCCAACGCGTCGCCCGCCTTCGCGCCGTGATGGACCGGCAGGGCGACCACCCGATGGAGGCGACGGTGGCCGAGCTCGTCGAAGAGGGGGAGCTGCAGCGCCACGTGCGGAAGATGCGCGTCGTCTACGAGCGGCGGCGCGACGCGCTCGCGAAGCTGCTCGAGACGAGGCTCGGCGAGACGTTGTCGTTCGAGCTGCCGACCGGCGGCATCTCGTTGTGGGCGAAGGTTCGCCGGCCGCTCTCGCTCGACACGTGGCTCACGCGCGCGAAGCAACGCGGCGTCGTGGTGAACCCCGGCTCGGTCTATCGCTTCGACGGTCGTGAGCCGGGCGCGCTGCGGCTGGTGTTCGCGCGGTTCACGGAAGCCGAGCTGGCGCGCGCTGTGGAGGTGCTCCGCGCGACGGCGCCACGATGAGCGACGCGCACGCTTCGTGCAGCCTGCGCTGACAGTGAACTCCGCTGCCAGAATCCTCACGCTCACCGTGCTCGTGACGCCGCTTGCAGCGCTGGCCTGCCGCTTTCAATGGCCATGTCAGGAGTGGATCGCGCCGCGTGATGGCACCTCGATTCCCGCGAACACGCCGGTGTTCGTTGGTGGCTCGCATGACGGAGGGCGCGCCGTGATGAGCCTGGACAATCAGGTGAGCTGGTACGCCGCTGGCGAGCTGACTCCCGGTACGCGCCTGACGCTTCAGGGAACGAACTGCACCGGAGCCGATGCAGGCTCGACCATCGACATCATCCCGCCCGAGCCCTTCCCGACCGAAGTGGGCGCGCTCTCACTCGAAGAGGTCGCGCGCGATCTTCCGCTCAACCCCTGTGACGACAGCCGGTCGGCCACCATCTCGTATCGGGTCTCGCTCGAGCTGCAGCCGCAGGCCGTGCCGTGGCTTCCCGTGAGCCGCTTCTTCATCTCGAACGCGGAGCCGCGTCGCCTGCTCCAGTTCAGCCGCTTCGGCGAAGTCACCCGCGGTGCTGACAGCAACGCCGTGACCTTCAAGACCGTCACCGTCGAGTGCAGCGCCGAGCCCACCACGATCATCGCGTTCCTCGAGCTTGCGGGCCGGGAGCGCCTGTCGACTCAGACGACCTTCACGACCCCTTGCCGGCCCCGCGGCTGTTCGACCACCGGCGCAGCACCACTGATGCTCTCACTGGTGCTCTGGCGGCGGCGAAGGAACCGTGTGTAGGGTCGCAGCGTGTCGCGCATCTCGGCTTTGACGCTCGTGGTGCTCCTCGGCTGCGGTGGCGGAGAAGCGACTCAGCTCACCACCGACCTCGGCGCCGTCGAAGTCGTCGCGCCTGCGCTGAAGCCGAACCCGTTCACGACGCCGTGCCTTCGGGTCGCGAGCGCCATCACGCTGCCTGACGCGAAGGCCACCTGCTCACGCTCGAGCCTCGAGGTCGACGTCACCAACACCTGCGCGTTTCCCGTGCGGGTCTCGACCGAGCGCAGCGGCCCGTTCGGCGTCTCGCGGCCGCTCGAGCTCGCGCCCAACACGACCGAGCCGATGACGTTCGTGTTCCTGCCCACCACGAGCGGACCGCAGCGCGCCTCATTGCAGCTCATCGCCAACGCCGAGGGCTTCACGCAGCGCACCGCCATCGCCGTCGACGCGACCGCCAGCGCTCCACGAGTGGCCAGCGTCGAGACGACCGTTCCTCCGTTCACGCCCAACGAGCTGCTGATCATCATCGACGACGACGGCCTGCCCGAGGCCGAGAGGGAGATCGCCACCATGGCGCTGAGGCTCGCGGGCACCCTCACCCGCGTCGTCGTGAGCGACCTGAGCGGCAACGTGCAGCGGCCTGATGACCTCGCGGTCCTCGCCTCCGAGAGCCCGACCTTCATCGACCGCTTCACGCGCGCGATGCACCCACCCCGCGCGGTCGGCAAGCGCAGCTGTCACGAGACCGCGCTGCGTCTGATGAAGCAACGCCAGCCACCGGGCTTCTGGAGTTCGACGGCTCCCCGCCGCGGCATCGCCTGCATCATGAACGAGGCTGATCAGTCGGACCTGCCCGCGTCGTCGATGCTCGCGGCGTGGAGCGTTCGCTCCGAAGACCGACCGACGCCGTTCCTCATCGTCAGCCCCATCGGCCAGTTCGACACCTGCGGCGTCGCCGACGCGCGGCTCGAGCAGCTCGCGCTCGTGACGGGTGGCTTTCGCGAGACCCTCTGCCAACCAGGCTGGGGCGGAGTCATCGAGACACTCGAGCGGTCTGACGGCCTGGGGCCCTTCGTGCTTCGGCTCCCCGCCACACCAACCGTGCGTTCGGTCGAGCGCCTCGTCATCACCGTCGACGGCGCTCGGGTTCCTGCCTCGTTCTGGCGTTTCGATACGGTGAAGAACGCGGTGCTGCTGCAGGTGACGGTCTTCCCCGAGCCGGGGCAGGTGCTCCGCGCGACCTGGGAGACGTGCGACGACTGAGGCGTGATGCTGTAACCCGCGCATGCGCTCCTTCGTGTTGCTCGTGCTGCTCGTCGGCTGTCGACCCACGCCGACCGCACTGAGCGCCACCGACGTCTACGAACGCCTCTCGCCCTCCATCGCGCACCTCTCGATGGGGCTCTCGGGTGGCAGCGGCGTGTTGCTCGACGGCCGCATGGTGCTCACCAACGCGCACGTGGTGTGGCCGCACGAGACGACGCGCGTCACCTTCGCGCCCGACCTCGAGTTCCTCGACGTTCCAGTCAAGGCCATCGACATCGACGCCGACCTCGCGCTCGTCGGCCCGCTGCCCGCATCACTCGACCGCAAGCCGCTCTCCATCGTCTCGCCTGAGGGCCTGCCCATCGGCAGCGAGGTGTTCCTCATCGGCTACCCGGGTGAGACCGAGAAGTTCCCGCAGCCCGCCATCACGCGCGGCGTGCTCTCTCGCGTTCGTGAGGCCCGCTTCGAGAACCTCACGTTCCTGCAGAGCGACGCCACCATCGTCGGCGGGCAGAGCGGCGGAGCGCTCGTCTCGTCGAAGGGCGACATCATCGGCATCTCGGGGCTCATCGGCATCGAGCAGTTCGCGCTCGTGCTCTCGGGCGCCGACGTGCTCGAGCGAATGCCGCGCATCTCGGAGTCACCGTCACCGCTCGCCCGCAGCGTCACCAGGAAGGCACCGTCGATGACGCCCCCGCTCTCGTTCGATGCCCTGCACCAGCAGGCAGCCTTCTTCTTTCACGCTGACGACGGCGACGTGGTTCGGCTCGAGGCCCCCGGCGCGGCGGTGTCCGTGTTCGACTCCGACCTCGCGCCTGCAGAGGAGACCGCGCCGGGCGCCTTCGGCGTTTTTTGGGGTTCAGGGAGAGGTTGCAGGGCGTTCGGGACTCCCCTGAACCGAGCGAGGGGTGGCCATGAAGCAAACGTCGCGAGATCGAAGCGCCCTGGAGGACGCAGTCCTGCTAGGCACGTCGGCATGCCGGGCGAGACGCCGCTGCTCATGGCGGTCCGGACGCAGGAGGCGCCGTGCGTGGCGGTCTTGCTGGAGGCGGGAGCGAACCCCAACCACCTCACGGGGTGGATGACGCCCGTCGCGCTCGCGCTCGCCAAGGGCAACCTGGCGATCTACCGCATGCTGGTCCAGCACGGCGCCCGGCTGGAGCCGCGACCCGGCGACGTCTCGCTGCTGTTCACGGCGGGTGCCGGCGGCAACGTCGAGCTGATGCGCGCGCTGCTCGACGCGGGCGTGCCCCTCCCGGAGGGCTCGGTGTGCACCAAGCTCGCGGCGATCGCGAAGGAGCAGGGGGCGCACGATCTCGTCCCGCGGTTGCTGGCGGGGCTGCCGCGTGGGTGGTGACGAGAGGACCAAGCAGTGATCGTCTTTCCCTGGCTGCTCCGCATCCGGA
>JBEOKA010000308.1:0-6714 GCA_040275325.1 Myxococcaceae bacterium | reverse complement strand
GCCGTGAGCATCGACACGCTCGGGCCACGAACGACCCTTACCCAACCAGCCATGGGTGTCGTCGTGGGCGCCATGACGACACTTCAGGGAACGGCGACCGACCCCGCGATGCCCATCATGCTCGTGACGGTGGACGTCGGCGCAGGCCCCCAGATGGCAACGATTGGAGCCGGAGGCAGTTGGCAGGTGACCGTCTCTTTCCCTGCCAATCTCAATCGTGTCACCCGGCAGGTGACCATCGCGGCGACCGATTCGTTCGGCAACCAGTCGACCCGAACGGAACAGGTCATCGTCGACACGCAGGGCCCGGCGCTCACCCTCACCAGCCCTTCGAGCACGACCGTCGTCGGCGCTTCGGCCACGCTCACGGGGGCAGCGACCGACCCGACCGGGCCTGTGACGATGACACTCGACCTCGGAGGCGGGCCGCTCCCCGTGACCGTGCAGGCGAATGGAGCCTGGTCGCTTGCGGTAACCTTTCCTCCGAACCTCGACAGGGTGACGCGCTCAGTGACGCTGCGAGGACAAGACGCGCTTGGTAACGTCACGCAGACGGCCGCCCAGGTGCTGGTCGATACGCAGGGCCCCACGCTCACCTTCCTGGTCCCCAATGCGATGCAACGTCTCGGCAATCCACGCACCCAGACTGTCACGGGCGCGGTCTCGGACGGCTCGGGGGTGACTGGCGTCCTGATGAACTGCGCCGACTCCGGAGGCAATCGCGCAGCCACGCTGGCAGGCGGCTCG
Source organism: Myxococcaceae bacterium (assembly GCA_040275325.1). Classification (GTDB taxonomy): domain Bacteria; phylum Myxococcota; class Myxococcia; order Myxococcales; family Myxococcaceae; genus Xiheimicrobium. The sequence goes on along the minus strand of JBEOKA010000308.1, from coordinate 5,967 downwards.
TGGAGCGTCTCGTGGCCCCTCCCTACAGCCGACAACGCGACCTTCACCTGTACAACCACGGCGACCGATGCCCTCGGGAACCAGACGGTCGTCGCTCGAGCCTTCCTCGTCGACACGGTGGCGCCCGTCATCACCATCACCGCACCATCGGTCGACGCGATTATCGGAGGCCCACTCACCAGCACGGTACAGGTCGTCGCGACCGTCACTGATGGCTCAAACCAGTTCATCACTGTCGCCTTCACGCTCGGCTCGACGCAGCAGGTGGCGGTTGGATCGGGCTCGACCTGGTCGTCCACCTTCACCCTGCCAGCTGTCGACTACGTCGCGATGAATCTCGGAGCGATCGCTCAGGACGCTGCCGGGAATTCCACCTCCATCGGGCAGCGGGTCTTCATCGACAAGTTGGCCCCGATGGTCAGCTTCACGGCGCCGGCCTCGGGCCAGGTCTTCAACGCCGCCTCGTTCACCACGACCAACGAGGTCACGATGAGTTGGGCGGTGACTGACCGTGACCCAGCAGCAGGCACCGCGACGTTCCATGGTGCTGCGGTGGCCCTCGCGACACGCTCGGCAACAGTCACCACAACGCCGGGTGACAACGGCCTCTCGTACTCACGCACCGTCGTCGTCACCGACCGCGCCGGCAATACCGCTTCGGCCACGCGCACCTTCACTGTCGACCGCGTGGCGCCCACGGTGCTGTCAACGACCCCAGCGAATGACTCGCGAATGAATGACCCGCGCCTCGCATCGGTGACCTTCTCGGAGCCGATGAACATCAGCCAGCACGCGCTGACAGGCGTGGGCGGTGGGGTGTGGAATGGCTCGCAGACCACGTGGACCTCTTCGGCGCTGCCGGGCTCGACCGTCTTCAACCCAGCCATCAATTCTTCAATCACAGACACCGCAGGGAACCCCGTGCTCTCGCCAACCAACTGGCGCTTTCACACGGCGCCCGTGCTGCCTGCGAGCGGCACCCTCATCGCCACCAACGTGCGCGCGTTCGACGCCGCGAGTGATCTCGATGGCCGTCCAACGATTGGCGTTGCGTTCTTTGGGACCGCAGCGGCTTCGACCTTCACGCTCGACGGTACGAGCGGTGTGCTCGTCGAGAACGAGAACGGCCTGTCGCTGCCCGCCGGGGACTATCGCGACGTGCATGTTCAAGTGCACAGCAGTGTGACCGCCAGCCTGGGGCTCACCCGCACCCGCGCCATCAACGGCAACGCGATGATGGGAGCTCCACTCAACATGCTCCTCAACTTCCGGCGCATGAGCACCAATGATGGCGCCGTGTTCGACCCGGGTGGCGTTCCCGTAGTGACGCCCCCCATCGAGGCACTCGAGGGCGGCGCAGAGGTCGGGAACACCATCGGGCAGAGCTACACGCGCGCGCCCAACACCGTCGCGCTGGCCATCACTCCAGAGAAGGTCCTTTCCGGACTCCAGCAGTGGGCGGCGTTCGCCTTCTCGGGCGGAGCCCTTGCCATCTCGCATCGCCAGTGTGGCAACAACCCCCTCGTGGGTCAGCGTGTCTGTGGCTTCCAGGAGGGCACGGTGAGCGACTCGGTGGGAGCATCGGTGCTTCAGAGTGTCACCGGAGCGGTCTCGAACTCTGGCTGCTTCATCTACGCCTACGACACTGCCAGCGGCCGGCGCGCGAGAGCGCTTGCAAGCCCCGCATCCTACCTCGGTTCCCTCACTGGCCTCACCTTCACCTCAGTCGCGGCGCCCGGAGCCGGCTTCGCGGTCGCGCGGCGACTGGCGGGCGGTCACTACGGTGCGTGGGAGACGGGAAACAACACAGTCCAGGTCTCTCGCACGACGTCGGTAACGACCTGCACCAACGCCAGCCTCGCAACGAACTGGACGCCAATCGGCACCGTGGTGATTGGCACTGGAGCCGTTCTGCGGGTGGTGGAGCTCGGCAACCGACCTGCCGTCATCTTCCTGCAGTCGAATGAGCTCAGAATCGCGTTCCCCTGATCTTCATCGTGAAGCAAGCCACTCCATGCTACCGACTCGGCCCATGCGTCGGCTCACCCTCGTGCTCTCGCTGTTGCTCGCGACCCAGGCCGTCGCTGCTCCGACGGCGCCGCAGCGCTCGTGGCTCTCGGGAGTCGGGGTCGGGCTGGTCGGCCTCGGGCTCGGCCTCGCGGGCTTCGGCATCTCTCAGCAGCTCATCGCCACCGACGCGCGCGCCATCGTCACCGCCTACGGCATTCCTTCGGTGAGTGAAGCGCCCGCCGTCGCGCTGATGGAGAAGCGCGCCAGCACCGCCAGCAACTTCGCGCTCGGCGGCTTCATCGGTGGTGGCGTGCTGCTCGCGGGTGGAATCGTCTTGCTGCTGCTGGACAAGCCTTCGGCGCCAGTGACCGTCTGGGTGCTGCCGCTCGCCAACGGTGCGGCGGCGGGCCTCACGGCCACGTGGTAGTCGGCCGCCATGCGCATTCCCCGCGGGTTGTTCGGCATCGCCAAAGAGGTGCTCCGCCACCTCTTGCGTCGCCCCGTCGTCGGCTTTGTCGTCTTCGCGCGCACCCCTGACGGCCGGCTCGTGCTCATTCGCCGCGGAGACACCGGCGAGTGGGCCATGCCTGGCGGCACCCTCGAGTGGGGAGAGACCTTTCGCGCCGGCCTGCCACGCGAGCTGATGGAAGAAGCCGGCGTCGAGCTCGTCACCGCCGGCGAGCTGCTGGGCGTCTACTCCGACCCGTCACGAGACCCGCGCTTCCACGCCGTCACCATCGTCTTGAGCGCCACCGTCTCTGAACCGAAGCGCCCGCCCATGAACCCCATGGAGATTCTCGAGGTGCGCTGCTTCCGTGATGACGAGCTGCCGTCTCCGCTCTCGCACAAGATGGACGACATGCTGAAGCGCGCGAAGTCGTCCGAGCGCTTCTGGGAGTGACTCGAGGGCAATCAATGGGTCCAGTTCGACGTGACGTCGAACGAGTCGATCAGAACCGCTCCCCCACTTGAGACATCAATCCCGCTTGGCGCCGAGACCGATACTGAGGTCGCATGGGCATTGGACTCAATTCGAAGAAAGCCACCCGGCTGTCCGTGAGCTCGAATTGGCTGAGCCACACGCACCGTCTGCGCCTTTGCAGAGAAGGAGCCACCAGGTCCGGCATCTGGAGCCGGACTGGAAACGTCCATGACTGAAGTCCAACCAACCTCTCCAGCACTCGACAGGAGTGTAATGCTTCCGCCCCCTCCAGCCACTTCGGCTCCGGCTCCGCCACGAGTCACTACTCCGGAGACGGTGACACCCGACTTCCCCTCGAAGAGGGCAGAGCCACCGGACCCGCCACTTGCTCCAGAGCCGCCAGAAAGGTCAACGGACGACTGAACAATGACACGCTCCCAGTTTGCCATCGGATCCAGGGCCGAGCCGCGGGTTCGTAGATAGAAGACGCCGCCATTGCCACCCGTCGAGCCACCATCGGATAGGGAAACCGCGTTGCCACCCCGCAGGTCGACCCCCGTCGTTACGATCACAGCTCCGCCGCTCACAGGACCCGGGAACAACACATCAACTCGTCCGCCTCCACCGGCGAGCGGTGCCGAGCCGCCACGAGCTTGGAATTCAAGATAGCCAAGGAACGAGAGCTCGAAGCCTGGAGCGACGTCACGCTCGATGACATTGAGGAGTCCGCCTGGACCGCCGAGTTCGCCGCTTCCGCCGGAGAGATCGATATTCCCAGAGATCTGAGCGACATCACCGGTTGGCCCAAATCGACTGATTCGAATATCGCCGCCTGACCCGCCTTCACCTGTTGGTGCAGCGCCACCCGTTCCAAGAACAGTCGAGTTCCAGAACAGGGTATCAGCCTTGACGAGAATGGTACCGCCATTGCCTCCGATACAGCCAATACATGCTGATGTCGCATCGCCACCATTCATCGTAATGGTTCCGCTTTGCCGAACTGCAGGAGCCTCGAACGTTACCGAGCCTCCCCGAGCCGGCTCCCCCGATACGCCCAGGAAGCGACCCGCAGAAACATCAATCGCTGAACTGGAACTCAGCTGTGAAGTGGCAACGACTCGGACAGTCCCAGGCCGCGAGAGTGTGCTGTTGGTCGAATCAGGGCCTCTCGCCCTGATGGTCCCGCCGAGCAGTATGCGAGACCCTTGAATCTCTACGTCAGCCGCTGCACGAGAGATTGCTCCAGACACTCCACTCACATCAATCGTGCCCTCAGCAGCAACGAACTCTGCAAACAGACTGACCGCAGCGCTGGCTGGGTGTCCAGTGAGGTCAATCACTGAACTCGGTGACAGCCTGAGTTCATCACAGCGCAGGTTGAGTCGAAAACTGTTAGTGGCCGCTGATAGGGCAACTCGTCCATCGACTATGCAACTTCCTCGAATTCTGTTCAGCTCAGCGGGGATCGTCAGGATCGCTCCCTGGGAAACTCTCAGCGACGTAACTGTGGAAACTCCGCCGTCTGCACCTACCACGGAGAGAATACCTGAACGAACAACGAGAGTTCCTGCATCCAATCCTGCTGATTCGGATGCAACAACCGAGACATTCCCGCTAATGATAACGGGAGTGTGACCCGGAATCGAGGCGGGTGGTGGGGGCGCCGGGACGGATGCGTCTGCAGCCCCTGTCTTGAACATTTTGACGTGGCCGCCACGAGTCGGTCCTGCCTCGACGATGACGGTTCCACCCTTACCCGCCTCGACTGAACCAACACCACCATTCAACCGAAGAGAAAATGCTCCAGGTTGCGTCGGCGGAACGAGCGATCCCACTCGAGAAGAGTCATCGCCGTTACAAATAACCTGTTCCGATGTCACCTCGGCGGGCTGAAGAACGCCATCACTGGCAATACCTCCATCGCCACCGCTGTCGAGTCCGATGGAGACCAGCACACCACCCCGGGGGCACCTGATATCGTCGAGCGCGAGAGGGGTCTGTCGCAAGAGAGCTTGTGCCCCGCCAGGTCCGGTGGGACCAGTTGCTCCATTCATTCCACCAGGACCATCGGCGCCTGTCGCACCAGGCATCCCGTTGCTGCCATTGCAGATCAACTCCGCCCCTGAGCCACTCGCGATGCGAACGCCCCCCGCAGGACATTCAGCGCCCGGTTCGACGCGGGTGACGGACGGCCCACTACATCCTGTTGATGTCAGCAGAGCGACCAGTATCCAACGCATGACTCCCCCTTGACCCGTCTGTCAGCTCTTCGACTTCGCAGTCTACGCCTTCACCCGCTCGACGATGCTGTCGATGAGCTTCACCGACGTCAGCCCTTCCGACTCGGCGGTGAAGTTCGGCAACACACGATGACGCAGCACCGGCCTCGCGAGCGCGCGCACGTCTTCGACCGACGCGGCGAAGCGGCCTGAGAGAATCGCGCGCGCCTTGGCTCCGATGACGAGGTACTGGCTCGCGCGCGGGCCTGCTCCCCACGAGACGTTGCGTGAGACGAAGTCGAAGGCGCCGGGCTCCTTCGGCCGCGTCGCCCGCACGAGGTCGACCGCGTACTTCACGACGTGGTCGGGCACCGGCACGCGGCGCACGAGGTCCTGCAGTGAGAGAATCTCCTGCGGCGAGAGCACCTTCGACAGCGACACCGACTGGCCGCTCGTCGTCTGCTTCACGATGCGCACTTCTTCATCAGCGCTCGGGTAGCCGACGTCGACGTAGAACATGAAGCGGTCGAGCTGGGCCTCGGGCAACGGGTACGTGCCCTCCTGCTCGATGGGGTTCTGCGTCGCGAAGACGAGGAACGGCGGGTCGAGGTGCCAGGTGCGGCCCGACGCGGTGACGCGGTACTCCTGCATCGCCTGCAGCAGCGCGGCCTGCGTCTTCGGCGGCGTGCGGTTCACTTCATCGGCCAGCACGATGTTCGCGAAGATGGGGCCCTTCATGAAGCGCAGCTCGCGGCGCCCCGTCGAGCGGTCTTCTTCGAGAATGTCGGTGCCCGTGATGTCGCTCGGCATCAGGTC
>JBEOKA010000307.1:0-6481 GCA_040275325.1 Myxococcaceae bacterium | reverse complement strand
AGGGCAGGGCGGAAGGTCAGGCCCGCACGAGTCTCCGATCTGCATCGGGCACCCTGAGACGCTGATCGCCACACCTGCAACAGCCAACAAACGACGCATCACGATGACCCCCATCGGCAGACGACGCAGTCTATGCCCCACGCTCACTCGCCTTGCACCGATTCTCAGGGCACGGCACAAGGCCCGCCGACGATGGAAGCGCCCGCAGCCGACACCACCTTTCGCGAACTCTGTCTGCGCTGCCGACGCCCCAAGCTCGTGTGCTGGTGCGACGCGGTGACGAAGGTGCCCAGCCGAACGCACGTCGTCTTCATTCAGCACCCGCGCGAGTTCCGTGTGCCGGTCAGCACCTGTCGCATGGCGCACCTGTCTCTGCCGAACTCCGAGCTGCACGTGGCGCTCACTGCCACTGGAACGCCGGCCCTCGAAGAGGCCTGCCGCCGGCCGGGCACGGCCGTCTTGTTCCCCACCGAAGACGCGCTCGACGCCGACACCATCGAGGTGCCTCCCGAGACGCTGGTCGTCATCGACGGCACCTGGTCGAACGCGCGCAAGGTCGTCATCAACTGCCCCCTGCTCTCGAAGCTGCCCCGCGTCGCCTTCCGGCCAGATGCGCCCAGTCGCTACCGCATTCGCGCCGAGCCCGATGACGACTTCGTCTCGACCATCGAGGCCACCGCGATCGTCCTCGAGAAGCTCGAGCGCAGCCCCGGCAAGTTCCGCCCGATCCTCACCGCCTTCGACGCGATGGTGGAGCGCCAGCTCGAGTACGCGAACTCCAACGGCAAACGCACCCGCCACGCGCGCCTCAAGAACCGCAACTCGGTGCGCGTCGATCCGCTGGCTGAACTCAAAGACCCGAACGCCTCGCTCGTCGCCGTCTTCGGTGAAGCGAACGCCTGGCCGATGGACGCGGTCGACGCTCCGCCCGGTGAGCCCGAGCTGGTGCAGTTGGTGGCCGAGCGCCTGGCGACGGGAGAACGTTTCGAAGCGCTCCTTCGCCCACTGCGCCCGCTCGCGCCCAGCGTTCCGCTGCACCTCGATCTGCCCGCCAGCGCGCTCGAAGCCGCTGAGCCCCGCGCCGCCGTTCTCGAGCGTTGGAGGCGCTTCGTCGGGCCCGAAGACACGCTCGTCGGGTGGGGCCGCTACTGCCGCGATCTGCTCGAACATGAAGGCCAACCACCCGCCGCCTTCGTCGACGTGCGCGCGAAGCTCTGTCAGCTGGCCGCGGGCCGGCCCGGTTCGGTCGAGGCCTGTGCTGCGCGGCTTGGCGTCCCGCTCCCCGATGGAAAAGGTCGCGCCGTTCGTCGGCTCGACGCGGTTGCTGCAGTCACCCGCGTCGCCCGTGAGGGCCGCGCCGCCGATGCGTTGCCTCCGAAACGAGCCCGCTGATGAACCTGAAGATGCTGCAGATGGTCTTCCTCGTGAGCTGGGCCGCGTGGGCGTGCATGCCGCTGTGGGGCGCCGCCGCGTTCGCCGCGATGGAGGTGCTGACGCTGTTCGCGCTCTGGCAGCGCATGGAGAAGGCCCGCAAGGGCTTCGCGACCGAGCACGCCGAGATCGTCGAGGGCTTCGATGAGCCGACTCGCGCGTGGCTGTCGAAGTACCCCTATTTCTACACGCAGCGAACGAGCGCGAAGGAGTGGAGCCGCATGCTGCGTGCGATCGCACTCGCGCTGCTGTTGCTGGTTCCTGTCTTCGCCGTGCACGCGCTCGTTCGACGCGAGCTGGTGCTGCTGCTCCCGATTCTGCCCGCGGCCGTCTTCTTCTTTCTGAACACCTTCCTCGCGACGCCGCTCGAGGTCGATCAGTGGGTCGCCGAGCCGGGCAAAGAGGCCGACAAGCCGCTCCACGACACCATCACGAAGGCTTTCGCCGCGCGGGCGCTCGCACACCTCAATCTGCCAGGCGGCCGCCTGCGCGCGATGGGTGCACCGCCTCCCGAAGACCCGCCCGCGTCGTGAATCGCGCGAGCCTTCGCGGGTACGCAACCGTCGAAAACCGTTCAGGCTTGGGGTAACCCGCCGGGAACAACAGAGGAGCGCGCATGGCTGAGAGAGTTGCCGTCATCGGGTTGGGGTACGTGGGGTTGCCAGTCGCGCTGGGCTTCGCGCGCAAGTTCCCCGGCACCATCGGGTTCGACATCAACGAAGCGAAGGTGAAGGAGCTCGCCTCGGGCTTCGATCGCACGGGCGAGATCGACGCGGCGACGCTCAAGGGCGTGCCGCTCGAGATCACCTCTGACCCCGCCAGGCTGAAGCAGGCGACCTTCTTCGTCGTCGCAGTGCCCACGCCGGTCGACGTCGACAACCGACCCGATCTCACGCCGGTCGTGAAGGCCAGCGAGACGGTGGGCAAGGCGCTCAAGAAGGGCGACGTCGTCGTCTACGAATCCACCGTCTACCCGGGCGTCACCGAAGACATCTGCGGGCCGATTCTCGCGAAGGTCTCTGGCCTCGCGCGCAGTGACTTCTTCCTCGGCTACTCGCCCGAGCGCATCAACCCGGGCGACAAGCTGCACACGCTCGAGCGCATCACCAAGGTCGTGTCGGGTGAAGACGAGAAGACGCTCGAGCGCGTCGCCGCCACCTACGGCGCGATCATCGACGCCGGCGTGCACCGCGCGAGCAGCATCAAGGTCGCCGAAGCCGCGAAGGTGATCGAGAACACCCAGCGAGATCTCAACATCGCGCTCATGAACGAGCTGGCGCTGATCTTCGATCGCATGGGCATTCGCACCCGCGACGTGCTCGCTGCGGCCGGCACGAAGTGGAACTTCCTCAAGTTCACGCCCGGCCTCGTGGGCGGGCACTGCATCGGTGTCGACCCGTACTACCTGACCACCAAGGCCGAGCAGCTCGGCTACCAGCCGCAGGTGATCCTGGCTGGTCGGCGCATCAACAACTCCATCGGGCCGTACATCGCCCAGCGCGCGGTGAAGCTGCTCATTCACGCGCAGAAGCAGGTGAAGGGCGCGCGCGTCGGCGTCATGGGGCTGACGTTCAAAGAAGACGTGGCCGACATTCGCAACTCGAAGGTGCCCGACATTCTCACCGAGCTGCGCGAGTTCGGCATGGAGCCGATGCTCACCGACCCGTACGCCGACCCGCACGAGACGAAGCACGAGTACAACCTGGGCGTCAGCAAGCTCGAGGAGCTGGTCGATCTCGACGTGCTCATCCTCGCGGTCTCGCACAAGCAGTACCTCGACATGCCGATGGAGAGCCTGCTCGCGCGCATCAAGCCCGGCGGCGTGCTCGTCGACGTGAAGAGCGCGCTCGACCCGAAGAAGATCCCCGCTGGCCGTGTTCACTACTGGTGCCTCTGATGGCTTCGTTCGATCTCGCCGCTGCGCTGGCCAGTCACTCCCACCGTTGGCTCGTCACGGGGGCCGCTGGCTTCATCGGCTCGCACCTCGTCGAGCAGTTGCTGAAGGCGGGGCAGCGCGTCGTCGGGCTCGACAACTTCATCACCGGCAAACAGGCGAACCTCGATGACGCCGTCGCGAAGGCAGGGCAGGGCGCGGCGGCGCGCTTCACGTTCATCAAGGGCGACATCACTTCGCTCGAGACGTGTCACCAGGCCTGCGCCGGCGTCGACTTCGTGCTGCACCAGGCCGCGCTGGGCAGTGTGCCGCGCAGCCTCGCCGACCCGCTCGCCTCGCATCGCAACAACGTCGACGGCTTCATCAACATGCTGGTGGCGGCGCGCGATGCGAAGGTGAAGCGCTTCGTCTATGCGTCTTCATCGTCGGTGTACGGAGACGATCCGACGCTGCCGAAGGTGGAGTCGCGCACCGGGCGATTGTTGTCACCCTACGCCGCCACGAAGCACGTGAACGAGATGTACGCGTCGGTCTTTCAGAAGAGCTACGGCCTCGAGACCGTCGGCCTGCGCTACTTCAACGTCTTCGGCCCACGGCAGGATCCGAACGGCCCGTACGCCGCCGTGATCCCCAAATGGATGGCGCTGCTCTTCTCGGGGCAGCCGTGCGAGCTCAACGGTGACGGGACCACGAGCCGCGACTTCTGCTTCGTGCTCAACGCCGTGCAGGCCAACCTGCGTGGCGCGCTCGCCCAGGGCGCCGACGTCAGCGACACCGTCTACAACGTGGCGGTCGGCGACAAGACGAGCCTCACGCAGCTCTACGGCTTCATTCGCGAGCGGGTGGCGAAGACGCGGCCAGAGGTGAGGGATCTCCCTCCGAAGCACCAGCCGTTCCGCGCTGGCGACATCAAAGACTCGCAGGCCGACATCTCGCGCGCGCGTGAGCGCCTTGGCTACTCGCCCACGCACAGCGTCGCGCAGGGCCTCGAACTCACCGTGTTCCCAGGAGCCGTTTGATGAAGATCGTCGTCACGGGTGGAGCAGGCTTCATCGGCAGCAACGTCGTCGACGCCTTCGTCGCGCTCGGTCACCAGGTGCTGGTGATCGACGACTTCTCGACCGGGCAGCGGCAGAACCTCAACGCGAAGGCCGAGCTGGTGCAGGCCGACATTCGCAGCGAGCAGGCGGCGAAGGCCGTCACCGCGTTCGCGCCCGAGGTCGTCGATCTTCACGCCGCGCAGATCGACGTGCGCCGCAGCGTCACCGAGCCGCGCTTCGACGCCGACGTGAACGTGGGAGGGCTGCTCAACATTCTCGAGGCGGCGCGCAAGGCGGGCAACCTGAAGCGCGCGATCTACGCGGCCTCGGGTGGCTCGATGTACGGCGACACCCAGCAGATCCCCACGCCCGAGACCCACGGCTGTGGAGCCGTCTCTCCCTACGGCGTCTCGAAGCACGCGTGCGAGCTGTACCTGCAGGCGTGGCGCGGCATCTATGGGCTGCACTACGTGGCGTTGCGGTACGCGAACATCTACGGCCCTCGGCAGAACCCGCACGGCGAGGCCGGCGTCGTCGCGATCTTCACCGAGCGCCTCGTGCATGGAAAGGCCTGCACCATCTACGGCGACGGCGGGCAGACGCGCGACTTCGTGCACGTGGCCGACGTCACCGCCGCGAACGTGCGCGCGCTCGACACCAGCTTCGTGGGCGGCGTGAACATCGGCACTGGCGTCGAGACCGACGTGAACACCGTCTATCGGCACCTTGCTGAGGCGGCTGGCGTGAAGACGCCCGCGATCTACGCCGAGGGCAAGCTGGGTGAGCAACGCCGCAGCGTGCTCGACAATCGCAAGGCCAAAGAGGTGCTCGGCTGGTCGCCGACCTTCGACATCGCGCGCGGGCTCGCCAACACGGTCGCCTGGTTCAAGTCGCACTGAGCTGCCCTGCGCCCGCGCGTGAAGGCTGCTGACGGTCAGGGCGGCGCGTAGAGCAGGCGGCCGTAGCCCGGGAAGATCGTCGGGCTCCCGACCCCAGGGCACGTCCGCAGGCCTCGTGTTCCGGTGTGAACGACCATGCCGTTGTCTGACACGGCGACCGCGGGGAACTCGGGCGCCCACGTCGCGAGCTGCGGCCGCACCGGCTGACCGTTCTGCTCGCAGCCGGGCAGGGTGTACGCGTCGGGCAGCGCCGCAGTGAGGGTCGCGGTCGTCTCGAGATCGGCCGACGTCCACGACGCGGGCACGCCACAGTTCGACTCGCACAGGTGCGCGCTGGTGCCTGCGCTCTGGGTCGCGATGGCGACGACACCGGCGGAGATCGACGCCGTGGCCAGGCCGTGTTTCCCGTCATCGACTGCGCCCGCGATCACGCCAGCCCAGCCCGAGCGCATGTCGCAGCCCGTGGTGCACTCCCAGATCGCGAGTCGGCCATCGAAGGCCTTCACGTCGGTCGGCGCGCCGGGGTCCGTCGTGCCCTGGTTGTACGCGAGCGCAAGCCGGCCCTGGGAAGACGCGGACAGCGCGACGGGCGCGTCTCCGTGGAAGAAGAGCGGCGCTGAACGTTGCCAGCTCGCAGCCTGCGTGCAGTTGGCAGTGCAGCGCTGGTACCTGAGGCCGGCGACGAGATCGTCGTACACGAGGTGCAACGTGGTGCCGCTGCCCGCGAAGCCCAGCGCCGAGTTCCGGCTGCTCGGGCGCAGATCGATGATCTCGGCCGTCTGCCAGTTGCCCGCCGTGCCGCAGCTCGCGCCGCAGGTGTTGAGGCACACGACGCGGCTGTTGAAGTCGGTGGTGAGGAACGAGAGCCGGCCCTGCGTGTCGAGCACCAGCCCCGAGCCCTGATCTTCCCAGTCGCAGTTCGTGGGCGCGTCGAACTCGGTCTTCGTCCAGTTGCCAGCGGTGGTGCAGTTGGCAGCGCACGTCGCGTACACGTTCTTCGCGGGGCTGTTGGTGCGCGTGTAGACGAGGTGCACGCGGCCATCGGCGCCGACCGCGAGGCGCGGGCTGACGATGAAGGTGGCCGTCGGCTCGACGGTGACGAAGCTCCACTGCTGGGCGACGCCGCAGTTCGAGCTGCAGCGGCCGTAGACGATGCTGCTCGGCGTCTGCGTGCGATGTGCGACGTGGAAGACGCCGTCATCGGTGGCGACGACCTT
>JBEOKA010000306.1:0-32493 GCA_040275325.1 Myxococcaceae bacterium | reverse complement strand
CTCGTCGGTGCCGCTTTCAACCTGCGGCGCATGGCAACGCTGCTGCCGGCCGCCTAAACTGAGCAGCAAAGCTGCTCAGTGCTCCGTCGCAACTCGAGACCAGGGAAGCCCAACACAGACCTCAACCCGGTATTTTCAACAGCCTGCTAGCGCATCGCTCACGCCAAGCACACAGGAGAGTTCGATGATTGCAAACCAAAAATCACTCAGACTGACGACAGTCGTGGTAGTGACCGTAAGTGCGGCAATAGGACTTGCCCAATCTGCTCAGCGATTGCCGAAGCAGAGCGAAGCACCGGTTTGGCTTCAGCCCAAAGTACCGACGCTGATCGAATGGGTAACGTTGGAGCTTCAGGCAAGCGAAGGCGACAGTGAGTACGGGGAAGACGGAATTATTGTTGCCTATTATCAATGTCCTCAAAACGTTAAGGGTGTGATTTGTTGCGATCTGGAGTATCTCAGTAGCGTAAGCGCAGAACTTCTCGTCATGCGAGAGGATGGGCTCAGGCGAAGGTTCGAATCACTGCGCGTTCAGAATCCATGGGCAACGCTCCAACTTCGTCGGGTGGCAAGACGCCTCGCACCATGACAGTTGCTCAAGCCGAGGCGCCTTCGTGCAAACTTGGGGCAACTGTGGGTGAAAGCCGACAATTGGAAGGCCCCGAAACCGCTACGATTTCTCGTGCGACTTCGGGGCCTTCTGTTGAGCGGCGGAAGGGATTCGAACCCTCGACCCCGAGCTTGGGAAGCTCGTGCTCTACCAACTGAGCTACCACCGCGAACGACGGGCCGATCGATACCGGAACTCGCCCATCGACGCAACGACTCCCGCGCCCTGACTCCCGGTTGACCAACATCAGCGCCCTTCCCCTCCGACTGCGCGAAGTCCCGCGCTCGGAGGAAGCACCCGATGCCAAAGCGTTCCTGGGCCGAACCGTTCAAGATCAAGATGGTCGAACCGCTCCGCATGACGACGCGGGCCGAGCGAGAGAAGGCGCTCGACGAAGCGGGCTTCAACACGTTCCTGCTGCGCTCCGATGACGTCTACATCGACCTGCTGACCGACTCGGGCACCAGCGCGATGAGCGACTCGCAGTGGGCCGGCATGATGCTCGGCGACGAGGCGTACGCGGGCAGCCGCAACTTCTACAACCTCGAGGCCGCGGTGCAGAAGTACTACGGCTACCAACACCTCGTGCCCACCCACCAGGGCCGCGGCGCCGAGCACCTGCTCTCGACCATTCTCATCAAGCCCGGCGATGTCGTGCCCGGGAACATGTACTTCACCACCACCCGCGCCCATCAGGAGCGCGCCGGCGGCTCCTTCGTCGACATCATCATCGACGAGGCCCACGACCCGACCTCGCTCCACCCGTTCAAGGGCAACGTCGATCTCGGCAAGCTCGAAGCCGTCATCGCGAAAGTCGGAGCGAAGAAGATCCCCTACGTCTCCATCGCCGCCACCGTGAACATGGCTGGCGGTCAGCCGATCTCGCTGGCCAACCTGCGCGCCGTTCGCGAGCTCACCAAACGCCACGGCATTCGCCTCTTCCTCGACGCCACGCGCGCCATGGAGAACGCCTGGTTCGTCAAGCAGCGCGAGGCCGGCTACGCCGACAAGACGCTCGCCGAGATTCTGCTCGAGACGTGCGGGTACTCCGATGGCTGCACGATGAGCGGCAAGAAGGACCTGCTCGTCAACATCGGCGGGTTCCTCGCGCTCAACGACTGGGACATCTTCGAAGAGGCGCGCAACCTCGTCGTGCTCTTCGAGGGCCTGCACACGTACGGAGGCCTCGCCGGCCGCGATCTCGAAGCGATGGCCCGCGGCATCGTCGAGGCCGTGCAGGAAGATCACATGCGCGCCCGCATCGGCCAGGTCGAGTACGTCGGCGATCACCTCAAAGCGCTCGGCATTCCCATCGTGCTGCCCGTCGGTGGCCACGCGGTGTTTCTCGACGCGAAGCAGTTCTTCCCGCAGCTCGATCAGCTGCAATTCCCCGCGCAGACGCTCGCCGCAGAGCTGTACCTGGACTCCGGCATTCGCTCGATGGAGCGCGGCATCGTCTCGGCCGGCCGCGACAAACACGGCGAGCACTACCGGCCAAAGCTCGAGCTCGTGCGCCTCACCTTCCCCCGCCGCGTCTACACGCAGGCCCACTGCGACGTGACGGTCGAGTCGGTGCAGGCCGTCTGGGAGAACCGCAAGAACGTGCGCGGCCTCGAGATGATCTACGAGCCCAAGCACCTGCGCTTCTTCCAGGCGCGCTTCAAGCGGCAGTAGCGCTATCGTCTTTGGGCGATGGCCGCTCTCCTCTCCTGTGTGTGCTCCGCCCTGCTCGCGGCGGAGCCGCAAGACCCCACGCGCTTCAACGCAGAGCCCTTCGGGTTCGCTGCGGCGGGCGTGCTGTCGCTCGGTCTGGGCGTCTGGCAGCAGGTCGCGTCGAACCAGACCCTTCGTCTGCTCAACGCGATTCCGCCTGAAGCGTCCAGGGCGGAAGAGGCGCGAAGCCGGCTCCTTGAGGCCCAGCGGCTGACCGTGCTCGGAAACCAGCAGACCTTCGCCGCGGCCGGCCTCATCATCACGGGCTCGGTCCTCATCGCCTCTGCCCTCATCTGGCTTGTGGCTGAAGGCCTGTGGACCCGAGATTGGCTCAGCCCATGACCAGGTCTCGCGTGGCGGCGTTGCTCCTCGCGGTGATCGCTGTCGTCGGCAGCCCTTCGTGCAACTGCGGCGCGTACGACCGGCGCTACGAGGTGATCTGCGATGCCCTCTGCGATTGGCGCGACCCTGATTCCGGTGCACCCGGTGGCGGTGGCACCGCATCGACCGGAGGTGGAGCTGCCGGCGGAATCGCTGGTGGTGGCGTCGCGCGCGCCGGTGGGGCCGGCGGTGGCGTCGGAGTGCTCGATGGTGGCGTTGCCCGAGTAGACGCGGGCACCATTCTGGATGCGGGGTGTCTGGCTTCAAAGGCGGTCTGCACCCAGGGCGGCACGCCGTGCTGCGGGGGAGCGCTCTGTCTCAGCCTCTCTCCTGGAGTCGAGGACGCCATCTGCCGCGGAGCAGGAACGACCTGCTACGGCTTCGAAGGTGACTCCTGCATCCTCGACTCGAACTGCTGCGAGAACGCACGCTGCTCCGGCGGAAAATGTACCGAGCCGCCAGGCGTCACGTGCGCAGGAGCAGTGCCCGAGTGCCTGGGCCTGATGCTCTGCTGTCACAGCGGGACGAAGTGCGGACTTCTGAACACCCAGCTCTGCTCTCGCAGCGCGGAATGCTGTGAGGGCTGCTGTCTTTCAACCGACGCCGGGTCGAGATGTGTCGACCCCCGCACGGGCCTGTTCTGCCTTTGAGCGCCGGAGCGCTATGACGCTGACGTGGTCAGCCTCGTCTTCAGCTACCGCTTCCCCGGGAAGTACGCGCTGACGGCCCTCGCCGGAGCCGTCGAGGCGTACCCCGAGTTCGCGACGACTCCGCTGTTGCTCCCGAGGAACACGAGCGAGCTGATCGAGACGATTCGCGCCGAGCAGGCCCGCGGAGCCAGCGTCATCGTCGCGTGGTCGTTCTACTCGCCGAGTTTTCCCGAGTGCGCCAACGAGCTGCGCCAGGTGCGCGCAGCGTGTGCGCCGTTTCTCGCGATCGCGGGTGGCGTGCACGCGACGGCCGAGCCGCTCGAGTCGCTGCGCGGCGGGTTCGATCTCATCTGCATCGGTGAAGGTGAGCGACCGTTCGTCGAGCTGGTGCGACGCGTTCGTGATGGCGGCGACGTGAACGCAACGCCCGGCTTCGCGCGGTTGGCCGATGGAGCCGTCGTTCGCAGCCCACGCCCCGAGCGCATCGACCTGAACGACTTCCCTCCGTTCGCGCCGTCGCGACAGATCTTCGGCTCGGTCGAGCTCACCCGCGGCTGCATCTACGCGTGCCGGTTCTGCCAGACGCCGTTCTTCAGCAAGGCCACGTTCCGACATCGCAGCGTCGAGAACATCGTGCAGTGGGCGAAGGTGTTGCGGCAGTCGGGGCGGCGTGACCTGCGCTTCATCTCACCGACGGCGCTCTCGTACGGCTCCAACGATGAGTCGGTGAATCTCTCGGCCGTCGAAGAGCTGCTCGCACGCTCGAAGGAAGCGATGGCTCCCGAGGGGCGCGTGTTCTTCGGCACCTTCCCTTCCGAGGTGCGACCGGAGCACGTCACGCCCGAGTCGATGGCCCTCATCAAGAAGTACGCGTTCAACGAGTCGATCATCATCGGTGGGCAGTCGGGCTCCGATCGGGTGCTCGCGATGAGCAAGCGCGGTCACGATGTCGGAGCGATCATTCGCGCCGTCGAGATCGCGGTCGCCGCCGATCTTCGCCCCGACGTCGACTTCATTCTCGGGCTGCCTGGAGAAGGAACCGATGAGGTGCGCGCCACCGTTTCGCTCATGGAGCTGCTCGCCGACAAAGGCGCGCGCGTGAACTCGCACTCGTTCATGCCTCTGCCGGGCACTCCGTTTCGCGACGCCCCGCCTGCGACGATCGATCTCGAGACCCAGTCCGCGCTCGATCGCCTCGCGTCGAAGCAACGGCTCTACGGCCACTGGAAGGCGCAGCTCGACATGGCAGCCGACATCGCGCGCAGACGTGACAACGCGTAGGCTTCCCGCATGCCCGACGCGCTGAAGATCTTCCTCTGGTCGTTGATCGCTGCGCTCGTGAGCGCGACCCTGACGGCGAAGCTCGGCAATTGGATCGTCGAGCGCTTCTTCCCGAGGGAACCGCTCGCCCTCGCCCTGCTGATGGTGTCGATCGCGCTGATCAGCGTCGCCAGCGCGGTGACGGCGGGCGTGCTCATGGGCCGCAACAAACGGCCCTGAGCTTCATGCGTCTCACGTGGTCAGGATGATGCGCGGGCCCGACAGCGCCTGCCGCACCATCGACAACGCCGGGTCGCTCGCCGCCTCGGCCTCGGTGAGCCGGCGCACGCAGACGTCCTTCCCGCTCTCGACGACGCGCTTCAGATCGGTCAGCAGCACCATCGCCGCGTCGAGCATCTGCTTCGCTTCGGCCTGGCCCTGCAGCGCGACCTCGCCCGTCTGGCGCTTCACGTCGGCCGCGAACTTCTCGAGGGTCGCGCGGGTCTTCTTCTCGTCGAACTTCGACAGCGGCTCACGAATCGCGTCGAGGCCGACCTTCACCAGGCGCAGGTTCTGAACCGCGCCGAAGCCCTCGTGCGGCAGCCCGAGTGACGAGCCGGGGAACGCGTTGAGCAGGCCATCTTCCTCAGGCGACTTGTACTGGTACGGCACCACGTCGAGGAACAGCAGCATCGGGTCGATGCCCTGCTTCGCCGCCTGCAGCTCTTCACCCTCGAGCTCGGGGAACTTCTCGGGCGTACCGACGAAGAGGAACGGCATGACGACGTCCATCCAGAACTCTTCGGGAGCCGAGCCCGTCGACGTCGCGGTGCCGAACAGCAGACCGACCACCTCACACACGCGCGGCGCCCGGGTGACCTGCGAGATGAGCGGCTTGCCGGGCTCCATGCGCTGCAGGGCGGTGACGAGCTGCGACTCCATCTGTTTCTTGAGCTCCGGGGGCAGCTTCTGCGCGCGGCTGATGCCGTCACGCACGTCGATGGCCAGCCGCTCGGGAGGCGTCGTCCACGCCTGTGCCGACTTCACGGGGTCGAGCGCGACCAGCTGCACGAAGCCGGGGTCGAACAGCCGCATGTAGTCCTCGGGACCAATGCGCTGACCGCCGCCACCACCACCCGCGCCGAACTTCACCTGCGCGAGCGAGTTGCGAATGTCCTTCTGCACGTCGTCGAGCCTCGCGAGGCGGGCCGAGCCCAGCGCATCCATCACGGCACCGAACGGCGACAACATGATGAGCGCCTCGGGGAAACCCAGCGACGCGCCTTCGGCTGCTTCCCGCGAGGGGAACCAGAAGGCCTGGTGATCGGCGTTGAGGCGGCGCGCGAACGCGGTGGCGAGGCCGAGCGCGACCACCTGGTGCTCCATCTGCTGCGGGTTGAAGGGGCCTCCGAGGAGCTTGATCACGCCCTTCTCGATCACGTCCCACGGCTCTTTCGTGAGATCGACCTTTCGGCCTTCGAGTTGATCGATCGCGGCAGAGACCTGGGCGAACGCGGAGTCGAGTTGCGGCGGCGTCGGCATCGTCATGGTGCGCGCGCTCGTAGCACCGACCCTTCTGATGCGCGATGGTTCGCGCGATGCGGCGTCTCCTCGTTTTGCTGGCTCCACTCGCGCTCGGTTGCGCGACCGCGACCCCTCGATTCAGCCAGGAGCTCGCGACCGCATTCGCCCAGGACGACATGCGCCGCCTCGAGACCGACGACCTCGAGGTCTACTACCCGGCCGCCCACAAAGAGGCCGCCGAGCGCGTCGCCCGCCGTGCGAGCGAGTGCCTGAAGTCGTTCCGCGCGCTGCAGACGACCGACCGCCCCCGCGAGCGCGCCCTGCTCTTCCTCACCAGCGCGAACTTCAACAACGCGTACGTCACCGGCCAGCTCATCGGAGAGCCGCTGCACTCGGTGAACCCGCTGCAGACGTCGATCGAGCTGCTGAACTGGTACGGCCTCTCAGGCGCGGCGCCCGGCGACGTCAGCTGCCACGAGATGTTCCACTACGCGCACTTCGAGCAGGTCGAGGCGTTCTGGCGCGTGGTGAACGTGGTGACCGGGCCGGTGTTGTCGTCGCAGCTCTTCCTCGAGCGGTGGTTCACCGAGGGCGTCGCGCAGTACTACGAGGGGCGCATCAAGCGGCCCGTCGGCCGGCCGAACAGCCCGCTCTATCGAGGCGTGTTCGAGTCGTTCGTCGACGCGCGCGGTGGCTCGCTGGGCCCTGGCGACTTGAGCGCGAATCAACGCGAGCTGTACCCGTACAGCGGCGCGTACCTGACCTCGCTGCCGTTCGTGGAGTGGCTCGTCGCGCGCGAAGGCGAAGAGGCGCTGTGGAGCCTGATGGATCGCCAGGGCCGTGCCTTCTTCGCACCGTTCGGCGTCTCACTGCGCTTCAACGAGGTGTACGGAAAGTCGCTCGGCGATCTCGTCGATGAGTGGTCGCGAGAGCTCGAGCGAAAGCACGTGAAGCGCGAGCGTCCGGCCGAGCAGAAGCCGCTGCGTGAGAAGCTCGGCCAACTCGCGCGCATCGCGGTGCATCGTTCGACCGGAGCCATCGC
Source organism: Myxococcaceae bacterium (assembly GCA_040275325.1). GTDB lineage: Bacteria > Myxococcota > Myxococcia > Myxococcales > Myxococcaceae > Xiheimicrobium. Next base: position 25,313 of record JBEOKA010000306.1, on the reverse strand, counting down.
GCTCGTGCAGTCGGGCAACGACGAAGTACCGATGCTGCGGGTGCTGGAGAAAGACGGCTCCGTTCGGTTCGAGCGGCACCTCACGCAGCTCTTCTTCGGGCGGCAGTGGGTGCAGGTCGGGCCGGTGACGATGAGCGGGCTCTCGTTCACGACCGACGGGAAGTTCCTGTTCCTCATGAACGAAGATCTCATCGCTCGCGGAGACACCCGCACGCAGCTCTGGAAGATCGACACCGCGAACGGCGACGTCGTGCAGGTCTGGCAGGACGTGGGCCGTGGACAGGGCGGCGCGGTCAACTCGAATGCGACGGCGTACGTCTTCATCGACTTCGTCGCGGGCCAGTCGCGGTTGGTGTCGTTCGACCTCGAGAAGGCGACGACGACGGTGCTGTACGAACCACCGGCAGGCGTCTCGCTCGCGTCGCCCTCGCTGCTCGGCGAACGAATCGTCTTCTCGCAGCTCGATGGGAATGGGTGGAACCTGCGAGTGCGTGAGGCCGATGGCTCCGTTCGCGCGCTCACCGACGACGGCGCGTTCAACTACGGCGCGAAGTGGCTCGACGATCAGCACGTGAGCTTCACGCGATCGCAGAACGGGCGGCTGCAGGTGCACCGGCTTGCGCTCGACACCGGCCGGCTGGAGCGCCTGACCGACGCTCCGTGGACGATGCTCGACGCCTGGCCGACGGAGGACGCGTTCGTCTTCGTCAACCGCAACGGCACGCAGTGGTCGATCGATCGCGCTCCGGCGAACGTTCTCGAGCTCATCAGAGAAGGTGTCGTCATCGCGCAGGCCGACACCACCATGGAGCCCGACGCCGGTGTCGTCGACAGCACCGACGCGGGCGCGCTCAGCCCGCCGCCCTTCCCCGATTCGCCGCCGCTCGTCGTCACCAACGACGAGCCGTACTCGAGCGTCGATCACCTCTTCCTGCCTCAGCTGCGCTTGCCCGCGGTGACGGTGCTGCCGTCGATCGACGCGAACCAGACCATCACGTGGACCACGACCGTGTACGCGTCGCTCAGCGGCAAAGACCGGCTCAGCAAACACAACTGGGCGCTCAACGGTACCCTCGCCTGGCCCACCCGACAGTGGAGTGCGTCGGCCGAGTACGTGAATCAGCAGTTGGCGCCCTGGCAGCTCGGGGTCTTCGGTTCGCGTGACGCCGTGAGCGACGGCGCGTTCTGGTCTGCGTCGCTCTCTGGCGGGCGGTCGTTCTTCACGGTGCCCGTGTCGTTCGCGGTGCGTGCGCTGGTGAGCGAGACGTTCTTCAGCTCGGGGCCCTCGTTCCTCGAGAAGTACTTCGGGCCCGAGGCCTCGATCTCGTTCTCTGGCGCAGAGTCGACGTCGTACGGCGGCCCCCAGCGCATGTTCGCGGTAAGCGCGACGGCCCGCGCGTACCCGGCGATCTTCGGCAGCGATCGCAACCTGTTCGACCTTCGCGGAACCCTCTCGTTCGCGTTGCCGATGCCCTTCACGCAGCGCCACTCGTTCGTCGGCACGTTCATCGGCCGGTGGCTGCCGGGCTCTCCAGAGCGCTCGCTGCGCGTCGGTGGGCAGCCGCTCGGCATCTCGATCTTCCAGAGCCAGAGGAACGCTGAGGTACCGGCAGGCCCCGGAGGCTACCTGCCCGGCACGCTCGCCGAGGCGGTGCGCGGCTACGACGACTATACGGTTCGCACCGAGGCCGCGGGCATCGGCACTGCGCGCTACCGCTACAGCTTCATCATCGATCGCGGCACGGCGTCGATTCTCTGGCTGTTCCCCTCGTTCTTCGCGCGGCAGCTCGACGTCGAGGCCTTCGGGTCGGCGGCGCTCACGCGTCAGCTGCAGTGGATGCGAGCGGCGGGCGGCGCGGCGAGCTTCCGCTTCACCATCATGGACATCATCCCGCTCTCGCTCTCGTACCAGTACGCGTGGCGGTTCGACTTCAACCTCGGCGGCATGCACAGCGTCTTCGTCTCAGTGGAGTGATCATGGCCTCGATTCAATTCCTCGGCGCAGCAGGCACGGTGACGGGCTCGAAGTTCCTGCTCGAGCATGACGGCAAGCAGGTGCTCATCGACTGCGGCCTGTTTCAGGGCCCGAAAGAGCTGCGGCTTCGAAACTGGGCGCCGACGCCGATCGACGTGAAGTCTCTGAACGCGATCGTGCTCACGCACGCGCACATCGATCACACGGGAGGCCTGCCCAGGCTCGTCGCGCAGGGCTATCGCGGCCCGATCTTCTCGACCGGAGGCACGCGCGATCTCTGCGGCCTGCTGCTCCCAGACTCGGCGCGCATTCAGGAAGAAGAGGCGCGCTACGCGAACAAGGAGGGCTACTCGCGGCACTCACCTGCCCTGCCGCTGTACTCCGAGGCCGACGCACGCCGCGCGCTCGAGCAGTTCGAGACCTTCGCCTACGGCCGCGCGCGCGAGATCGTGCCGGGCATTCTGCTGACCTTCGTGCCCGCCGGTCACATTCTGGGCAGCGCGATCTGCGTGTTCGATCTGCTCAGCTCGAAGCAGCGCGTCGTCTTCTCGGGCGATCTCGGGCGCTACAACGCTCCGATTCTGCGCGACCCGACGGCGGTGGAGTCGGCGACCACGCTCATCGCCGAGAGCACCTACGGCGACCGCGCGCACAAAGAGACGCAGCCGATGGAGCTGCTCGCCGAGATCGTGAACGAGACGGCGAAGCGTGGCGGCGTCGTCGTCATTCCCGCCTTCGCCGTCGGCCGAACGCAAGAGATCCTGTACCACCTCGACAACCTCGAGCGGGCGAAGCGAATCCCCGAGCTGCCGGTGTTCGTCGACTCGCCCATGGCCTGCGACGCGACGCCCATCTACCTGGCGCACTCGAGCGATCACGACCTCGACATGAAGAAGCTCGTCATCGACGGCAAGACGCCGCTGCAGACGCGCCACACCCGCTTCGTGGTGGCGGCGAACGAGAGCAAGCAGCTCAACCACTTCAAGGGCCCCGGCATCATCATCTCGGCGAGTGGCATGGCCACGGGCGGCCGAATTCTGCACCACCTCAAACACCGCGTGTCTGACCCGAAGAACACGATCGTCTTCGTCGGCTACCAGTCGGTCGGCACGCGCGGCCGCCGCATGCTCGACGGAGAACCCACCATTCGACTGCACGGCCAGGACATTCCCGTGCGCGCGCAGCTGACGCAGATCTCGGGCTTCTCGGCGCACGCCGACTGGACCGAGATGCTGCGGTGGATGGATGGGTTCACCACGCCGCCGAAGCAGGTGTTGCTCGTGCACGGAGAAGACTCGGCCCTGGCCGCCCTGAAAGCGCGCGTCGAGGCCAAGGGCTGGCCGACCTTCATTCCCCGACACCTCGAGAAGGTGGAGCTGGTACGCGCCAGCTGAACGCCCGTGCTAGCGTTTTCAGCCATGACTCGCTGGGTCTTCGCCACGCTCGCCGCCCTCGTCCTCGCCGCGCCGCTCGCGTTCGCTGACAAGCCACGCCGCGGGCTGCAGAAGTACGAAGACGACTCCACCGAAGTGAAAGATCTCAGCAAGAAGCCCAGCAAGGTGAAGAGCTGGGTCGAGAGCGAAGAGAACGCTCCTGAGGAGTTCACCTTTCCGTGGATGCAGATCGGCGGCGCCCTGCTCTGCTTCGCCATCGCAGCCCCGTTCGCGTGGAAGCTGTACGGCAACGTGAACAACGAGATCGCCTCGACCAAGGACGAGAAGGACACCGGCGCTCCCGTGCGGGTGCGTCGCAAGCTGACTGGCGAGCGCTCCACCGGCGCCTGATTCACTTCGGCTGAACGTCGACCAGGTCGTTGGTGATGGTGACGCGAATCGGCAGAAACGCCTCGAGCACCTTCGCGTGGGTCGTGAGGTGATCAGAGACGACGTGCGCGCGAAACCGTGAGGCCCGCGGCGCGCCCAGCAGCCCTGCCGCCGCCAACCCCATCGGCAACAACACCTGATCGCCTGCGTGCTCATCGAGCGCTCCGGTGCCACGCAGCCACGTTCGGGTCTCGCGCGCAGCGAGCCGGCCGACCTCTTCGGCAGGAACGCGACGTTCACCGAGTGACGAGAAGCCCGCGACCGTCTGGCCGTTCGCTTCGGCGGTGACGAGCACCGCGGTGCCCTTCGAGTGGGCAACTGGAAGCGACTCGACGTCGAGCTCGACCGGCAGCCCGAGATCGTTCAGCGCGCGGCGGGCGGTGTCGCCCTGCCGGTTGGCGATCTCGAGCGGCAACCCGCCGACGATGGAGCGCACGACGAGCCGATCGATGGGCGGCCGATTGGTGAGGTCGAGTGGTGAAGGCGCCCCGACAGGATCGACGTGCACCCACAGCCGGCCGCCGCCTTCGGGGAAGAAGCCCGCTGCCTCGAGCTTGAAGCGCACCGAGAACCCCCAGTGCTTCACCAGCGGTGTCCACACGCGGGCCACGTAGTCGAACGATGGGCTCGCGATGACGTGCGAGCCACCGGTCAGCGTGAGGGCGCCTCCGCCGGCCAGCGCCAGCGGGTAGACGAGGCAGTGAAAGAGCAGATTGGTCGAGCCCGCGGTGCCGACGTGAAAGCCGTACGCGCCGCTCTTCGTGGCCTTCGGGTGGAAGGTGACCTGGTTGCTGCCGATGGAATCGCCTTCGACCTCGGCGTCGCCCAGCTTCGCTGCGCCCTGCACGCAGGTGAGGTGCTGTGCTTTGAGGCCGGGTGGCTTGCGCTTCGCCCTCACCTTCTCGAGCCGGAACGCCTGGCCCGTGATGAGTGACAACGACAGCGCCGAGCGGAGCACCTGCCCGCCACCTTCACCTTCGCTGCCGTCGAGGACGATCACGCGCCCATCGTCGCAGAGGAGCCGTGGCGCCTGACGCGAGAAAACCGTCGGACGAAAAAACAAACCCGGCCTCCTGTGACGGAAGCCGGGCGGGGACGACGTTCAGCGCGGGCCGCTCAGAAGCCCATGCCGCCATCGACGTCGATGGTGCGGCCGTTGAAGTAGTCGCACTCGAGGACGAACTTCACGGCGACCCACAGGTCCTCAGGCACGCCGATGCGACCGACGGGAATGCTGGCCGTGAAGGCATCGAGGGCCTTCTGGTTCATGCCCTTCGTCATCGGCGTCTCGACCATGCCGGGCGCGATGGCCCCGACGCGGATCTTGAACGGGGCGAACTCCTTCATCCACGTCACGGTGTTCGCCGCGAGGGCCGCCTTGGCCGACACGTAGTTCGACTGGCCGCGGTTTCCGTGGCGGGCGATCGACGACATGTTGACGATGACGCCTGGGCCCTGCTCCTTCTCGACCATCTTCGCGACGACCTCGCGCACCATGAGCGTCGCGCCAACGAGGTTCACGCCGATCACCGCGTTGAACTGATCGAGCGACATCTTCGTGACCGCGGCGGTGGTCTTGTCCTTCTTCACGAGCAGGCCGTCGCGAAGAATGCCGGCGTTGTTGATGAGACCGTTGAGGCCGCCCATCTGCTCGTGCGCCCACGCGACGAACGAGACGATGTCGTCTTCCTTCGAGACGTCGAGCCGGCGGCGGTGAATGCCCGCGGGCAGGGCCTTGAGCCCCTCTTCGTTGACGTCTCCGACCGCCACCTTCGCGCCCGCCTCGAGCAGCCGCGTGGCGAAGTGCGCGCCCATGCCCTGAGCGCCGCCGGTGACGATGATCTTCAGGTCCTTCAGGTTCATGCCGTTCTCTCTTTCATCCAGGTGACTAGGGCCGGGTACAGCTTGTCGGCGGCCTTGCTTCCCACGACGGCGCCCACGTGACCACCGGGGACGGAGAGAACCTTGGTGTCCTTCGAGCCGACGGCCGTGTTGATCGCCACGGCGGCGTTCGGCGGGCAGATGTTGTCCTTGTCGGCAGCGATGGTGAGCAGCGGGCAGTCGATGGCCTTCAGATCGACGCGCTTGCCACCGACGTAGTGCCTGCCCTGGAGCAGCAGGTTGTTCTGGTAGAGGTCCTGAATGTAGGTGACATACGCGGCTGCGGGGAACGCGACGTTGTCACTCGCCCACGCGTCGAGCGCGTCGTAGCCAACGCGGAAGGCGGGGTCGAAGCCCTTCTCCATCAGCGTGACCATCTTCGAGAGATCCTGCGTGGGGCGCAGCAGCTTGAAGCCCGACTGCATCTGCTCGGGCGACACGTTGCCGGCGTTGGCGACGACTTCGGCGTCGAACCAGCGCGGGTCGGTCATCGTGCCGAGGTGGCCGGCCTTGGTGAAGTCGATGGGGCCGAGCAGGTTGACGAAGCCGGCGTACTTCTCGGGGTGCAGCGCAGCGTGAACCGAGGTGATGGTGGCGCCCATGCAGTAGCCGAGCACCGAGGCCTTCGGCTTGCCGGTCTCGCGCAGCACGCGGCGGAACATGCGATCGAGGCGGGCCAGCGCGTCGGCCCACGTGAAGTAGCGATCGTGATCTTCGGGCGCGCCCCAGTCGAGCAGGAAGACGTCGAGCCCCGCGTTCACGAAGGCCTCGACCACGCTGGCGCCCTTGCGCAGATCGAGCACGTACCAGCGGTTGATCATCGACGGCACGAGGAACACGGGCGGCGCGTCGACGAGGGCCACGTCGGTGGTCGGGTGAAAGCGGTACAGCTTCGCGGGCCCGTCTTCGAGAACGGTGCTGCGCGGCGTGGGCATCAACGAGGGCTTTTCGAACATGGTGGGCGGGCCTTGAAGGTGGAGAAAAGAGTGCCGCCGTGATCGGCCTGGAGCTTCCGATCACGGCGACGTTGCTGCGGCTGCGAAATCAATTCAGCGAACGAAGAACTCCATCGCCTTGCGCGAGCTCTCGATCGAGAGCTTGCGGGCGCCGGTGGCCAGCTCGTTGACGTAGTTGAACTGCGTCTTCATGAGCTCGCCCATCTCGTCGATCTGGGTGTTGCCGTACTCGATCCACTTCGTGTGGGCCTTGCTCATCTCGTCGAACATCGTCTGAAGGCGAACGTTCTGGTCATCCATCGCCTTCTTCCACTGCTCGGTCCCGGGAAGCTGCTGCACCTGCGAAGCGGTCTTGTTGGTCTCAGCCATGATCGTGTCTCCGTGAAGGGGTGTGCTGCGCGCTGCAACTCCGGCCGCTCTCGACCGGAACGCACACAGAATACGCACGGAACGCGACGCGTCAAGCGACATTTTGTGCAGCGCAACAAAGTCGCGCTATTTTCTTCGCTTTTGCAGTGACGCCTTCAGCTCGTCGAGCTCGCGGCGAAGCGTGTCGACGTCGTTCTGGGCGGCCGCAGGCGGAGGTGGCGGCGGCGCCTGGGGTGGCTGCTGCTGGTTGCCACCCATCCACCCTCCTTGAGAGAGGAACGGGTTGAGGGCCAGCAGCGGGTTGAAGGGCATGATCGACTGCGTCGACTTGCGGGCCTGCAGGTAGAGCTCGAGGGCGCCCTGAACGTAGCGACCGAGGAACTCGGCGAGGGCGTCGTCTCCGAGACGAATCAGCTGGTGGAGGAGCGTCGCGGGGAAGAGCGTGTCAGCCCCGCGGCTCTCGATGATGATCTGCGTGAGCGTCTCTTGCGTGAGGTCGCGGTTGGTCTTCGCGTCGATGACGCGCGCCTCGGCCCCGGCGCGGATCTTCTCGGTCAACTCCTCGAGCGTGATGTAGCGGCTCGACTCGGTGTCGTAGAGGCGGCGGTTTCCGTACTTTTTGACGAGCATGGGAACGGCCTTAGCAAGCGCGTTGTGCAACGCAACAGCCAGGGCTTGACAGGAACGTCACAAGGCGTCATTTGCGGCCCACTTTGCTGCAACCGCACATCACCCCAGTCGCAGGCCTCGCCGGCTCCGAACTTCGCCCCGGGTGGGGTGGATTCGCCGCAAGCGAGCGCGTATGGGCCCGCCCGGAGGTCGCCTTGCTTCGTCTTCGACTCGTGGTGCCGTGCCTCATCGTCCTCGCGTGTGGAACCAACCCGCCTGCTCCTGACTGCCGCGTCGGCGCCGACTGCGCGAGCGGCGTGTGCACCGGTGAAGGAAAGTGCCTGCCCGTGGTGATGGGGGGTGGGAGCGCTGCTGGGGGCTCCGCGGGCGGCCAGGCCGGCGGCTCGAGCGCAGGCGGCAGCGCGGGTGGGCAAGTCGGCGGCGGCTCGGCTGGAGGTACCTCGACAGCTGGCGGCGGCTCGATGGGTTGCCTGCCGAACAACGACGGCACCATCACCCGTAGCGAGGTCATCACGGGCCCCGGCCTGCGCGCGACCTTCAAGGTCTCGGGGCAGACGGCGTTCGACACGGCGGGAGTGGCACAACCCGATGGCGGCCGGCTGTGGGACTTCACCCAGGCCCTCACCGGCGACATGAACACGCTGGTCGAGACGCAGGCGATTCAGGGCAAGTGGTTCGAGTCGCACTACCCCGATGCTGGCTACGTGGTGCCGCTCGGCCAGGGCACCGACCTGCTCGCCGTCTTCACCTCGAACGCCGACGGCCTCTTCCTGCTCGGCACCGCGTCACCGGCCGACGGCGCGCTGTCGACCCGGCTCAACTACACGCCGCCCGTGAAGATCCTGCAGTTCCCCCTGCGCGCGGGTGACAACTGGACGACCGCCGCTGCCGTCACCGGCGTCGTGAACCTGCTGCCGATCTCGGGCACCACCGACACGTACACCTCGACGGTCGATCGCACCGGAGACGCCATCACGCCCTACGCCAGCGCCCGCTTCCCCGTGCTGCGGGTGCGAACGACCATGGAGCGCAGCGTTCCCCTCAACCCGTTCGCGAACACCAGCTTCCGCCAGTTCCAGTACGTGACCGAGTGCTTCGGCACGGTCGCATCCATTCGTTCCCGTGACCTCGAGACGACCACCGAGTTCACGACCTCGAAGGAAGTGCGGAGGCTGTCGCAGTGAAGCTCACGGGCGCGCTCAGCCTGATGGGTCGCTGGGTGCTCCCCGCCCTGCTGTGCGTGTGCAGCACGAGCTGCCTGTCGCACCACCAGGGCACCATGAAGGGCGAGCCCGTCGGCGCCACCTTCCTCACCGTCGAGGGCACCCGCGTTCGGTACCTCGACATCGGCGAAGGCCCACCGGTGGTGCTGCTCCATGGCTTCGCCTCGAGCATCGAGAACTGGGTCGCCGTCATTCCCGAGCTGAAGAAGAAGCACCGCGTGCTGGCGATCGACCTGAAGGGCTTCGGGTGGACGGATCGGCCCGTCGGCGACTACTCGCCCACCGCGCAGGCCTCGATGCTGAAGGCGCTCATGAAGGAGCGCGGCATCGACAAGGCCGCCATCGTCGCGCACTCGTGGGGCAGCTCGGTCGCCCTCGCCTTCGCCATCGCGTACCCCGACTCGGTCGATCGCATCGCCCTCTACGACGCGTGGGTCTACGAGCAGCAGCTGCCCTCAATGTTCCAGCTCGCGCGAGCCAAGGGCGTCGGCGAGTTCCTGTTCGCGGCCTTCTATTCGGAGCGCGGTGAAGAGCGGCTCGCCAACGGGTTCTACGACCCCGAGATCATCCCCGAGAAGCTGGTGGAGGACGTCGAGCGCGCCATGGAGCGACCCGGCACCCGCGCCGCCGCCCTCGAGGCCGTGCGAGGCATGACCTTCAACGAGCTCGAGCCGAAGTACTCGACGATCGCCAAGCCCACCCTGCTGCTCTGGGGCCGTGAAGACATCGTCACGCCGCCGTCGATCGGCGAGCGCCTGCTCCGTCAGCTGCCCAACGCGCGCATGGTCGTCTACCCGCGCTGCGGTCACTTCCCGATGATCGAGGCGATCTCGGAGTCGAACCGCGAGCTCGTCGCGTTCCTGGAGGGCATGTGATCGGCGCCCTGCTCTCACTCGTGCTCGCGACGTCTCCGTCGGGCCTCGGCGCCCACGGTGAAGACCTGCTCGTGCGCGAGAAGGCCGAGGTGAAGGTCAGCGGATTCTTCCGGCTGCGTGGCGATCTGCTGCACAACCTCGATCTCGATCGCGGCACCACGCCGAACGGACTTCCGCTCTTCTCGGTGCCCCTGTCGGATCCGCTCGGCCAACAGCTCGCGCTCGCCGACATGCGCCTGCGCACCGACCTCGCGATCTACGCGCCGTTCGCAGCTGCAGCAGTGAAGGTGCGCGCCGATCTGATCGACAACCTCGTGCTGGGCTCGACGCCAGTGCTCTCTCCGGGAACGGGGAACGCGCCGACGCCAGCTGCGTCTCCGGGCCAGCTGCCCTCCTCGCTCTTCCGCATCAAGCGCGCGTACGGCGAGGTGCTCACGCCCATCGGCTACTTCGCGGCCGGCCGCATGGGCAACCAGTGGGGCCTGGGCATGCTGTCGAACGGCGGTGACTGTCTCGACTGCAACCACGGAGACGCGGCCGATCGCCTCGCCTTCGTCACCGCGCTGGGCGGGCACCTCTGGGCCGTCGCGTACGACTTCTCGGCTGTCGGCCCCACGCCGTACCGCCGCGACAACCAGCGCCAGCTCGTGCTCGACAACGCGCTCGACGTGAAGAGCGTCACCTTCGCGTGGATGAACGTTCGTGACGACATCTCGCGCCGCCGCCGCACGAAGGCCGGGAAGATGACGTTCGAGTACGGCGCGTTCCTCTCGCACCGCTGGCAGGACTTCGACGCCCCCGAGACGTACCTGCCCGTGCTGAACCCGCGCCCGCTCACGCCGTCGTCGGTGATGCGTCGTGGCTATCGCGCGCTCGCCGCTGACGCGTGGGTGCGGCTGACCGCACCGTCGTTCCGCGTCGAGCTCGAGGGCGCCATGTTGTTCGCCGAGTCCGAGCAGGCCTCACTGCTGCCTGGCGTGTTGCTGCGCGACAAGGTGCAGTCGGCGCAGTTCGGAGCGGCGCTCGAGACGCAGTTCGGCGCAAACGACTCGATCCTCGTGGGTGGGCTCAACGCCGGGTACGCGAGCGGTGACCCCGCGCCCGGCTTCGGTGCTTTCCCGACCGGCAACAAGCCCGCGACCGCAGGCGAGCTCGACGGCGCGCAGGTCAACGTTCCGCGCGACAACCGCGTCGACAACTTCCGCTTCAACCCCGACTACCGCGTCGACCGCATTCTCTGGGCCGAGATCATCGGCACCGTCACTGACTCTCTCTACGTGCGCCCGTGGGGCCGCCTGCGCCTGCTCGACTTCACCAGCACGCAGCTGAACCTCAAGGCCTCGGGAACGCTCTCGCGCTCGATCTTCGCGCCCTCGACGCCAAACAACGACGCGCTCCTCGGCTTCGAGCTGCACGGCGCGCTCGCGTGGGAATCGAAAGACGGCTTCGACGTGCTCGCCGAATACGCCGTGCTGTTCCCCTTCGGCGCCTTCAACAACCCCTCGCAGAACCTCACCGCGACGCCTGCGCAGCTCGGCCGCGTTCGCCTGGCCTGGAAGTTCTGACCATGACCATCCGCGCCCTTCCGATTCTGCTTCTGCTCGTCGCGTGCGACCCGAACCGCACCGTGCCCGAGCGCAACGCCTACGTGCCGCAGGCCGTTGAGCCGCTCGAGTGCGTGCCGAACCTCGACGGAAAGATCGAGGCGTCTGAGGTGAAGACGGCCTTCGGCGTTCCCGTGCGGTACCTCGTGAACCCGGCCGGCACGAGCCGCCCCGTCGATCTCGCCGGAGTCACCGACGGCGCTGGCCGCCGCATCTGGCAGATGGCCACCGACTACGCCGACGATCAGGTCGCCACGCTCACCGCCGCGAACCTCGATGGCAAGTGGTACCGCGCCAGCTTCCCCACCGCGCAGTTCACCGCGCCGCTCGATCTCGCCGGCAGCATCGAAGGCGTCTACCTGAACGATGGCAGCACGCTCTTCCTGCTCGGGTACGCGTCGAAGGAAGAGGCTCCGGCGCTGGGCAAGACGCTCGTCGTCTACAACTCGCCGATCGCGACGTTCCGTTTCCCGCTCGAGCCCGGGAAGCAGTGGGTCTCGTCGAGTGAAGTGCGCAACGCCACCGTGCGCGGGCTGCCCTACGCGGGCCGTGACACCTACCAGCAACGCGTCGACGCCGCGGGCACGCTCGAGCTGCCCGACGTCGCCTTCACCCAGGCCATGCGCGTTCGCACCACGCTCACCATCGAGCCCGCCGTCGGCGCGTCGCTCACCCGCCGGCAGGTCGGCTTCGTCTTCGAGTGCTTCGGCGAAGTGGCCCGCGCCGTCAGCGCCGACAACGAGCCCAACGACGACTTCACCCAAACGACCGAGCTTCGACGGCTCGGTTTCTAACCGCAGCACCACCTCGAAAGGACGACACGATGATCTGGGAAACCTGGAAGAAGGGCTTCGACACCTGGGAGCAGAAGACGGCCGAGATGATGGAGTCGGTGCTCAAGAGCCCCGCCGTGCTGACGCCCATGGGCGGCATGCTGACGACGACGATGAAGCTGAAGGCCGCGACCGACAAGGCCGTCGCGCAGTGGTGGGGCACGCTCGGCCTGCCCACGCGCCGCGATCAAGAGAAGACGCTGCACGCGCTCAACCAACTGCAGAGCCGCCTCATCGATCTCGAAGAGAAGCTCGCCGACCTCAACAAGACGCAGAAGAACTAAAGGGCGCCAACACGCTCGATACGCAGGGGGCTCACCATGGACATCACGCCGTATCTCGAACTGAAGCCGGCGCCGCGCGCGATCTTCGACACCCTCGAACAGAGGCGCTCGAGGCCGAGGTTCATGCTCCCGACCCCCGATGGCGACTGGAAGGCCGTGACCTGGGGCGCGTACGCGAAGGGCATTCGCCATGCGACGCTCTTCCTCGCCTCGAATGGCATTCAGCCCGGCGATCGCGCCGCGATCTACGCGCCGAACTCGGTGGAGTGGATCTCGGCGGCGATGGCGATTCAGGCCGCGGGCGGCGTGATGGTGCCCGTGTACCCGGCGAACACGGCGCCGCAGGCCGCGTACGTCATCAAGCACTCCGACACGAAGCTCGTCTTCGTCGACACGCCTGCGCTGCTCTCGCGCATCTTCGAGGCGTGGAGCGACTACGAAAACGTCGCGCGCATCGTCACGCTCGGCCCAACCGCGATGGACGCGGGGCCGATCATCGAGAAGCTGCGCAATGAAGGAAAGGCCGTGCCGCCCATCGCCGAGGTCGAGCGCAAGCTCGTCACGTGGGCGCGCGTGCAGGCCATGGGTCAAGCGCGCGACCAGGAAGCGCCGCAGGAGTTCGAGCGCCTGCTCGCCTCGGTCTCGCTCGATCAGGTCGGGCAGATGCTCTACACGAGCGGCACCTCGGGCAACCCCAAGGGCGTTCCGCTCACGCACCGCAACGTCGGCGTCAACGGCCAGGACTGGCTCAAGTGCAACGGCCCGCTGCTGCAGGACTCGGGTGACGTCGATCTGTTGTGGCTGCCGATGAGCCACATCTTCGGCTTCGGCGAGGCGTGCCTTGGCAACTCCTTCGGTTGGGTGACGTACATGTCCGACCCCGCCAAGGTGATGCCGCACCTCACCGAAGTGAAGCCCACCGTCTTCATGAGCGTGCCCGCCGTCTGGGAGAAGCTCGCGATGGCGGCGATGCCCGAGACCGATCCTTCGAAGCGTCGCGCGGCGCTGCTCAAGGCCACGGGCGGCAACCTGCGCTTCTGTCTCTCGGGCGGCGCCGGCCTCAAGCGCGAGGTCAAAGAGCTCTTCTTCGCGAACAACCTGCTCATCACCGAGGGCTACGGTCTGACGGAGTCGTCTCCGACGCTCACGCTCAACCGCCCCGACGCGTTCCGCTTCGACTCGGTCGGAAAGCCGCTGCCGTCGGTGCAGGTGAAGCTCGCTGAAGACGGCGAGATTCTCGCGAAGGGCGCCAACGTGTTCGCCGGGTACCACAAGGATCCCGCGGCGACGAAAGAGGCCTTCACTGAAGACGGCTGGCTCAAGACGGGCGACGTCGGTCGGTGGACGGAGGACGGCTTTCTGCAGATCGTCGATCGCAAGAAAGACATTCTCGTCACCGCGGGCGGCAAGAACGTCGCGCCGGCGAACATCGAGATTCGCTTCAAGGACGATCCCTTCATCGCGCACGTCGTCGTCTTCGGAGACGCGCAGCGCTACCTCGTCGCTGGCGTGTGGCTGAACGACGCGGCCGTGAACGCGCACCTCGATCAGAACGGTGTCGCTCCCGGAGCCCGACCCGAGGCCCGCCGCGCGCTGGTGCAGAAGCGCGTCGATCAGGTGAACAGCGAGCTCGCCAGTTACGAGACGATCAAGAAGTTCGCGATTCTCGATGAGCCGCTCACCATCGACGCGGGCTATCTGACCTCGACGCTGAAGGTGCGCCGCAAGCAGGTCACGCAGAAGTTCGGCAAGACGATCGACGCGCTCTACGAGGGCTGAACCATGCAGCTGAAAAGCCTCACCAACCTGCTGTCACTGCCGACGCGCGCGAAGCCGCAGGTCGGCGCCACGCCCGCAGACGTCGTGTGGGAAGAGAACAAGTGGAAGCTGCTGCGGTACCGCGCACGCCCCGAAGGCCTCGCGTACCAGACGCCGATGCTGCTCGTGCCGTCGCTCATCAATCGGCACTACGTGCTCGATCTCATGCCCGGCAAGTCGTTCGCCGAGTTCATGGTGAAGCGCGGCTTCGACGTCTACTGCATCGACTGGGGCACGCCGGGCGATGAAGACCGGTTCGTCACGTTCGATGACGTCGTCGATCGCTGGCTCGGCCGTGCGATTCGGGTGGTGGCGAAGACGGTGCCGCACGAGAAGGTGCACCTGCTCGGCTACTGCATGGGCGGCACGCTCACCGCGATTCACGGCGCCGTTCACCCCGGACACATCGGCTCGATGGTGGCCCTCGCCGCGCCGGTGCGCTTCAACGACGGCAGCCTGCTCTCGAAGTGGACCAACTCGCGCGGCTTCGATGTCGACGCGCTGGTGAACGCGGTGGGCACGGTGCCGTGGCAGCTGCTCCAGTCGGCGTTTCACATGCTGCGGCCGACGCTGTCGCTCTCGAAGGCGATCTCGCTGCTCGATCGCGCATGGAACGACGAGTTCCTCGACGGGTTCCTCGCGCTCGAGACCTGGGGCAACGACAACGTCTCGCTGCCGGGTGAGTTCTACCGGCGCTACATCAAGGCGCTGTACCAGGAAGACGGCCTGCTCGAGGGGCGGTTCTCGCTGTCGGGCAAGAAGGTCGACCTGAAGAACATCACCTTCCCCACCCTGGCCGTCAGCTTCGAGCACGACAACATCGTGCCGGGTCCCAGCGCCGCGGCGTTGATCGACGCGATCGGCTCGAAGGTGAAGCAGCACCTGCACCTGCCGGGCGGCCACGTCGGCGCGGTCGTCTCGAAGCACGCGGCGAAGACGCTCTGGCCACAGCTCGAGGCGTTCTACGCAGCGCACGACGCCGCGCCCGTGAAGGTGCAGCCCGTGCCCGAGGTGGTGATTCCCGCGGTCAGTGAGATCGCGCCGGTGGTGCAGCTGAAGCCCGAGCAGAAGACGAAGCCGCAGCCGCCGAAGCCTCCGCAGAAGCCCGCGATCAAGAAGGCGCCGCCGAAGCAGTCACCGCGCGTCGCCCGCTGAGAATGGGCTGGGCAAGAGCGGCGGTCGATCTTTCCCCTCCATCGACCGCTGCAGCTCGATCTCCTGCAGCAGCACCGCAGGAGCCACCGTCGACACCGGCACCATGCCGCTCTCGGCGCCGCAGAAGCCGTTGAAGACGCCCTCCTTCTTGCCGGTCGCGAGCACCTTGTTGATCGACGACAGCGGCGTGCCGACGATCTCGACGCCGCGCACGAGCGTCTCCTTCCCATCGCGCACGTCGACCCGCACCACCATGCGCGGCGTGCCCTTGAAGGCCTGGTAGCCGTACGAGGTGGTGTTCGTGTTACCGCCGGTGATGTCGCGAATGATGAGGCCGTAGGGTTTGCCCTGGCGCTTCGCCTCGGCGATCAGGGCCTTCTTCAGCTCGGCGTCGCTCAGGCTCTTCTTCGACTCGACGATCAGGTTCGCCATGCGCGCGACGGGCCTGCGGTTGCTCTGCGCGCGCCCGTGGCCATTCGACTTCGTGAAGCCCTCGGTCGGCCGCCGCGAGAGCAGGAAGTTCTTCAGCACGCCGTCTTGCACGAGCGTCACGCGCTGCCCGGCCACGCCCTCTTCATCGAACGCGTAGTGGCCGTTGAGCGCCCGGCCCGCGCGCTCGACCAGTGTGGGGTCGTCGAACACGCTCAAGAACGGCGGCAGCACCGGCTTGCCCACCTGCCCACGAAACGTCTTCCCCTCGGCGTCGTTGTCCTGCCGATCACCTTCGAGGCGATGACCGACGGCTTCGTGGAAGAGCACACCGGCCGCGTCGGGCTCGAACAACGCCGGGCCCGTGTACGGGTCGAGCGTGGGGGCCGCCTTCAACGCGAGCAGATCGGCCATCATCTTCGCCGTCTCTGCGCTGAGCTCGTCGTCGGTCGGCAGCAGGTCTTCTCTCGGCGCGTACCAGTCACGCGAGTTCTCGAGCAGCTGCCCATCTTCCGCCCGTGTCACGGCCGAGACGCGAACGCTGAACAAGGTGTTCTCGGTGACGATGCGGGTGCCTTCGCTCGACACGAACAGCCGCACCACCTTGTCGCCCGCGACCCGCACCTCGGAGTCGAAGAACGCCTTCTCTGACGCGAGCTTCAACGAGAGCGCCTTCGACAGCGCGACCCAGCGATCTCTCGAGAACGAATAGAGGGCGCGGGGGCCGACGAACAGCTCGCGCTCCTGATTCGTGAAGGACGACGATCGACCCGGAATGTCTACGGTGTAGACATCGTCGCCCTTCTTCTTGAGGAAGTTGAACAGCGCGCTCTTGTACTTCTCGTCGATCACCAGCCAGAGCGCGTTGCGCAGCGCCGCAGGGTCGTCATCGATCGGCCCCTGCTTCGGCGCGAAGAAGCTCGTGCCCTTCGTCGAGAACGTCAGATCGAGTTCGTCACCCACGCTGCTGTCGAACTCGTACGAGCCGACGCGCACATCGGCCGCGAGCTTGCGTTCACGATCGGCGGAGTCGGCGAAGAGAGCTCCGTACTTCGCGCCGAGCTCGTGGTGCAGGTAGTCCTTCACCTGAGCGCTCACGAAGTACGGCGGCGGGTTTTCCTTGAGCGTCAGCGACTGACGACTGCGGTCGACCTCGGCCACCATGGCCTCGAGCAGATCGAGCCGGGGATCGGGTGGAGGCTTGGCGGCGACGGCGAACGTGACGAGCAGGCAGAGCGTCATGACTCGTCAACGCTCGATCGCGAGCTTGAGCGCTCCAGCCGTGGGTTCGACGGAGCCGTTCGCGAGCCGCGCCGCAGGCACCCGGTAGGCGATCACGCGCTTGCCGGCAGAGGTGAACGCCAGCTTCGGCCCAGCGCCACCCGAAGGGTCGACGGACTCGAAGCTCCACGTCGTGCCGCGCTTCGTCGCCAGGCGAAGCTCGTCTTCTGCTTGCAGACAGTCGCCTTCGGCCACCGAGGCACGTTGCGAGCACTGGTAGTGCGCGATGGAAGGAACGCCAGCCGGCGAGAACGCGAGCGACGGGTACCAGCCAGAGCTGCCGCTCGAGAGCACGTTCTCACGCTGCCAGGCATTGCTCGCGACCATCGAGTCCGCGTTGCTGAAGTACTGCAGCTGGTTCGTCGCTGCGTCAGTGACGGCGATCGCGACACCGACAGACCCGTGGCCCGCGACAGACGGTCCATTCATCGTGTTGTTCACCGTCGCCACGGTGACTGGCGCCGTCCACGAACCGGTCGCCTGACGCCGCTGAAACACGACGTCTTGCCCCGCACCGAGCACACCGCTGAAGACCTTGTCGTGAACGAGCACGGGCTGCAGGTCTGCGCCAATCGCCATGTCGAGGTGACCGCCCCAGGCTTGCTTGTCGATGCCGCCCGGCTGCGCGCAGCGGAACGAGCGAGCTCCGATCACGTCCTCGACGACCTCGACGTCAGACGCCGCGAAGTCCTGGAACGGGAACATCGCCCCATGCGTGTCGCGATAAGCGAGGTGCAACCTGCCCGCCCCGTCGAACGCCATCGCGGGGAAGACGCCAACGAGAAAGCCGCGATCTGATACCGGGTTGCCGCAGCTGACGAGGTCTCCGGTGGTGACGAGGGCGGTCTCGGTCCACGTCGAGGGCGGCGTGCGTCTCGCGATGACGGCGTCACTCTGGAACCAGAACACGGGGCTTCCGACCTCGAAGCCTGGAGCACCTCCGAGGTACGAGACGATCGGCTGGCCTGTTCCATCGATCACGAGCGCGATGCCAGCCCGCCGCTGCACGGTGCGAATGAGCTGCGGTGGAGCAACGACACCGTTGAGCACCTCGACGTACTTCACGTCGAAGTCGTCGACGCCAGCCATCGTCTGCGTGCCCTTCGCCGCGAAGTACGCCACGCCAATGCGACCGCTCGACCGATGCACCGCCAACGCGAGCGTCGAGTCGCCACGCGCCGTCTGATCGAGATCGATCACGGTGAAGGCCGACCCGGCATCGGCAGCTCCGCCCGCAGCAGCGCCACCGGCAGCAGCACCACCCGCTGCGACGCCGCCGGCAACAACTCCACCCGCTGCACCGCCCGCAGCAGCTCCACCCGCCACCGAGCCACCTCCCGCCGCCACGCCACCACCACTGCCGCTCGTGGGCACACACGCGCCAGCGAGGCACGTACCCGTCAGCCCACACGAGACACAGGCCGACGCTGAACTCCCACAGGCCACCGACGTGTCGCCGCGTTGACACTGGCCGGTCGAATCACAGCAGCCCGTGCAGCTCGCCGACGAACACGGCCTCGAAGGACTGCTGCAGCCGAGACCCCACAGCACCAGGACCGCGATCAGGAATCGAACCATGCGCGGGAGCCTCGCACTCCGAAGCGTCACTCGCACGGGAACACTCAGAACGTCGCGAGCGCGACTCCGTATTCTTCGCGCGCGGCCCAGCGTTTCGCGAACGTCGTCACCACGGGCGTCGCCAGCACGAGCCCCGACGCGATCACGATCGCCGGGAGCAAGGGCACGAAGCCAGCGAGCGCGCCCATGATGATCGCCACGCCAGCGACGAACACCGACAACACGATCGGCAACGCCACCAGCAGGTCGGCCTTCGGCGTCGTGCTTCCGATGACGCACCCGGCAAGCGAACCCAACGCGCCGCCAACGATGGCACCCACAATGAAGAACGACTGCGGGTTGGAGAAGAAGCCCGTCATCAGCGCGAGCACGCCTCCTGCGATCGAACCGATGCCAGCGCCCAGGCCCACCGCCAGGGGAGCCCCGCAACCCTCGCTCCCAGCAGCCCGGTCGACGGCAGCTCGACATCAGCCGGAAGGAACCGCGCGACAGGCCTGTCAGCCTCGAGCCTGACACCGCTGCCAGTGGAGGGCTGCGTCTGCGCGAGCACGACGAGGATCAGTGAGAGCACGAGCCGCGGCTCCTCAAGACCTGCGCCACTCAGGCGACGCGGGCGATCGGGTCTCCCCAGTCGACGATCTTCCAGCCTCGTTTCTGGGCGTGCCGTCGCAAGCGCTGATCGGGGTTCACCGCGACGGGGGATTGAACGACCTCCATCACGGGAAGATCGCTGAAGCTGTCGGTGTAGAACGCCGCGTCGCGCACGGAGGCGCCCACCCGCTCGGCTTCCGCAGTCGCGTGCACGAGCTTGCCTTCACCGAAGCAGACGCGCCCTTCGATGAGCCCGGTGTGGTTGCCATCGGCACCGACCTGCAGCCGGTTCGAGAGCACGGCGTCGAACTTGAGCTCGGCCGCGGCCAGCTCGGCGAGCAGGTGCGACGACGAGGTGAGCATCACCAGGCGATCGCCTGCGCGGCGGTGCTGCTCGAGCATGTCGAGCGCGCCCGGCCGAAACGAGTTGCGCACTTCGGTCTCGTAGAACGTCACCGTGCGCTGCAGCAGCGCCTTCGCCGAGACGCCCGTGATGTGCGTGACCGCCTCGGCCACCATGTCTTCGCCCGACGCGAAGCCGAGCTCGTAGCGAACGAGCCACCACATCGCGCGCATCGCCTGCCGCTTCTTGATGTTGCCGAGGGCGAGTTCACGACGCACCCACAGCTCCCCCGAGTTCACGGAGAGCAGCGTTCGGTCGAGATCGAAGAAGGCGAGGCGCATCGGCGAGAGGAGTCATGACACGATCGCTCAGCCGCACGACAGAGGCCAGCGCCGTCAGCCGCCATCGCGCGCCGAGCCTGCGCCAGGTCGAGCCGCGGCTCCCCAGAAGGCGCGACCAGGTGAGATCCCAAGTTGGCGCGCGGCGACGCCACCGTCTCGCAACAGGTCGAGCAGCACCGCCTCACCCTGATTCGTGAAGCCGTAGAGCCTGTCGTCGAAGGTGGCGAGGCCCCAGACCGAGGTGACGCCGATGGGGCCGTACCGCTCCACGACCGCGCCCGTCTGCGGGTTGATGCGCACGAGGCAGTCGGCGCACACCGTGCCGCCGTTCGCATCCTTCACGGTGAGGAACGCGCCACCGTCTTCGAGCGCGGTGAGATCGCCGCTGGGGATCTGGTTGAAGCCGAGATCAGTCGAGCCGAGCGCCATCGCCATTCCCGTCGCGGGCGCGAACTCCCAGTACGAGGTGGGGCCGTAGCCGACGAGGCCTTCTGCGCTCGGGTCCACCACGCCCGCCGGCAGGAACTGGAGCGTGAGCAGCAGCTCGGGGAGCGTCGCGAGCGGCGTGCAGACACCGGTCTGCAGGTTGAGCCGGTAGAGCGTGAAGCCAGCGATCATGAACGCGCGGCCGGCCTGATCGATCGCGAGATCGGTGGGGCGGTTGCAGGTGATCGTCGCGATGCGTGTGAAGGCGTTGGTGCGCGGCAGGTAGCCGTACAGCGCGGAGGAGTCGTGCAGGTAGATGATGTCGTCTGCAGCGAGTCCGGGGCCGGCGTCGAAACCCGCGTCGAGGCCCGCGTCCACGCGTCCGGCGTCGGGACGAACTCCGGCATCGACTCCAGCATCGCGAACGCCTGCATCGAAGCCCGCGTCGGGTCGGCCAGCATCCACACCTGCATCACGAAGGCCCGCGTCCCGAACTCCCGCGTCGACTCCCGCATCGTGACCTGCATCGACCGGTGGCGGAGTTGGCTGATCGTACGTGACCAACTCGGTGCGCCCGCATGCGACCATCAACGAGAGGACGAGGAGGTGGTAGCGACGTTTCATTGTCGTGGTGTCGCGCGACAGCACTAGCATGCTCGGCCATGAGCAACGACGGCGCGTTTCCCTTCGGTCGACCAAACACAGAACGTCCCGCGCGGATGGTGGTCGAAGCCAGGGCAATGGTGATCGGCGTCTACCCAAGCGCCTGGCACGTCAGCTGGACTGCGCCCGATCTGTTCGGCGACGGAGCGACGCACAGCGTGAAAGCGATGGCGGTCGACGTCGAGCCAACGGTGTTCTGGGACGGCGCGAACGACGACTTCGAGGCGCGGCTTCGAAACTGGAAGCAGCAGGTCGACTTCGTCGAGGGCTCGCATGGAACGATTGGAACCCGGTCGCCCAGCACGAACGGCTCATCTGGAGCAAAGGTCGTCTCCAACTACCTCGCCCCTCTCGGCATCCCCGTGGAGAACACTGCCTTCACCGATGTCTACCCGGTATTCATGGTCAAGCGCGGCGGAGGCGCATCTCGCGAGCAGGGCGACGCCATTCGGGAGGACTACGACCCGATCGCCGAGCGCATGGGAAACGCGCGGTGCACGCTGCCTCCACGCATCAGCAGCAATCAGCTTCCGCTGCAGGCAGCCACGCGCTTTGGGCAACGTCTGGTCGACGATCTCGAAGCATCGCGAACGTCGCTGGTGATCACGCTTGGCCGTGAAGTCTGGGACACACTGATCCTGCTCTCGGCGATGAACGCCCGCCCCCCGTGCGCCCGATTCGATGATCTCAACTCGGAGCAGTACGGAGCTCGCGGTTCGCTGAAGATCGGTGGTCGCACGGTCGAGTGGCTTCCGCTCGTTCATCCCGGCCTCTTGAAAGGTGACGCGTCGGAGTGGGCGAGACGGCACTCCACCTGGAGCGAACGTCAGCGCTAACCCCGTACCAGCTCGAGCTCGATTCGCCCCTCGAGCTTGAGTGACAACAACGCGCCCGTGATCTGCTCGGCTTCCGTCTTCGTCAGCAGATTGCGAAAGCCATCTCCATCGGCCAGCTCGGCCTCCATCACGGGCCCGCGCTCGAGCCACCGCAGAAACCCGAGCGGCGTCAGCATCGGCAACATGCCTTTGATCGGCCACAGCGTCGGGCGTTCCTCGAGCAACTGCTTCAGCTGCGGCGCCTTCGGTCGAAGCTCACGCACGCCCTCATCGGCGTAGAGCACGGGCGGAGCGAGCGTCGCCTCTTCCGTCGAGTCGTCGAACAACGCGCCGTACCTCGTCGGCACGCGCCCGCTCGTCACGAACAACAACGTCACCGCGCCATCGGGTGACGGGCGGCGCAGATGCAGAATGCGCTGATCATTCGGCAGCACGCGCACCATCAACTCGAGCGACGGCTTTGCCAGCTCCGCCTGTCTCGCCACCCGCGCCCGAAGCACGGAAACGACTTGCGCGATCGCCTCGCTCAGCGTCGCCTCGGCCTGCTTCGCGCGCGCCTCGAGCTCATCCTGCGCGGCCTTCAGCCCACGCTTCGCCTCGGCCGCGAGCGCGTTCAGCTCACTCCGCTTCGCCAGCCCTTCCCCACCCGCAGCCGGAACGACCGTCTGAACCGCGCCAAGGAGCAACGCGCCCTGCTGTTCGAGCCGCTCCCGCTCCGACGCGAAGCTCGCCTGCACCGTGCGCAGCTCGGCCCGCAGCTCATCCCACGCGTCGTAGGCCGCCTCGATGGTCTCTGGTCGCGTCGCGAGCGCAGCCGACGCATCACCGACTCCAACCGGCGCAGGCGGCTCGATCAGCGCGCGCGGAGCCACCACCACCGCGCGCGTCTCGACCGGCGTGTCATGCGGCAACGATCGCGGCGGCGTCGCGCGGAGCGGATCCGGCTTTCGCGTCTTCTTCGCCGCCATCGAAGACGTCAGACCTTCGCAGTCGCCGCGGTGGGCTGACCGTTCGCCTCGGGCGCGGTCGGGCCCTTGTTCAACTTCGCCTTCACGTCGTCACGAAGCTCCTTGCCGGGCTTCGGCGCCAGCATCAGGCCCAGGCCGACACCCACGAGCACGCCGGCACCGAACAGCGCGAGCGCGGGCACCAGCTTGTCAGACGCGCTCCTCCGCTCCTCGAGCCCGACGAGATCGAGCACATCGTCCTTGTCGACGTCGGCCAGCTTCTTCAGGTTCTTCAGCAGCATCGCGGTTGCGCTCATGGTGACTCCTCTTTCTTCTGCGAAGACAAGATGCCGTCGACTGCCGACTCGGCCACGTCGAGCAGGCGATCACGAACCGCGGGAATCGACGCCAGCTTCATGCCGATGCGCAGCACGCGAAACGTCGTCGGTGTGAACAGCCCACCACCGAGCACGTAGCCAACGCCCAGCGCCGCCGCGACCATTCCATACGGAGACTGCTCGACCTTCTCGGTGATGCCCACCGCGTCAGCGACGCCGTTGAGCGCCGAGTTCGCGTTCTGCAGCACCTCGGTCACCTGCTCACCGATCTCCTTCGCGGCGATCGGCGCGGCGCCTTCGAGCACCTGCTTCGTCGAGGGCTCGCTCATCGACGTGACGCCCATCGGCCCACGAGAAAGCCCAGCGCCGCGGCGCCCACGAGCACCGTGCCCGGGTTCTTCTTGATGAACGTCTTCACCTGCTCGTTCACCTCGGTCACCTGCTCCATCGCCTGCTCGAGCTGGGGCGCGAACCGCTCCTGCAGCTCTTTGAGTTGCTCAGGCAGCTCGGGCATCGCCGGAGCCTTGCCCGCCTCGTTCGCCATGGTCGTCGTCCTTTCGGTGGAGTTCATCGCCGCCCCCACCAACGGCCAAGCAGGTACCCGGCGACGAACAGCCCGCCGATGGTCAACACAGGGTGTTTGCGCACCGTCTCGCGCCACTTCCCGACGGCGCCGAGATCGGTCTCGAGCGTCTCGAGCTGGCCCTTGAGCCGCTCACGCACGGCCTGCAGCTGCGCCTTCACCTCGGCGGGCGTCTGCGTGCGCGCGAGGGCCGAGGGCGGTCGAACGGTGATGGCCGAGTCGCTCACTTCGTCTCGCCCTCCTGCCGGAGCACGATCGACGACGTCTCCTCCAGCTCGGTCAACGTCTCGTGCATCACCTTCTTGGTGTTGAGCTGCTTCGCCGCCACCGCGATCCCCGCGACGCCCGCGATCAGGTTCACGAGGCCGACGAGCAGAAACGCCAGATCGGCCGGCATCACCCGTCGCAGCACCAGCGCCAGCGCCACGCAGAGAAAGCCGTACCCGACGAGGATCAGCGGCGCGAGCCCCGCGATCACCCCGACGCGAACACCGATGAAGCGCGCGTCTTCCGCGAGCTCGATTCGCGCCAGTCGAATGTGCTGCGCCGTCAGCTCGCTGAAGCCGTCAACGACGTCACGCAGCTGGGTGCCGAGCGCCATGCGGGCGGGCACCTTACCTCCCGGCGAACCGGGCGGATCTCAATTCGTGGCCACGCGATGAATGCGGGCGTGGAGCGATTGTCATACAAGCCGCGCCATGACGACCTCCCTCCTGCTGGCTTGCGTGCTCGCTGCTGGAAACCCGGCGGCGTTCCTGCCGAAGAACCGCCCCTACGACGCCCAGAGCTACCGCATCGAGATGACGCTCGCCGATGACGGCTCGTTCAAGAACAAGCTGATCGCGAAGGTGAAGACGACGAAGGCCACCGGTGAGCTCGAGTTCGACGCGTACGATCTGAACATCGAGTTCGCCCTCGTCGACGGGAAGCCCGCGACGCCGTCTCCGAAGTACGACCCCGAGACGCGCACCGGCACGCTGACGCTGAAGACGCCCGGGCTCGCGGCCAACAAAGAGGTCACCGTCGAGATCTCGTACACGGGCAAGGCCGGGTCGAACCACGAAGGCTTCTTCAAGGTGAACGACGCCGAGAACGACAAGCTGCTGCCGTACTACTTCACGCACTTTCAGCCGCACTTCGCGCAGCGCTTCTTCCCCAACAACGATCAGCCCAGCGACAAGGCGTCGGTCGAGGTCTACGCGATCGTCGACAGCCGCTACACGGTGCTGAGCAACGGCGTGAAGTCGAAGGACGAGGTCTTTCAGGAGCAGGGCAAGAACCTGCGCCGCGTCGAGTGGAAGCAGGAGAAGCCGCACTCGACGTACCTGACGGCCATCGCCATCGGCCAGTTCGAGGCCGTCTCGGTGAACGAAGATCTGCCCAGCACCATCTGGGTCGCCCCGGGCCGCAAGGATCGCGCGTGGGTCGTGGTGAACGAGCTGAAGAGCCTGTGGAACTTCCAGGTTGGCTACACGGGCGCGAAGTACGGCTGGCCCAAGCTCGACATCGTCGCCCTGCCCCGCTTAGATCA
>JBEOKA010000305.1:0-42420 GCA_040275325.1 Myxococcaceae bacterium | reverse complement strand
GCTCAACAACGACACCTCGTGCGAAGCAGCCCGCCCCGAGCTCGCGGGAGCCGACGGGCAGCTCTTCATCACCTGGCAGGAGCGGTGCGGCGCGGGGCCGTGGCGCGTCTATCTGCGAGCGCTTCAGTAGCGCTGATCAGCTGATGGTCAGCGCATTCGACAACACCCCAGGCGTCAGGCTCGCGTCACCGAAGTCGTTCAGCAGCGAGCCATCGGCCTTCCGCACGCCCACCGCGCTCGCGATGGTGTTGAGCACCTGATTGTTGGTGCGGCGCTGGTGGTCGATGAAGAGCCCGGTGCGCAGTGAGCCGCCCGCGCTGCCGGCGATGACCCACGGCGTGTTGTCGGCCGAGTGCGGCGGCCCGTTGCCGAGGTCGTTCACCCAGACGGCCGCGCAGTCGTCGAGCAGGTTGGTGCCATGGGCCGACGGGTACGCCGCGAGCCGGTCGACGAGGTACTTGAAGAGCCGCAGCTGAAACCGGTCGACCTGGTGGTGCAGCTCGACCGCGTTGGGAATCGGCGTGCCCATGTCTCCATCGGAGTTGATGCGATGCGAGATCCAATGGAAGCGCGGGTAGCGCGTGCCGTTGATGTCGTACTGCGTCTGGTCATTCCCCTCGCCGACCTGCAGCGTCGCGACCGAGTTGAGCTGACAGTGAAAGGCCCAGGCCGCGAGGTCCATGAAGCGGCGCACGACCTCGGGCCGCACGTCGTTCGACTCGGGGTTGGTGATGGCGCGCACCTGCGTCACCTGCGCCGGGTCGAGGTCGCACGTCATGCGCAGCTCGGTGTCGCGCACGGCGTCGAGGTGCAGCAACAGCCGGCGCTTGTCGTCGGCCGAGAGCTGCGCCTTCCCCGAGAGGTCTCGCAGCTGCGTGCGCACGAAGTCGTTCACGCTCTTGCGGCGCTCCACCACCAGCCGCTGCACCTCGGGCGGAGCCGACGCCAGCCCCGTGAGCCGCATGAACGCGTTGAGCGGAGAGCGCTCGGCCGGCGTGCGCATCTGCGCGGCGCTCCATGACAGCCCTTCGGCGATGTACGTCTGCCGCGGGCCCGCCATGAAGGTGAGCGGCGCGACGCCGGTGGGGTTGTTGGCCTGCGCGATGCGCCAGTCGATGCTGGGCCCGCGCGCGAGCGGTGAGTTGCTGGTGCCTCCCGTGTGGTTCGCGGCGGTGAGCAGCTGCGGCAGCGCTTCGGCGTGGCCACAGGCGTTGCGGGGGAACTGCAGGCGCACGTTCTTGATGAGCAGCAGCCGCGAGGCGTGGTCGGCGAGCTCCGAGACGGCGCGGTTGGCGTTCTCTCCGGCGCGCATCGAGGCGGTGGTGAGCGCTCCCGTCTGCTCGGGCCAGAAGCGCTCGGGGTCGCCGCCGCTGTTCTGCACGATGCCGTTGCCCGCCCGCACGAAGATGGCGAAGCGCTTTCGCCCGGCCTGGCCCCACGCCGCGCGAGGCAACAACGACTCGAGCACGGGGAACGACAACGTCACGCCGCCGAGGCCGCGCAACACCAACCTGCGACTGAGCTTCGTCATGGCGCACCTCCTTCGACGGGCCGCGCCCTGAAGGCGTCGCTCGCCACCAACTCCTCGAGCAGCGAGAGCACCGCCGCGTCGTTCCTCGACTGCCGTGCGAGCCGGTCGACGAGCGGCCGCTCGGACTCGGCCATGCGCCGGCCGTACAGGTACTCGAGCCAGTGCTCGAGGTAGCACGCGTGCGCCATCGTCGACTTCGCCATCGCGTCGGCGAGCTGGGCACCGCCCGAGAAGGCCACCCGCTTCTCGTCGAACGAGTACTCACCGGTCGCGTCGATGGGCAGCGCCTTCTCGGTGTCACGCCAGCGGCCGAGCGCGTCGTAGTGCTCGTAGGCGAAGCCGATGGGGTTGATGAAGGTGCTGTGACAGCCCTCACCGCAGGTGCCCCTGCCGGTGAACGAGTCGATGCGCTGGCGCAGCGTGCGCACCACCATCGGGTCTTCGGCGGGCAACGCTGGCACCACGTTCGGCGGCGGCGGAAGCCCCGAGCAGAGCAGCCGGTGATTCACGAACGTGCCGCGGTGAATCGGGTCGCTCGTCGTCGAGGTCGCGTTGGTCGCGAGGAAGGCCGCCTGGGTGAGCAGGCCGCGACGCCTTCCATCGGGGAACTCGACGCGCGAGAGGGCGGTGACACCCGAGACGCCGTAGACCCGCGCGAGCGGCGCATCGACGAAGGAATACGGAGCCGTCAGCAGGGTGGTGAGCCCTTGCTTCTGCTCGAGCACGACGTGACGCACGAAGGCACGCTGCTCCGCCGCCATGCTGTCGCGCAGTGCCGTCGAGAACTCGGGGAAGAGCGTCGTGTTTCGGGTGACGTCGTACACCTTCTGCACCTGCAGCAGCTGGTCGTGGAACGAGGCGATGGTGTCGACCGCGCGTGGGTGGGCGAGCAGCCGGCGGGCCTGGGTGAGGTAGCCGTCTTTCGTCGAGAGCGCGCCCGACGCCGCAGCGGCGAAGAGCTCGTCATCGGGCATCGTGTGCCACACCGCGTAGCTGAGCCGGTTCGCGACTTCGTACGGCTCGAGGGGAATCACGCCGCCCGAAGCCTGCTCCGCGAGCTCTGGCCGGTAGAGGAAGTGGGGAGACTGCAGCAGCGCCTCGAGCACCAACCGCGCCCCCGCGAGCGCCGGCGCGACGTTCGGCGTGAGCGCGACACCACGGCCATGCAGCGTGACGAGCGCGGCGACCTCTGCGTCGGAGGGCGGCCTGCGCCAGGCACGGCGGGCGAGCGCCGTCACCTGCTCCGTCGCGTCCGAAGGAACCGCGCCGCCAAACGTTCGGGTGAGCGCCGCCATGTCGGCGGTGGCGGTCGCGGCGAGCTGCTCCGCCGCGCGCTGGTAGTCGGCCCACGAGGTGGAGTCGACGTTCAGCAGCGCGCCGTTGGTGTCGAACAACGAGCCGGTCGAGTCGGTGACGAAGGTGCTCGCGAGGTTCGGCTTCGAAGGCAGGCGGAGCAGGTCGGTGACGGTGTTCTCGTACTCGGCGTTGTTCAGGCGCGGCAGCCGCGACGAGCGGCCGGGCGTCTCGACTCCGAAGATCTCGGGAGCGCCGGGGCGGTTGGTGCCGACCGTGCCGCCGACGATGTTCGCTTCACAGGCGCTGAGCCCGACGACACAGAGAAGAGCGAGGACTCTCATCACGAGCCGCACACCGTAGCGACGTCGAGCGAAGCCTGCCTCGTGGGGCGTTGTCGCACCTGTGAACTGGCGTGGTCACTTCGATGGAGCCTCTTCGTGACGTGGGATTTTCCAAAGCGCCCTCGTCAAGTGACGGGGTGCTGCGAGCGTGCGCCGCCATGACGAACGAGCTGATGGAAGCGCGCCTCGACCGGCTCGAGGCGATGTTGGTGGGGCTGGTTGATCTGGTCGAGCAGCTGAAGGACCAGGTCGTGGTGCCGCTGTGCCTTCAGGAGCGCACCCTGCGCCGGCTCGAGCAAGCCGTCGACGAGCTGCGCGCGACACCGCAGCTGCCGCCTCCGCCGAGACTCGAGAACCCGGCGGAGGACGGACGCTACTCGTAGCGCTAGCCCTTCAGCACCACGAGCGGCTCGAGGCGCAGCACGCGCGAGACGAGGTCGGCTTCGTCCTCGAGCACCTCGACGACGTCGCGATAAGCCGACGGCGCCTCTTCGACGAGGTGCGGGCGCGAACGGTCCCACACGACGCTGCGCAGCTGGCGCTCGAAGTGCGCGCGGGAGATGCGCTGGCGCGCTTCGGTTCTCGTCATCACGCGCCCCGCGCCGTGCGAGGCAGAGCAGAACGCGCGTGGTTCGCCGAGGCCTCGCACCAGATACGACGCCGTTCCCATCGAGCCGGGAATCACGCCGAGCGCACCGGAAGGCGCCTGGATCGCCCCCTTTCGGTGCACGACGCAGCGAGTGCCAAAGTGCTCCTCGAGGCTCGCGAAGTTGTGGTGCAGGTCGACGAAGCTGCCAGGCACAGGCGTGAGCCCGAGCAGGGTCTCAACGGCGACGAGCGCTTCGTTCAGCAGCGCGCGTCGGTTCTCTTTTGCGAACGTGAGCGCCCACTGGGTGTCGCTCCAGCACGCGGCTCCGGGCAGCGTGTCGAGCTGGAGCGCTTTGAGCGAGCCGCCAGCGACGCGCACGTGGTGGTCGCCGATGGCTCCGCCGAGCCCGCGAGAGCCCGAGTGCACGAGCAGCCAGATGGAGCCGTCATGCGCGCGATCGAGCTCGATGAAGTGATTGCCGCCGCCGAGGGTGCCGAGGTGCCGTGGCAGCAATCGAGTTCGTGCACGCTCGAGCTCGTGCGTCGAGAGCGGCGCCTCGAGCAGCGCGCCCACGTCGAGCGGCTGACGACGCTGTTCGTCTCCCGTGGGAATGGAGCGGGTCCACTCCCGGAGCAGGGCCTCGAGCTGATCAGCCTCGAGGTCGCCGGGTGAGTCGAACCGAATCGCCGAGACGCCACAACCGAGGTCGGTGCCGAGCGCGCCGGGCACGATGACGTCTCGGGTGGCGAAGACGGTGCCGACGGCGACGCGGTCAGAGACGTGCGCATCGGGCATCGCGGCGACGTGATGAAGCGCCCACGGCTGCTCGGCGAGCTTCACCAACTGCGCGCGGGTGTCTTTCGAGAGCGCCGAGCTCCACACGAGCACGGGAACGCCCCGCGTCTCGATTCGGAAGGGCAGCTTCATTCGCCGCCCTCCGCGAGGACCCCGAGTGAGACGAAGCGCAGTTTGGGAATGCGCTTCCACCCGAGGCCCTCGGCCAGCCGCGCACGAAGGAACGGCGCTGCCCGCTCGAGCGCGAGCGCCACCGAGACGTCTTCACGACGAGAGAGCCACGCGACCCGCGCAGCGCTCCCGTCTTCTGACAACTCGGCTGCGACGATGATGAGTGAAGCCAGCCGCTCGTCGGCGAGCTCGAGCCTGAAGATGGCGCGCAGCTCTTCGAGCAGCAGGTGTTGGTGTTGATGGTGATGAGTTTGTGAAGAATCAGCAGTGCGCTCGCGAGAGCGTCGGGTGTGTTTTGGCAAGACAGGTCTTCCGGAAGGAACGCAGGGAACCGGCGAACGACGAACCCCTCCCCTGCGGCCGTGAAGACTCAGCGCGCGAGGAGCGGCGCAACGAAACGAGAGAGACCTGTCGGCACAGTATCCACGGCACACCTCCCGAAACGCGGTGCCGGGCTGACGGAGGCGTCGTGCTCGCCTGACGTGGCGGTGGGCTACGCTGCAGCAGTGGCTGATTCCGCCAGAGATCTCGCGACGTCCGAAGAGACACCTCGGCATCTCGTTGCAGAGGTCATTCGCGGCAAGCCCTCGCTGTTGCCACGCCCTCCCGCACTCCACGCTCGCTCATCGAGCCGACTCGGTGGCGAGCTCAGCGGGCCCTTCGACCGCGGCCGTGGCGGACCGGGCGGCTGGGTGTTGCTCGATGAACCCGAGCTGCACCTGGGAGCGGACATCATCGTGCCCGACCTCGCCGGCTGGAGACGAAGCCGCATGCCTGAGATCCCCGACGTTCCCTTCTTCACCCTCCCGCCAGATTGGGTCTGCGAGGTGCTGTCGCCCTCGACCGAACAGCTGGATCGCGCCGACAAGCTGCCTCTGTTCGCCGAGAACGGGGTGAGCCACGCCTGGTTGCTCTCTCCGACGGCGCGAACGCTCGAGGTGTTCGAGCTCGACGGTCGCACCTTCCGGCTGCTGAGCGTCTTCAAGAATGACGAGCGGGTTCGCGCCCGGCCGTTCGACGCCTTCGAGCTCGAGCTGGGCGCACTCTGGGAGCGATGAGTCGGAGTTTCCCGGGTAGCATCACGCGGCCCGTGACCGCCCCCGCTCCCACGACGCTCTCGGGCGAGCTCGCCACCGCCTTTCAGGAGCGAATGCGCTCGCAGCGGTCGGCCCTGGCGCTGCCGATCGCCGTCTTGCGCGTGATGGCGGTGGCGGCCTGGCTCGCGCTCGGCGTCACGAAGGTGTGGGCGGTCGCCATCACCCCCGTGGCCGCCTACCTCGGCCTGGCCCTCATCATGCTGGTCGCCCTGCAGGCCTGGCCGGCCGTACGAGCGCGCGCCCATTGGACCGTCGCGCTCCTCGACGTGCCGATGGTCTTCCTCGCCCAGTATCTCGTCGTCGCGATGGAGCCCTCTCCAGGCATCGCCGCCGCTCTCTCGAACTCGGTCTTCCTCACGGCGCTGTTTCTCTCGTTGCTCACCTTCGACCAGCGCGTGCTCGTCACCACCGCAGCGCTCGCCTTCGTCGCCGAGAGCGTGGTCGTGCTCCAAAGTGCTCAGGAGATCTGGCACACGCTCCCGACGGGGCTGCTGCTCATTCTCACCTGCACCGTGGCTGGCTGGTTTGGCATCAGGCTCGTGCAACGAATGGTGCAGCAATTGACGCTCGACCAGACGCGCAAGCAGCGGCTCAATCGTTACTTCTCGCCGCAGGTGGCCGAGCGGCTCGAGTCGCTCGACTCGTCACGCCCCGAGCACCGCGACGTGAGCATTCTCTTCAGCGACATTCGCGGCTTCACGAGCATCTCTGAGAAGTACGACAGCGAGCTCGTGGTGCGCTGGCTGAACGAGTACCTCACGGTGATGGTGTCGGTGGTGTTCAAGCACGGCGGCACGCTCGACAAGTTCATGGGCGATGGAATTCTCGCGTACTTCGGCGCTCCCCTCGCGCAGCCCGACCACCCCGAGCGCGCGGTCGCCTGCGGCCTCGAGATGATTCAAGCGCTGAAGGCGCTCAACGAGCGGCGCGTGCAGCGTGGAGACGCCGAGCTCATGATTGGTATCGGCATTCACACGGGCCGCGCGGTCGTCGGCGACGTGGGGAGTGACCAGCGCCGCGAGTTCACGGTCATCGGTGATGCAGTGAATACCGCGTCACGCATCGAGGGGCTCACGAAGCAGGTCGGCACGGCGTTGTTGATCAGCGCCGACACGAAGGCGCGGCTCGCCGGCGGTACGTGGAAAGCGTCGGAGCCGCTGGCGGTGAAGGGCAAGGCAGAGCCGGTCAGCACCTTCATGCCCGACTGATCAGCTCCCGGAGAGCTGTGCGGCCGTCGTCGTCAGCACCTCCACCTTCGCGCGGTGCCGCTCGAGCGCCAGCGAATCGAGCGCCAGCGACAAGGCCCCCATCAGCAACAGCGCAAGCCCGACGCCGCGCAACCGTTCCCTCCTCGTGACGAGCACCACGCCCGCGAGCAGCAGCACGCCGTCGACCACCTGCGCCACCTGGCCTGCCAGCACTTCATCCATCGCGACCGGCTTCAGGCGTGTCTCGAGCTGATGCGGCGCCTCGCGCACGAGGTCGGGCAACGACCGCAGCTCAGCCGACGCGTTCACGAAGTGCGTCACGCCCGCGATGCCTTGAATCAACCCCAGCACCCCGAGCGGAATTGCCGCGCCTACGCCCATCGGCTTCGCCCACACCAGCCAGCACGCGAGCGCGAGCAACACGGCGAACGCTCCAGACGACGCGGCCACGATGGCCCAGGTGCGCTCCTGCCCCGCCGCCGAGACGAGCGCGTCGAGCACCGCCACCTGCGCCTCTGCCGTCGTCAGACCTGCCATCAGATGCCTGTGAAGATGATGTCGAGCGCGCCGATGATTTCACTGCGCCGGGCCTCGAGATTCGCGACCGGCCTTTTGAGCGACGCAGAGGCAACGGCGCCGAGCATTTGCGTGAGCATCACCATCGGCGTGCCGTCGACCTCGAAGACCGGGTTGAGCCGCTTCACGGGGCGTTCACCAAACGAACGTTGCGGCGTGAGCGGAACGACGACTCTGACTGGGAGCACCTCGAGCACGGCATGCTGAACGACGAGCAGGAGCGGGAAGCGCGTCTTGTCTCGCGGGTTCCGAAACACGTCGAACTGTCGAATCACCACTCGCGGTCGTCCTCATTGAAGATGCCGTTCTTCTCGACGAAGCGCTCGAAGGCGGCGAAGCCGGCGCGGTTCTCCTCGAGCCAACGCCGGGCGCGCTCCGCTTGAACGACCTCACGCAGCCGGTCCTCGACGATGCGCGAGAGGTTGAGCTCGAGCGCCCTCGCCTCCTGAACCAGCGCGTCGTCCAACGACAGGTTCGTCGCTCGTCGCCGGGCCGGAGCCGATGCATGCGCACGTTTCATGCGCACACCATGACAGAGCCACGGTGCGCAAACAAACCGTCACCGGCGCACTTCCCCAGTCTGCTTCGCATGGCCCGACCTTGAGGCTATGCGGTCACTCGAATGCTCTCTCTCGCCTTCGCCGTCGTGGTCGCTGCTGCCGATGCCGGGTCGAACGACGCTCCTGCCGAGTTCATCGACGATGTACGGCTCGTCTATCAGGTCGTCACCTGCCAGCCCGGTGACGTGCCCGCGCCGCTCGATGCGAAGACGGTCGAGGCGTACTGCAAGCAGATGAACCCGAAGTTCGACCGCTTCCGCACGCACTGGGGCGTCACCGCGAAAGACTTCATCGCCGCGCAACGCCCCGCGAACCTCCCCGCCGAACTCGTGTACCCCTTCGGTGGTGGCGACCTCATGATGGCGCTCACCTCGTTCCCCGACTCGACGGTGCTCACCACCATGTCGCTCGAGCTCGCCGGAGACCCGCGCCGCCTCAAGACGCTCTCTGACAAGAAGTCGCTCGACCAATCCCTCAAAGCGTTGAACGAGGCCGCCACCACCACGCTGATGTCGAATGATTCGAAGAGCGTGAACCTGTCGAAGATTCAGCGCGGCGATTTGCCGGGCCAGCTCTCGATGCACCTCATGGGCCTCGCGCTGCACGACCTCGAGCCCGTCTCGGTTCGCTTCTTCAGAATCGAAGACGACGGCTCCCTGCACTACTTCAGCCGCGCCGAAATCGACGCCCTCGAAGGCGCGAAGGCCTCGAAGCTGAAGGAGACGTGGAAGGCGCCAGACTTCTCTCCGGCCTTCGCCAACGTCGAAGTGCAGTTCGTGCCGAAAGGCCAGCCGCAGGCGCAGCGCCGCATTCACCGCCACATCGGCGCCAACCTCTCTGACGATGGCTTCTCGAAGGCGCCAGGCCTCATCAAACACCTCGACCAGAAGGGCCGCGTCGCCGCCATGACGAAGGCCGCGAGCTATCTGTTGTGGAACCCGTCGTTCGCCGTGATTCGCGACTGGCTCGTCGCGCACGCGGTGTTCATGATTTCCGACTCCACCGGCGTGCCGCCGCGCTACTGGAAGAAGGCCGGCTGCACGGTCGAGACGTTCGGCAGCTTTCAGAAGTCGTTCCTCGGCACGTGGGAAGGCTTCCAGCAGGAGCTGCGCGACGAGTTCGCCACCGCGAAGAAGCTGCCCATGCGGTTTGGCTACCCTGACGGCAGCCCCGAGAAGCGCAGCCACTGCATGGTGGTGAAGTGCGGAGCGGAGCCGGTCAAGGCGCCGTCAAAGTGACCAACGCCACCTCGGGTGGCACTCGAAATCGCACCGGCATCA
Organism: Myxococcaceae bacterium; assembly: GCA_040275325.1. Lineage (GTDB taxonomy): Bacteria > Myxococcota > Myxococcia > Myxococcales > Myxococcaceae > Xiheimicrobium. The sequence goes on along the minus strand of JBEOKA010000305.1, from coordinate 32,976 downwards.
CGCTGGTGCCGACGCCCGACGTGACGAACATCGTGCGGCCTTCTTCGACGACGACCCCGCGCGCGTAGCGTTGTTTGTATTTCGAAGGCACCACGGGCGTTCCCACCAGCGGCAGCTTCACCTGGCCACCGTGCGTGTGGCCGGCGAAGAACACGTCGAAGCGCGCCGGCATCTCGGGGAACACGTCGGGGTTGTGCGTGAAGGCGATGACGGGCGCGTCGTCGGTCACCTGCGCGAGCGCCTTCGCGGCGTCGGTCTTCCTCGTCCACACGTCGGCCAGGCCCGCGAGCCAGACCCGCCCACCGCGCGCCTCGAGCGGCACCGCCTGGTTCTCGAGCACGCGAACGCCGTTCGCCTCGAGCGCACGCGTGGTGCCTTCGCCATCGACCCACCAGTCGTGATTGCCGAGCACGGCCCAGACGCCGAGCGGCGCGCTCCAGCCCTTCAACATCGCCGCGGCTTCGTCGGGAGGGACGAAGGTGGCCCCAGGCTCATGGCCCACGAGCAGGTCGCCCGCGATGAGCACGAGGTCTGGCTTCCACGCGTCGATGGTCTCGCGCACGCGTGTGATGGCCTGTGCATCGATGAAGGGCGCGCCGATGTGCAGGTCTGAGACGACGGCCACCTTGAGCCCCGACCGCGAGGCCGGCCACGTGCGCGGCGTCAGCGTCACCTCGACCCGCTCGAGGCGCGCGGGCTCGATGAAGAAGCCCCAGGCTCCGAAGACGAGCCCCAGGCCCAGCACCACGATGAGCACCCGCAGCAGCCTGCGTTTCACCCGCGCATCGTCGTCGATTCCGTGCGCGTGGGAGGTAAAGAAGCGCGCATGGTGGCGATTCTGGTGCACGGTGGCGCAGGGCTGCATCGACCCGATGACGACGTCGAAGGCGCGAAGCGTGGCTGTCTTCTCGCGGCGCGCGCAGGGCACGCGGTGCTGCTGCGAGGTGGGAGCGCGGTCGACGCCGTCGAAGCAGCCGTGCGCATCATGGAGGACGACCCGGTGTTCAACGCTGGCATCGGCTCGGCGCTCACCCGCGATGGCCGCGCAGAGCTCGACGCCTCTGTCATGAATGGCGCGACACTCGACGCTGGCGCCGTGGCAGGCGTCACGTGTTTTCAGAACCCCATCACGCTCGCGCGACGGGTGATGGAGCGCTCCGGACACGTCATGCTCATGGGCGCCGGCGCAGAGGCCTTCGGCCGCGAGCAGGGCCTGCCCACCGTCGCGAACGAAGCCCTCGTGACGGCCACCGCTCGCAGGGAGCTCGAGCAGCACCGCACCTCGAACGGCACCGTCGGCGCGGTCGCCATCGACTCAGCCGGCCACCTCGCCGCCGCCACCTCGACGGGTGGCACCACTGGAAAGCTGCCGGGCCGGGTGGGTGACTCTCCACTCATCGGCTGCGGCACCTTCGCCGATGACAGGAAAGCCGCCGTGTCCTGTACCGGGCTGGGCGAGGCCATCATTCGTGTCACCCTCGCCAGGGCTGCCGCCGACCTCGTCGAGTCGGGCCTCGACGGCTTCGACGCCGCGCAAAGGGCAGTCGCCACCCTCTCGCGCGCACGAGGAGACGCCGGGCTGATTCTGGTCACGCCCCGGGGCCAGCTGGCGTGGGCATTTTCGACCCAACGCATGTCGCGCGGCTGGGTTGATTCGCGTGGTGAAGGTTCGGGCTTTGGTGCTGACAGTTGAAGCCCGCGCTGAAGAAAAACATGTGACGGTTTCGCTTCTTCGATTAAACCGCTGCCCGCATCAGCAGTCTGTCTCGTCGAATTTTCAACCAGCCGTGCGCCCCCGCACGCATCAGGAGTGACAATGTCATCGTTCGATCAGCTCATTCGCAGTGTGGTTCAGGCCGAAGTGGCGAACGCCATCGCGCCGCTCGCCGACGCGCTCCAGCAGCAGGGTGAGGTGCTCGCGCGCTTCGCCGCCGCCTTCGGAGCGCCCCTCAAGCGCGGCCCTGGCCGTCCCCGCAAGCTGTCGTTCGGCGCCGTCGCGGCCCCCGCGAAGAAGGCCGCCGTGAAGGTTCGCGCCGCCGCCGGCGAAGAGGCCTGCGCCGTCATCGGCTGCAAGCGCCCCGCGCGCGCGAAGGGTTACTGCGCCGCCCACTACCAGAAGTACCGCAACCTGAAGGCCACTGGTCGCCTGCCCTCCGACTGGAAGGACGGCGCCGCGCCCCAGTCGGTCGAAGACATCAAGCTGCCCCGCGGCCGCGCTGGCGCGAAGGCCCTCGCCGAGGCGAAGAAGAAGAACCGTTGACGAACTGCGTCGCCGTCCCCTGCGGACGAGCGGCGGCAGCACCGGGGGGAGCATGGTACTGGCGGTCGTCCCTTTCACGAGGGACGGCCGTCTTTCATTTTCCAGGCAGAGGACCCGTCTCATGAAGCCCAATTCGCGCGAGCTGGAGAAGTCCATTCACGTCGACCTCTCGAGACAAGAGACCTACGGCGGCTACCTGCAGCTCGACCGGCTGCTGAATTCACAGACACCGCGAACGACCGTGCACGATGAGATGCTGTTCATCGTTCAGCACCAGACGAGCGAGCTGTGGATGAAGTTGATGCTGCACGAACTCGACGCGGCGCTCGAGTTCGTCAAACGCGACCAGCTCGAGGCCAGCTTCAAGATTTTCTCTCGCGTCGCGCACATTCAACGAATGCTCTTCGAGCAGTGGGCGGTGCTCGAGACGATGACGCCGAGCGAGTACCTGCAATTTCGTGACGGGCTCGGCCGCTCGTCGGGGTTTCAGTCGTACCAGTACCGCGCGCTCGAGTTCATGCTCGGCAATAAAGACCCGAACCTGTTGTTGCCACACCGCCAGGACGAGGCCGTGCATGCGTCGCTCTCGAAGCGCCTGGCCCAGCCCAGCCTGTACGACGAGTTCCTGCGCTACCTGAGCCGTCACGGCTTCGCAGTGCCGAAGGAATGCGTCGAGCGCGACTTCACGCAGCCGTACAAGAAACACGAAGGCATCGTGGCCATCTTCCGCGACGTGTACGAACAGCCGGAGAAATACTGGGACGCGTACGAGATGGCCGAGAAGCTCGTCGACGTCGAAGAGCGCTTTCAGTTGTGGCGCTTCCGTCACATGAAGACCGTGCACCGCATCATCGGCCACAAGCAGGGTACTGGCGGTTCGTCTGGCGTCACGTTCCTGCAGCGCGCGCTCGAGCTCACGTTCTTCCCCGAGCTGTGGGACGTACGCACCGAGCTGCGTTCTCCCGCCGCACGCTGACCGCTGCGGGCGGTGGGTGAGCGCGAGAGTGAGCGGCACTGACGAGCGAACCCGCGCGGGCGACAGAACCTGCGCTGGCGAGCGCTGAGCGGGCGGAGTGCGCCCGCGAAGCCGGGCGAGCGCGCACAGGTAACAGCACGGGAACACAGCGCGCCAGAGAACCAGTGCTACGCTTTCGCCATGCCTCGTGATTCCACGTTCGGCGGCGCCGGTGGCTCCGACGACGACGCTGATCGCCCTCGCCCCTCTTCCCCGACCAACGGGCCGCGGCCATCGGTGACGCAGAACATTCCCCAGCGACGCGGCACGGGTGTCGCCTCGCAGGGCTGGGCGGGCGGCCCGCCTGGAACGCCCCGACCCAGCGCGGCCCTGCCCCGCTCAGGTGGCGGTGGGGGCGGCGGGAGCGCTCCTGGTGGTGGCGGGGCGCGGGCTCCGGGCGGCTCAGGCCGTCGCAACGCCGGCGGAGACACCCGCTTCTTCCCGCCTCAGCCCCGCTCGATTCTCGAGACCGGCCTCTCGGCCACCATGGTCGAAGAGCTCGTGCTCAAGGCCCTCTTCTTCGCCGGAGAGCTGCGCGGCTCGGACATCGCCAACCGCATCAAGCTGCCGCAGCTCATCATCGACGAGGTCATCGAGGGCCTGCGCAAGTCGAAGTACATCGACCTCAAGGGCGGAGCCGGCATGGGCGTCGGCAAGTCGGGCATGATCTACACGCTCACGACCTTCGCCACCGACCTCATCCGCCAGATCCTCGACCGCAATCGCTACAACGGCCCTGCGCCGGTGCGCCTCGAAGACTGGTTCGAAGCCGTCAACGTTCAGACCGTGCGCGGCATGCGGGTCAATCGCGCGAAGATGGAGCAGCACTTCGGCGAGCTCGTCGTGAAGGACTATGTCTTCGACGGCCTCGGCCCCGCCATCAACTCGGGCAAGGCGGTCTTCTTCTACGGCCCTCCCGGCAACGGCAAGACGGCCCTCTGTCAGGCGCTGGTCGAGTGCTACGACGGCGACATCTGGGTGCCGCACGCGCTGCTCGTCGACGACTTCATCATTCGCGTCTACGACTCCACGCTGCACAAGCCGTCGCCCGAAGACCCGAACGCGCCCGCGGCCGACTCGCGCTGGGTGCGCTGCCGCCGCCCGCTCGTCGTCGTCGGTGGTGAGCTCACGCTCGAGACGCTCGACCTCATCTACTCGCCTGACGTGAAGTTCTACGAAGCGCCGTTTCAGCTCAAAGCCACCAACGGCATGCTGCTCATCGACGACTTCGGCCGGCAGAAGGTCTCGCCCATCGACCTGCTCAACCGGTGGATCGTGCCGCTCGAGAGCGAGGTCGACTTTCTCACCCTGCACACCGGCAAGAAGCTGCAGGTGCCCTTCAACGTCTTCGTCGCCTTCTCGACCAACCTCGACCCCGGAGACCTCGTCGACGACGCGTTCCTGCGGCGCGTTCGCTACAAGCTCGAGGTCAAACCGCCCGACGAAGACCAGTTCCACCACATCTGGGAGGGCGTCTGTCAGAAGCGCGGCATCGCCTACGACGCCGAGATGATCGATTGGCTCATCGAGGCCCACTACAAGCCGCACAACCGCACCTTCGCCGCATGCCAGCCGCGCGACCTCATCGACCAGGTCATCGACATCGCGCACTACAAGGGAGAAATCCCCCACCTCTCGGGCGAGCTGCTCGAAGCGGCCGTGAAGAACTACTTCGTCAAATTCAAGAAGAAGGCCTGAGCGCGCTGCCACTCGTCGCTGAATCCTGACGGTGGAGCTGGAAGAAGAAGGGCTGATCTCCCCGCGGCGAGGCGCTAAGCAGGCAGGCGATGGCGGCCGCCCCCGACAGCGCGAAGCTTCATGAGCTGCTGAAGTCTGCGGCACGCGAGCTGAAGGCCACCCAGCAGGAGCTGGCCGACGAGCGCGACCTGCACGGCCAGGCCCGCAAGGCCCTCGACGCCGAGCGCGCGAAGAACAAGGAGCTGCAACAGCAGCTGCTCGATGCCCAGCAGTCGTTGCGCAAGGCCCAGAGCGAGTTCGCCACCGCCGCGATTCCACGTGAGGCCCTCACCGCCGCAGCGGGCGACCGCACCGGGCGCATCGCGCTCAACCTCGAAGGCCTCGACGCGCAGATGACGCTGCCGCCCCTCTCGCGGCCGCAGGAAGACAGCACCAACGTCTCGAAGCTCGACCCCGAGCTGCTCGAGAAGCGCATGAAGGCGCTCGACCAGTCGCTCGCCGACGCCGAAGCCGAGGTGAAGCAGCACAAGCAGCGCGTCGCGGCGCTCGAGGCCGAGCTCGAGGCGATGAAAGAGGTCGCCCGCCCGAAGACGGCCCAGGTGCCGGCGCTCGACCCGGGGCTGCAGAAGGAGGCCGACGAGTCGCGGGCCCGCGCCGAGGTGGCCGAAGAGCGCGTCACCGCGTTGGAGGCCGAGCTGAACGAGGCCAGACGCTCCGCCGCCCGCGTTCAGGACCTCGAGGCAGAGCTCGACGACGCGAAGAAGGCGCTCTCGGTGGCCGAGGAGCAGCTCGCCACCGAGCAGACGGCCGCACGCGACGTGCTCGCGAAGTTCGCAGCCGTCGACGCCGAGCTCGCCACCGTTCGCGAGGTCGCCAACAAGGCCGCCGAGCTCGAAGGCCAGCTGGCCTCGTCGAAGGCGCGCGTGTGGGAGCTCGAGCAGCTCAAGACTGACGCAGACACCAGGCTCACCCAGCAGCTCGCCGTCGCCGAGAGCGCGCAGGCTCGCGTGTCAGAGCTCACCGGGCGCGTCGCCCAGCTCGAGAACGACCTCGCCGGCATTCGCTCGAGACGCGACGAGCTGAACGTCGAGCTCGCCCGCGCCGAGAACGACCGCAAGAAGCTCACCGCCCGCGTGGCCGACCTCGAGGCCGCCATTCACGCCGTGAAGGACGACGAGGCGAAGGCCCGCGCCGCCCTCGACGCCCAGCACCAGCAGGCCCTCGCGGCGCTCGACACGAAGCGCGCAGAGGCCGATGGCCTGTTCCAGAAGGAGAAGGAGAAGCACCAGCACACGGCGCAGCGCCTCATCGAGGCCCGGCAGAAGACGCGCGAGGTCGAGACGGCGCTCACCGACGCTCAGGCCCAGCTCGCCGCCGCCGCCACGAAGTTCGCCGAGGCCGAAAACGCCGCGCGCGTGAAGCTGGCCGCCCTCGAGGCCGAACACGCCAACGCCGTCGCCCAGGAGCGCGAGTCCCACGTCGCCATCACCGCGACGCTGCAGGCCCACGTCGCGCAAGTCGAGAAGGACCTCGCCCACGCGACCGAGGAGTGGCAGCACACCAACCGCCAGTATGAGCAGCTGCACCGTGAGATGATCGTGCTGCTCGACCAGCGCGACGAGGCGCGGCGTCAGCTCGAGGCGCTGCGGTAGCGACTCAGGGCGTGCGCCACACGCAGGGAATCACCACGCCGCCCACCCGCACGATGCGCCGACGATGCTCGAGGTGCTTCTCGAGCTGCACCACCACGCCGGGAAAGGTGAGCGCTTCGCCGACCGGCCCGGTGGGCACTTCATGCAGCAGGTCGAAGACGATGGCGTCATCGACGAGCGTGATGCGCTCCATCGTGACCCGATGACCCGTCGTGCCCTGCATCCCAACCGACACCGCCACCACGTCGACCCGCGACCAGTCCGCTTCCATCAGCGGCAGCTCGGCAGCGCGAAGGTCCTCGGCGCTGTGAAGCCAGAACCCTCGAGGCTCCGTCGACCTGCTGTCTGCGAACACGCCCTGAAGTGACACGGCGCCCGAGAAGGGAACCTGAACCGTCGCCCGGCACCCGCCGAGAACTCCGACGAGCGCGAGAGCGAACCAGCGCGTCACGTCGGCGCAGGCTCGGTGTGGGGAGCGCCCTTCGCAGCCGCCAGGCGGTCGAGCACGTCTTCGAGGTGCCGGTACACCTGCACCTCATGGTGGAAGACGTCCTCCACCGTGCCGTCGAGCCCGATGACGAAGGTGGCGCGGCGGTCGATGCGCAGCACCGGCCACATCACGCCATAGAGCCCGCTGATGGCGCGCGACTCGTCACCGATGAGGCGAAACTGCAGGCCCTCTTCCGTCGCGAACTTGCAGTTGCGCTCGGCCTTGTCGACCGACACGCCGATGAGCTCGGCGTCGAGCTGCGTGATGCGCTGGTAGTTGTCGCGAAAGTTGCGCACCTCGAGCGTGCACGCGGGCGAGAACGCCTTGGGAAAGAAGAAGAGCACCACCTTGCGCTGCCCACGAAAGCTCGAGAGCTGCAGGCGCTCTCCGCGGCAATCGACCGTGTCGAAGTCGGGCGCGATGTCTCCAACGCTCACCATGCGACGGCCCGTTCATCACGACTTCGCGCGAGCTGCCAGTGCGCAGACCTTCGACAGGCCTTGAACGAGCACGCCACCGTGCAACCTTCGCCGCATGCTGAAGTTCGCCGTCGTCAGAGAGGACTTCGCCGTCGAGGCCGCGCTCGTCGACGCGGTGAAGCCGTCGGCCTGTCTCACCGTGGCATCGGGTGGCTGCACCGCGCTCGCGCTGAAGCACGCCTGCCCGTCCCTCGACGTGCACGCCTTCGACCTCAACCCCGACCAGCTCGCGCACGCCCGAAAGAAGGCCGACGCCATCGCCGACGGAGCGCTCGCCCGGCTCAACGTCGACACCGCCGATGAAGCCGGCCTCTCTCAGTGCGGTGAGTTCGAGAAGCTGTTCCGCGTGCTGCGGTTCGCGTGGCAGCAGTTCATTGCACCTGGCGACGAGCTCGAGACGTTCTTCACCGTGGACGACACGACCCGCACCCAGCTGTGCTCGAAGTGGAGCGCCTCTCCTTCATGGCCCGCCATCTTCGAGGTCGCCTTCGCCGAGGGGCTGCTGCACGCCATGTTCGGGCCCGACGCCACGAGGCACGCCGCGCGCGGCTCCTACCCGGCGTACTTTCAGCGCGTCTTCGAGCGTGGCCTCGCGCAACACGACGCCGCGGCGAACCCGTGGCTGCAGCACGTGCTGGTGCAGCGCTACCTCACGCCGGCGCCGTTTCTGACCTGCCACCGACGCCTCGACGTCTCCTGGCACCTCGGCAGCCTGGGCGACGTGCCCGCGCTCGAACGCTTCGGCGTGGTGAGCCTCTCGAACGTCTTCGACTGGTCCGACGCGTCGCTCGTGACGGCCTGGGCTGACGCGCTGAAAGCGACGCAGCCAGGCACGCTCGTGGTGTGGCGACAGTTGAACAACCAGCGCGACTGGCGGCCGCTGTTCGAGGGCTTCGAAGAAGTACCGACGCTGTCAGAGCGCTGCACGGCGATGGAGCGCGCCCTCTTCTACGAGCGCGTCACCGTGATGAGGCGCCGATGAGCCTCGAGCTCAGGCACGTCGAAGCGCACGCGCTGCACCCCTACGTCGAAGACCTGCGCGCGCTCGAGCGCGACGTCTCGTACCCCATCGACGATGGCAAAGACCGCTTCGTGCTGTCTCATGGCGCGGCCTACCACCCGTTCTTCTCGAGCATGGGCGAAGCGCACTTCGTGCTCGCGCTCGAGCAGGGCCGGGTCGTCGGCTGCATCGCGGCCGTTCGAAAGCCGGTGCGCGCACCCGACGGCTTCGTCGACGGCGTGTACCTGGGCGACCTGAAGGTGGCGAAGGCGTGGCGAGGGCACGGCGTTCCCGCGCGCATGTTGTTCTTCGCGCTGAAGGTCTGGGCCCGCGCACCGCGGCGGCTGTCGTGGCGCTTCGCCTTCGGAGCCGCCATGCGTGGCGAACGCGGCGACGTGATGAACGCCGCAAAGGGTGTGACGCCGATGAAGCTGGGCGCTCCCCACGCGCTGTTGAACGTCTACTTCGTCGAGCCTGCGAAGCTGGCTGCGCTGAACGTCGAGGGCGCTCCACCAACACCGACGAGCGTGGGCCTCGACTTGAGCCCTGGCGTGACGGTCGACGTGGTGTCGACGCTGGGCTCGAAGGACTTCGTGCTCGAGTCGACGAAGCAGTCGTGGCCGCTCGTGCATCTTCCACGCGGGCCTTCGGCCTGGGGCCGCTCGCACGCCGACTTTCTACGCCGCGCAGGGCAACAGCTGGTGGCGCAGGGAGCGAAGGGCCCTGCCTGCTTCGCGCTCGACGGACGATTGATGAACGAGCACGACTTCTTGCGAAGCCAGGCGCTCGAGCCCAAAGCCGTCGCCACGGTGTACGCGTTCTCGACCACCGCCCGCACGCGGCGCGCTACCTGGGTTCACCTCGCCACCAGCGAAATCTGAGGCCCAAACGCCGAGAGGGCCACCCAGTGACGGGCGACCCTCTCGCGAACCTTCGAGGCTGTGGCTTAGCGGAGGTTACGGACCGCGTTGTTCGCCGTGTCACCCATCGACTTCAGGGTGTTCTGCATCATCTGCCAGAAGGTGTTCATGTTCTGCGAGGCCTGCTGGAAGGCGAACATGTCTTCCTGGAACTTGTTCTGGGCGGCGAGGTCCTTCGGGTCCTTCGGAGGCGTGGGGTAGGTGGGGAACGAGCCGTTGTACTGAGTGCCGCCCGTGCTGCCGGTCGAGCCCGTACCGCCCGTCGAACCCGTGCCGCCCGTCGAGCCCGTGCCGCCCGTCGAACCCGTGCCGCCCGTCGAACCCGTGCCCGTCGAACCGGAGCCGCCAGTGGTGGGGGTGGTGCCGCTGCCAGTGCCAGTGGGAGGAGGAGGAGGCGTGCCACCACCAGTGGTGGGGGGACGGGGGAAGGTGGGGAAGCCGGGGATGTGACGCGGCCACTTCGGGCGAACGAGAATGCCATCACCCGTGAAGCGCGAGCCGGGCACCATCGAGAGGATGAGGCGAATGTCCTTCTTGGCCTCTGCGCTCACCGCCGGGTCCTTCAGCTTCGACTGCAGGTAGCTGCGCTCCTGCGGCGAGATGTTCCCGTCCTTGAAGATGTTCCGCATGATGCTGCGCATCTCGCCCTGCCCGATGCGGCCGTCGTCCTTCTTGAAGTGCTTGTCGAGGGCGCCGAGGCGGGCCTTGTCGAACACGCCGCCGAAGATGCCGAAGCGCTGCGGAAGGCTGGCCTCGGGAGGCAGGCGGCCCGACGCGAACGACCGGTCAGCGCTGTTGCCCAGGAAGTTGTTGAGAGCAGCCTTGGCGCCGGCGTCGAACTTGTTGTTGTTCTTCGACTCGAGCGCGAGCTGGCGGAGGGCCTGGAGTTCGGAGGGCTGAACGCCGCCGGCCTTCGCGCGGGCGATGAGCGCGTTGGCTTCCTGCGTGGTGACCTTGCCGTCCGACTTCGCTCCAGCAATCTGACCGCGGATGACAGCGCCCTGGATGACGTTGTTCAGGTTCTTGTTGATGAGCATGTTCGTTTGCCTCAGTGAACTGCGAGTATGGGGTGAAGACTCGCCGCCCGAATTCCGTGGGACATTCGGTCGATCGGAAGCTGAGAAAACCAGAGAATCAGAGGGTTTCCAAGGCCACCCGGCCCGATTTCAGGGCGAATTTCAGCTGTCAGGCAAAGTGGGTCTTGCCTGATTTCGGGTGGATCAGAACCAGCGGGCGAGGGCCTGGGCCAGGGTCGAGACCGAGCTGGCGCCGAGGCGTTGCGGGACCGATGGGAGAGCCGGTCGGCTCCAGTCGAGCGACGCAATGCGGGGCAGCACCTGCTGAGCGACGCAGCCTTCGAGGCTGAACACGAAGACGTGCGGGGCGTGCGCGGCCGCGGTGAGCAGGTCTCGTTCGAGCTCGGGCCAGGAGAGCTTGGGCAGCGGGTCGATGCCACCGCCTGTGCTGCCGACGGCGATGGCGCGACAGTGCGGCGCGTAGTGCGCGAGCATTCCGTGACCTGCAGGCAGCAGGCTCGAATAGAGCATCACGACTTCGCGGTCGGCCTCGACGGCGAGGGCTCCGAGCGTGCGTTGCCAGAAGCGCGAGGCGCTGCGGCGGTCGTCGACGATGAAGGGGAACTGGTAGGTCTCGACCCGAAGCCGCGAGGTACGCAGCTGGTCGATGAGCGCCTGGTACCGGAGCGCCGCAGCCTCGAGCACTGGCACCCTTCCGCGCCGCAGCATCCACCGGCCGACGGTGCGCAGCGGCTTCACCATCAGCTCGTCGAGGTCGCGCAGGTCGGGCTCGAAGTCGAGGCCGACGCTGGAGAAGGAGAGGTGGTGGTCGGCTCTCCACTCGAGCAGCCGCGCGCAGGCCGCCTCGATGCTCGCCGCGTTGTCGTGGGTCGCGAAGTAGCCCTCGTCGCGCGACAGCAGCACCCAGGCCGTGACGGGAACACCAGCCGCTTCGAGCGACCGAATCGTCGCGGCCCGCGCGTCGGTGAGGTCTCGCATGCCCATCGAGACGCCTGCCTCGAGCGACACGAGCTGCTGCAACACCTCGGGCGTGAAGGTGGTGGCCAGGTCGACCGCGTCCTGCTCGTTGAAGAAGGCCAGCGACGGGCGGGGCATGCGGGTCGAAGTGTGCGGGCGCAGCCGGGGCGGTGACGAGAGGAATCTGCTCGCCTCCACCTCCCCGTCCCGCGAGGCTGCGTTCATGGCCCAACGACGCGCTTCGAAGAAAGCAGCGCCCGCGAAGAAAGCGGCGCCCGCGAAGAAGAAAGCTGCGGCTGTGAAGAAGCCCGCGCCTGCGAAGAAGCTCGTCGGGCCCGAGTCACACCCCGCGTTCGCGGTGCTCACGAAGCGGCTCAAGCCGGGTTCGTATGCAGGCGGGCTCATCGTCATCACGGCTCCAGGGGCGTTGGATGACGAGATGCGCGACTGGCTGATGGGGAACGTCGACGGGCGGCGCTCCATCGGGCGTACCGCGTTCGGAGAGCTGCTCGTCTTCCGCGACCTGCGTGAGCGCGCGCGTGAGCTCGGCGTTGGTGACCCCGACAACGAAGCCGACATCGCCATCATCGACGTGCACTTCAAGAAGATGACCGTGCTCGGCACGTCGGTCGACACGTTCCTCGAAGGGCTCGACGACCGCGACTTTCAGGAGGCGTTTCTTCGGCTCTCGCTCTTCACCGAGGTGAAGCAGCGCCTGGGGCCGTGCAAGCCCAACGAGTGCTACGGCTTCGTGCCCGCCCTCTCGCTCGGCGGCAGCGAGGAGCCCGACTCGGTGCAGCGCCTCGACTGGCAGGTGCACCAGTCACTCCTGCTGCAGAGCTGAGCGTTAGCCCAGGGCGCCAAGCGCGAGGGCCAGTCCGCCGAGCGATGAAGGCACGCCCAGGCTCACCGGCCACAGCCACCACGCAGCGCGCCGCCGACGAACCCGGGTGGTGGCGAACACCAGCACGATGGCGCTGATCAATGCGACGCCCGCGCCGGCCAGCAACAGCAGCGCCGCGAGCCCGGCTGCACCTTGACCATCTCGCCCGCCGAACGCGTGCGGCTTCAGGAACGCTCCGGCGAAGAGGCCGCTGGTCATCAGACTGGCTGTGGTGGTGAGCAGGCCGGCGCTCCACACCGCCCACCACCACCTGGCTGGCTGAAGCCCGCTCACGGTCGCGACTGTAGGACGGGTGGCGTGACGAGGCGCGCACTGATCCGCTGGCAGTCACGGTACGAATTCGCTCCCGCGAACCGCTTCACGCCTCAGAAAGCCCGAGGAGAACGGCCCCCGACTCGCTGAATGGAGCGAGGCGACGTCACGAATTCGATGTCCGCAATCGGAAGATCAGCAGAGTTGTCCACCCGGCGGAGTCTCTGGAAGCGGGAGTTTCGTGAGCGCGCCTCGCTCGAGCAGAAGCGCGACGACCGGCACGCACACCGCCGACGCTCGCATCCACGAACTCACAGGCCCGCGAACAGAAGACGAGTGGCGCATGGATGCTCCGTTCGCTCAGCCCTGTGAGTTCCGAAAACTCTGACCGGTCCCGTTCCGGAAATTCTCGCCGGTCGCAAGGCCGGGCGGACGCGGCAGAACGACGGGATGCACAGCATGGTGAAGAGACACAGCGTGAAGGTGCTGCGCGAGGCGGGACACAGCCAGCGAGAGGTGGCCGAACGCCTCGACGTCAGTGAACGCAGCGTGCGGATCATCGAGCACGAGCCGGTCATTGAGTCGCTTGATGACGTTGCCGAGCGGAAGCGAAGAGCTGTGGGTCGACCCTCGAAGGTCGAGCCGTGGCGAGAGCGCGTGCAGGCGATGGTGGCCGCCGAGCCATCATTGATGGGGCTCGAGGTCCTCAGGCGGCTGCGAGAAGACGGGTACAGCGGAGCGAAGAGCGCGCTCTATGCGTTGCTCAGCGAGGTGAGGCCGAAGCAGGATCAGCCTCTGGTGCGCTTCGAGGGCGTCGCCTCGCCAACGGCAGTGCGACGAGAGTACCAAACCGAGCGCACAGCCCTCGCTCGCCCACCACGAACTCTTGCGCGTGAACGAAAGACGGGTGGCGCGACGAAGGTCACCAGACGCCGCGCCACCCGGACCCTGGCCAAACCACACCCGGGCGAGCCCGAGAGCCACGACACGGCCAGCGCGGTTCTTCTGTCGTGCGTCGACCACCCCTCGGCCGCCAGCGTGGCAGCATGGCCTGATGCGACTCTCGCTCGTGGCGGTGATGTTCCTGCTTGCCTGTCCGGCACCTCCGGTGAGCGACGATGGTGGCCGAGGCGGCGGTCGCGCAGGAGGCACTGGCGGCGGAACAGCCGGAGGCTTCACCATCGTCGAGCTCGACCCTGCCGCGCGCGGGCTGCTTCCGATGGCGATGACGGTCGACGCTGCAGACGACCGGGTCGTCGTCGCCTACTTCACGCCCAGAGGCACCCAGACGGTACAGGGCGTCGACGACCTCAACCTCAACGTCGTCGAGTGGAAGAGCGGCGTGGTGAGCCCCATTCAAACGGTTCGCTTCGTCCAACGCACGGCGGGGCTCTCGGTCGCGCTCCACCCCGTGACGAAAGAGCCCACCGTCGCCTTCCTCGGCGGCCCCGACCGCTTTCTGCCCAATGGCCCCTCGGTGTTCTGGTTTCAACACGACGCCTCGCTGGCCACGCGCGCCGGCTCGAGTTGGACCGAGGTGGCCGCCGCGACGCTGGGTGACATCTGCGCGCCGGTGGGGTCTCCGATGGGAGCCTCCATCGTCGGGCTGTGGCCTGCGCTGCGCTTCGAGGCGACCGGCCGCGCGGTCTTCGCCTGGCGCGACATTCACTTCGCGCAGAACACCACCGACTACACGGGCAGCGACCTCGAATCGATGGAGGGCCCGCTCGGCGCCCTGACGCCCCGCTGCGTCTTCGCCGGCTTCGACACCAAGCCCGGCCGCGGCGCGCGCCTCATGATGACGGCCGGGCCGAACGACGAGACGGTGCTCGTCTACGACCAGAACGTGAAGACGGCCGATGGCGTTGGCGCCGACGTGGTGCTCCAGCGCCGCACCTCGACCGGCTGGAGCGCGCCGCAAGTCGTGCTCGTCAGCCCAGACGCGATGACCGGCCCGCAGGTGGGCTGGGACGCGGTCGAGGGCTACGCGGTCGCGGCGATTCGCGACAGCGTGCTCACCTACCGACGCTCGAGCGATGGGGCCACGTGGGACGCGGAAGAGACCGTCGTCTCCTCAGGCTCGGGTGGCTGGTACCCCTCCCTCGCGATGGACCTCGTCAACCACGAGCCTTCGATTGCCTTCTACGACTGCAGCACGACCAGCAACGTGCCCGTCACCGGCTGCCAAACCTCGCAAGACGCTCTCAAGCTGACGCGCAAAGGCGGCGGCCGCTGGCAGACGCCCATCACCGTCGACGCCGAAGGTGGTGTCCCGAGGTTGGGCCTGCTCTCGAACGGCCGGCGCGTCATCGCCTACCGCGTCGCCAACACGATGGACGACGCCTCGCGCACGGGCGTGCTGAAGCTGGCCATCGAGCGTTGAGCCGATGACTCACCAGAGTCGCGGCAGACTCGCTGACATCGTCGCCGCCTGCCGCTACACGAGAGGTGAGGTCTCTCGTGCCGTCAGTCTCAAAGCGCCTTCTCGCCTGGAGCACGCCGGCAGATGCACCGCTGGCTGATCAACCGCGCGCGCGGGTGTTCGCCATCATCGTGTGGTTGGCGCTGGTGCTCAGCGTGCTCTCGGCGTTGCTGGCGGCGCTCTCTGGGCTGTGGGTGCTCTCGGCCGCGAACCTCATCGACACCGTCACGGCAACGGGGGTGTTGTGGTGGTTTCGCGCGCACCCGTGGAGCTCGGCGAGAGCGACGGTGCGCTTCTTCCTCTGGGCCTTCCTCGGCCCCCTGTGTCTGGGCACGCTCGCGACGACGCCCATCGACTTGAGCAACCTGGGCTACCTGTTGCTGCTGCCCCTCGTGTCGGCCGCGGTGCTCGACGCTGCCGAGACGCGGCGCTGGTTCGTGCGCACCATCATCGCGGGCTCGCTCGTCACCCTGGCGGGCCACCTCGGCTTCGTGGTGCCGCACGTCGACCCGATGCCCGTCGTCACCCACGTGATGAACTTCATCTCCATCGTCACGGCGGCCATGGCGCTGATGCAGGCGGTGGCCAACGAGCGGGAGCGCTCGCTCGAAGCGCTTCGTGAAGCCGAGCGCGCGAAGTCGGCCTTCTTCGCGAACGTGGGCCACGAGATTCGAACGCCGCTCAACGGCGTGCTGGGCATGGCCGACGCGCTGCTCACGCACCCGCTCGGCGCCGACGAGCGTGAGATGGTGAACATCATTCGCAGCAGCGGCACCGTGCTGCACGCCCTCATCGACGACGTGCTCGACCTCTCGAGGCTCGAGGCGCGTCAGCTCGAGCTGCACCCGACCGCCGTCTCGATGCAAGCGCTGACTGACGAGCTGCGCGGCCTGTGGACGCCGATGGCTCAGCGAAAGGGCCTGCGCTTCGAGGTGCGCGCCGATGATGGGCTGTCTGAGGCGGTGCTCGTCGACGGGCTGCGGCTGCGCCAGGTGCTGAACAACCTGCTCAACAACGCGATGAAGTTCACCGAACGCGGGAGCGTGACGCTGCGCATCGCACAGACCGATGCCCGCCTGCGCTTCGTGGTGACCGACACCGGCATCGGCATCACCGCTGAGCAGCAGCAGCGGCTCTTCCGGCGGTTCGCGCAGGCCGATGACTCGCGCGCGCGCAGCCGGCAGGGCACGGGGCTGGGGCTGGCGCTGTCGAAGCAGCTCGTCGAGCTGATGGGCGGCGCGCTGACGCTCGAGTCGGCAGTCGGGCAGGGCAGCGTCTTCACCTGCGTGCTGCCGCTCCAGCCGACGACGCTGAAGGTGGCGGCGCAGGCGACGGTGAGCACCTCCATCGGCCGGTTGCGGGTGCTGGTCGTCGACGACAACGCGGTGAATCGGCTGGTGGCGCAGCGGCTGCTCGACAAGTCCGGCTGCGAGGTGACGGTGGCGGCCGATGGGCCCTCGGCGCTGGCAGCCGTCGCCACCCAGTCGTTCGACATCGTGTTGATGGACGTGCACATGCCCGAGATGGATGGGCTCGAGGTGACGCGCCGCATTCGCGCGAGCTCGCACGAGTCGACGCGCATCATCGGGCTCTCGGCCTCGGCCGACCGCGAAGACGTCGAGGCCTGCCGCAGCGCGGGCATGAACGACTTCCTCGCGAAGCCGCTGACGCACGAGCGGCTGGTTGCCGCGCTCCGGCCGCGGGCCGCGTGACCAACCGATTTCACTCGTGATTCTGGCGCCGTTCGAAAATCGACGGGCCCGTGTCGGAAAGCGCGGGCCTCGTTCGCTCAGGGTCGTTGCCGAAATGGTTCGGCATCAACAAAGTCCACGGGCCCTGAGCCCTGAAAAGGAAAACACCATGAAGAAGTTCCTCCTCGTCTACCGCACGCCCACCACGTCACCCCGCCCGTCCGAAGAACAGATGAAGGCGATGCTGGCGCAGTGGCAGCAGTGGAAGACGGCCTTCCCCGCGCAGGTCAGTGACCTGGGCGATGGCCTGCTGCCGAGCGGGCGCACCATCACGGGTCAGGTCGTGTCCGACGGGCCCTCCATCGAGTCGAAGGAGCTGGTGTCGGGCTACTCCCTCGTGCAGGTCAGCGGCGCCGACGAAGCGGTGGCGGTGGCACGGGCCTGCCCGATTCTCTCGGTGCCGGGAGCCAGCATCGAAGTGCGGCCACTCGCCGGGTTCTCGAACGCGTCGGGGCAGCGCAAGTTCCTGCTCATGTACCGAACGCCGCCCGCAGCCGAGGCGCGCCAGCCCTCAGCCGAAGAGCTGCAGACGATGCTGGCGCAGTGGCAGCAGTGGAAGACGGCCTTTCCGGCGCAGGTGAGCGACATGGGTGATGGGCTGCTGCCGACGGGGCGCACCATCAAGGGCACGGTGGTGACGGACGGGCCCTCGGTCGAGTCGAAGGAGGTCGTCTCTGGGTACTCCATCGTCCAGGCGAAGAGCGATGACGAAGCCCTCTCGGTCGCGAAGGCGTGCCCGATTCTGCAGGCCCCTGGCGCCAGCATCGAAGTGCGACAGCTCGCGGGCTACTGATGTCTGACCAGGCGCTCGGCTTCGTGCTGCGTCACGAGTACGGGCGCCTCGTGGCGAGGCTGCTGCGTGAGTTCGGCCCGCAGCGCCTCGCGCTCGTGGAGGACGCCCTCTCGGAGGCGATGCTCGAGGCCACGCTGGGCTGGCGTCAGCGTGGAGTGCCGGCCAACGCGCGCGCGTGGCTGCATCGGGCGGCGCGCCATCGCCTCATCGACGAGCTCCGCAAGTCGGGCCGCAGCGAAGGGCTCGACGACCTCGAGGAGCCGGCCTCCGACGCGGTGCTCGAGGCAGCGCTCGCCAACGAACTGCACGACGACGAGCTGCGGGCGCTCTTCGCCTGTGCAGCGCCATCGATTCCACTCGCCTCCCAGCTCGTCTTCGCGCTGCGCACCCTCTCGGGTTTCTCGACGCGGGAGATTGCGAAGCGGCTCGTGACGTCCGAAGAGAACGTGCAGAAGCGGTGGGAGCGCGCACGTGAAGCGCTGCGCCTCGTCGACCTCGAAGAAGAGCTCGCGCCCGACGCGCTGGCGGCCCGCGCCGAGTCGGTGCTGCGTATGGTGTACGTGCTCTTCACCGAGGGCTACTTCGCCTCGAGCGGCGAGTCGGTGCTTCGCAAAGAGCTCTGCGAAGAAGCGATTCGCCTCGCGATGCTGGTGGCGGCCCACCCTCGCTTCACCTCACCGTCGGCGTGGGGGCTGGTGGCGTTGATGCGGCTGCACCACGCCCGCCGAGACGCGCGCACCGACGCCGCGGGAGACCCGGTGCTGCTCGAAGACCAGGACCGTACGCGCTACCGTCGCGACGAGCTCGCGCTGGCCTTCGAGGCGTTTCAGCGCGCGGGCGGAGCCGCCGAGTCGAAGTACACGCTCGAGGCCGCCATCGCCGCAGAGCACGCCTTCGCGCCCTCGTTCGAAGAGACGCGCTGGGCCGTCATCGCGCGGCTCTACGAGCGCCTCGCGCAGCTCGACCCGTCTCCGCTGCACGAGCTGCATCACGCCATCGCCATCTCGTACGCGGTCGGTCCCGAAGCGGGGCTGGCGCAGCTCGAGCGCTCACGGCCGCCGGCCTGGCTCACCGCCTCACAGCTGTGGTTCGCGACGTCGGCTGACTTTCATCGTCGCCTCGGCCATCGCGACGAGGCCATCGGGCTGTACGAGAAGGCGATTGCCCTCGCGCCGCCGGTCGAGCGGGCCGTGCTGGAGCGGCGCCTGCGCGCCTACCTCGCGGAGTCGTGACGCCTACTCGGCCGCGCAGAGCTCGGTGTCATTCTTCCAGCAGGTGGGCGAGACGACGGCGCGGCACGAACACCCCGAGGGACAGCCGCCATCGACCCCGCACGAGACGGCGCAGTGCATGCGAAACGACTCCACCTGGGGGCCGGTGCGCAGACAGTCGAGCTTCTCGGGGCAGTACGTCACCCGCATCACGACGTCGTTGGTCCCGTCTCCACACACATCACCGAGCGCGACCGGCTTGAGCGGGCTGCAGCCGACGAGCACCACCCACCACCACCTCATCGCGGCCCCGGGGCGAGCGCGTAGCCCACGGCGGCGCCTCCGACGATGACGGCGCCGGTGATGGCCCAGACCCACGGCGACTGGTACCAGGGCCGTTGGTCGACGACGACGAGCTGCGCGGGGGCGTCGGCGCTGCCTGCGCGCGCGATGGTGGCCTGCGACGCGTCGAGCGCCTCGATGAAGTAGTACGCGGTGAAGCTGGGGTCTTGTGTCGGCGAGGGCAACGCGGCGCTGCACTGCTTTCCTTCACACGTCATCTCGGTCGACGAGAACGGCCCCACCGACTTCGCCGACGAGCGGATGAGCACGCGCGCCACCTTCTGCTCGGGGTCCGACACCTCGACGCGCACGAGCGACGCCGGGTCTGAGCCCTCGCGGTCCTTCACCTCGAGGCGCGCGCGAGCGAGCCACGCCTTGCGGGTGCGGTTGACGAAGTCGACCTGCTTCTGGGGCGTGCCGGGCGGCAGCGACAGCTTCGGGTCGAGCTCGAGCGCTTCGATGGCGCGAGCCTGCGCGGTGGCGTCGTCACCCAGCACGAGGTGCAGAAAGCCGAGCTCGAAGAGGGCCAGCGAGCGCTCCTTCACGGGCCGCTCGGGCGTCGACAGGTAGCGCTGGTACTCGACGACGGCCTCTTCGTACCGCAGCGCCTCGCCCAGCTTGCGGGCGTCGAGCAGGCTCTGCGGCGTGCCGGCGTTCGACGCGGCCAGGGCGCTGCCAGAGACGTCGGGCATCACCAACAGCCGCGGCGCATCACCGGGAGCCACCGCCACCACGAGCGTGAGCAGAACGTTCACCGCTGCGGTTCTCCTACGGACGCGCGGTGCAGGGAAGCGTCAGGTCATCTTCCAGGTGACGTGAAACCAGACGGCCTCGTCGTCGAAGCGGGCGACCTCGACCTTCGGCTCCGGGGTGCCCATCTCACGCAGGGCGGCGAGCACGATGCCCTGGCAGACGTAGCGGGTCGGGCCGCGCTCATTCATCCACAGCTCGTGCACGCCGCTCTCGAGCTTCGTCACGGTGGCGTCGGAGTAGTTGTTGCCCGAGCGAAAGTTCTGCCGCGCCCTCGCCAGCGCACGGCTGGGGCCCAGCACACGCACGACGCCGAACAACGCGCGCCCGAGAAAGCCGTTGGCGAAGCCCTCGACGACCGACTCGCCCAGCAGCCGCAAACCCACCTCGGGCGGCTCTTGCGGGTGAAGGTGCTGGGCGGCGGTGAGGCAACACTTCGTCCACACCTCGACCGGGTAGGCGGGCCTGAGCTTGGCGGTGACGTCGAGCCCGTCGGCCTTGAGCGCCGTGACGAGCGCCGGCGACATGCGCGCACGCAGCCCGGTGATGAACAACCCCTCGAAGGTCTGCTCGAAGACGACGCGCTCGCTGGGGGTCGACGGAGGTGCCACGAGGAATCGACTGTAGTGAGGCTCGTGGCCGACGCGAGTCTTTGTGCGGACACGCAGTTGTTCCGCGTCGTTCGTTCCAGAAAATGAAACACCCGGGCGCGTTGGCGTCCGGGTGATTCAGCTCAAGCGTTTGGTGGATCAGCTCAGCTCTTGCGGCGGCGGAGCAGCGCGAGGGCGGCGAACCCAAGGGCGGCGAGCGAGCCATCGACGGGCACCGCGTTGCAGCTGCTCGGCGTGTTGGCGCCGCCGTCGGGGGTAATCGTCATCTTCAGCCCCGACACGGAGTCGCGCTTCTCGGGGTACGCGCGGTCGGGGAACGCGAGCTTCGCCTGCAGCTGAATGTCGTAGTCGCCGTCGACATCGCTGGTGAACGAAGGAACGTTCGAGTCGGTGTACGCGTAGGCGTAGTTGCGCGACATGGTGACGCTGCCCGTCGGGTTCTCGATGGCGGCCGTGCTGCCGCGGGGGCGCGACACCACCGTCCACACGTACTCCATGGCGGCGCCGTTGCGGTTGGCGAACAGCGGCAGGCGGAACTTCTCACCGCGCTTCAGCGTGACCGCGCCACCGCCGTGCACCTTGAAGGGACCGTTCGGGTCGAGGCAGTCGGCCTTGTTCGACGGGTCGATGACGAGACAGAACTTCGCGTCGCACGCGTCACCTTCGCCGTCGAAGTCACCGTCGAGCTGGTTGCGGTTGCGCACCGACGAGCAGTTGTCCTTGTTGGTGGCCGTCAGGTCCGGGAGCTTGTCGTTGATGCCGTCGCCGTCGAGGTCGAGGTCGCAGACATCGCCCATGCCGTCGCGGTCGAGGTCCTGGTTGTTGGGGTTCGCCTGGCCGATGCAGTTGTCGAGGTGGTCGAAGATGCCGTCGTTGTCGCTGTCGCGCTTGCACTGCGCGTTGCCGGGCAGGTCGAGGTTCTGCGAGGTCGCAACGAGCGGGCAGAGGTCGAGCGCGTTGTCGAAGCCGTCGCCGTCGAGGTCCAGGTCGCAGACGTCTCCGAAGGCGTCGTTGTCGAGGTTCGCCTGCACGCCGTTCAACGCCTTGTTGGGAATCGAGGCGCAGTTGTCGACGAGGTTCTCGACGAGGTCGCCGTCGAGGTCGCCGTCGCAGCTGTCTCCGGTGCCGTCGCCGTCGGTGTCGAGCTGGCTGAAGTTCGAGAGGCCCGAGCAGTTGTCGCAGGTGTTGCCGACGCCATCGCCGTCGGCGTCAATCTGGTCGCGGTTCGACGAGAAGGGGCAGTTGTCGGCGTCGTCGGCCTTGCCATCGCCATCGGCGTCATCGGTGTACGCGAGCGTCTTGCCATCGTCCGTGTAGGCCACCCACACCGAGCAGCCGCAGCCGCAGCCACAGCCGCACCCGCCACCACCACCCTCCTCCTTGGGCTTGCCGCACGAGGGGTCGAGGCACTCGGGGTTGGTGCTGTTGCCGAGCTGCGCGAAGGCGCTCCCGGACAACAGACACACGAGGACTGCACACGTCGAGATGGCGCGTTTCATCGGCGAACTCCGGCAAGAGTGGGTTTCAAAGTCAGATGCCGCGACCCTGAAAATCCCTTCCCGACTTTCGCCACCTCAGCGCACGGCTCAGGGGAGCGCGCTGACGACCTGTGGTTCCGCGGGGCTGAGCGGGCGCATGCGCCGTGAGAGCACCAGCGTTCCAGCGCCGCGCACGGACGGCTGCTCGGTGGTGGCGCCCGGCGTCTCGACCGTCACCGGCCCTTCGAGGCTGAACCCGAGGATGAAGGTGTCGGCGCGCTGGACCTCGAGGGTGCCGGTCAGGGCGTAGTCCATCTGCACGGGGCCCGAGGTCGTCGTGGCCTCGAGGGTGGTGGTGAAGACCGCGACCGACTCGGTGGCGCCGGTGAGCTGCACGGTGGCGCTGCGCACCTCGACGTTCTGGCCAAGCGACTGCCGGGCGAGGGCGGCGAACGTGTGCTCGAGGCGCGCGACGCGGCGGTTGAGGAAGGTCGGCACTCGCATCAACTCGACCTGCAGCGCGTCGGGGCCGGCGAGCGGCAGCGTGAGGCCACGGGCGAAGAGCGCCGTGTCTGGCGGCAGCGGCTGGTCGTCGTCGGTGGTGGTGATGCTGTGCGGAGTCACCTTCACGCCGCGGCCTTCGAGCGTGGAGTTCTTCCACTCGAGCACGCGCAGGGTCGCGCCATCGTCGGCGCGCTCGACCCGCACGCGGGAGCGCCCGTCATCGCGCTGGTGCTGCGCCTCGACGTCGTCACCGACGCCGATGGTGAGCGCGAGCTCGAGCGCGTGAATCGACGTCGTCTCGAGCTGGGTGAGC
This sequence comes from Myxococcaceae bacterium, assembly GCA_040275325.1. Lineage (GTDB taxonomy): Bacteria > Myxococcota > Myxococcia > Myxococcales > Myxococcaceae > Xiheimicrobium. The sequence goes on along the minus strand of JBEOKA010000305.1, from coordinate 10,137 downwards.
GGCGTGGGCGCTCCGAAGGTGATGCCGGTGGGGCGTTCGGTGCAGCCGACCAGCACGCTGAGCAACACCGCGGCGAAGACGCGCATGCCCGAGACATCGCATGGAGAAACGCGTCGCTCCCGAAAACGACCGGAGCGCTACAGGTGGGCACAGCGCTGATCAGCGGCGGGTGATGACGAGCACTGCGGCGTCGGCCGTCTTGCCCGGCTTGACCTCGGCGCGAAACGCCGACAACTGCGAGTTGATCTGCTTCGCGAAGTTCTCGGCGATGGCCTTGCCCGTCTCACCGCCGCGGGGGCTCGTCACCATCGAGCGCTTGTTCGACTCGGTGTAGTTGGTGCGGCCGAGCGAGTCCTTCGTGGGGGCTTCTTTCACCGCGACGCCGAGCGAGACCGGGTGGTACTCGACGTACGAGGGCAGCGCGCCGCCGTACACGTCGTGGCTGGTCGGGCCCTTCGCCTTGCCGCTGAACGTCACCTCGGTCTGCGCGCCGACCTGCTTCGTCGAGGTCTTGATGCCCGAGTTCGTGCTCTTCACCTCGACCGGAATCGGCGTGTTCTTCGCCACCCGCGAACGGCCCAGGTCCGCCGCCGTCACGCTGCTCGACCACGCGTTGAAGTACGACATCGGGTTGAACGGGTTGAAGACGAGCGGCATGGTGAACTCCAGCGGGATGGGTTTCTGTGCTGCGGACACCTACATTCTCTGACCTGCGGAAAAGAAGTTTCGCCCAATTTGTTTTCCGGTGATTCACCAAGAAGAACGAGAGCTTACACCAAGACACACGCCAAAACCCGGTGGGTCGAATCGCCGCTCGAAAGCGCTGCAGGTCTGAGTGAAGGTGCGGCCCTCTCGGGGAGGGCTGCTCCATGGTGCTCAGTCTCGTCGTCGCGTCGATGCTGTCCGCGGGTCCGACGGTCGTCTCCACTCGCTACCACCGCGATGAACGGGGCGGCGCCTTCGTCACCGAGCTGCGCGTGCCCGGCTTCATGGCTGGCTACGAGCGCATCGCCGCCGTCTCGAAAGACGACCGCACGTTCCTGCTCTATTCGACCTTCGACAATGGGTACGAGCGCGACAAGCCGACCGTCGAGCAGTTGACGGAGCAGCTCGGCTCGATGGAGCGCCAGAGCGCGGAGCTGAAGGAGCACCTCACCGCGTTCGACAAAGCGGCGGCGGCGGCGAGCGCAAAGCAGGCGAAGACGTTCAAGGCGAACTCGCGCTGGGGCGAGCAGACGTATCAGCTCAAGCGCGCGGCGCAGGAGCGCGCGTACCTCGTCGAGCAGCAGCATGACTTCGCGGAGCGCGTCTCGCGCCTGCGCAAGGAATTCGAACGCGCGAAGACAGAAGCGACGACGGGCTCCACCGTGTTCGTCGCGGGGCGCTTCACCGAAACCGGCGCAGCGAAGGTCGACGTGCTCCGCGGACCGGCGCGCGGCGCCTGGGTACCGACGCTCGTCACCACCCTCACCCTCGAGCTGCCGAAGAGCGCCACGCAGCCAGAGGCCATCTCGACGTGGGCCGAGGCGCAGAGCCAGACGCTGCAGCTCGCGGCGATGCGTACGGAAGCAGGCACGGGCTTCGCGGCGTACGTCGCGCAGGTCTCGGGTGACGCGTGGGGCGCGCGCGGTGGTGGGTTCGGCCGGCGCGGCGAGCGCGTGCCCGACCTCTACGGCATGATGACGGGCCTCACCGCGGTGCAGGAGGCGCTGCAGCTCGACGCGTGGCGCGACCGCGAGGAGCAGCCCGGCCCGAAGGTGAAGCTGTCGACGCTCGAGGGGCCGCACGTGGCGTCGCACGACTACGACGCGCTCCGAAAGGGCGTGGAGCCGCGTGTGTTCGACTCGGCCTCCGTCATTCCCGCCGACACCTTCGCGCTGCACTTCTCCTCGGCCGAGGCCGTCTTCACCGTCGTCGACCTGCTCGACGCGTGGGGCACCGACCTGTCGCACGCGCTCGAGGGCTTCGCGCGAGATCGCGGCACCAAGGAGCGCTTCTTCACCCAGCTCGCCCTGCCCCGCGACGACTTCTCCCGTCTCTACGCGTCGCGCGCCGTCGAGGCCGTCAGCATCATCGGCCACGACCCGTTCGTTCGCGAAGGCACCGACCTCACCGTCGTGCTCACCGTGAAAGACGCAGGCGCCGTGAAGCTCGCGGCGATGGCGTCACGCGCGCAGGCGAAGTCGAAGCGGCCCGACGCGGTGGAGTCGACCGAGAAGTACCAGGGCGTCGAGCTCACCACGCTGAAGACGGCCGACCGTGCGCTGTCGACGACGTTCGCCGAGAGCGGGCGCTTCGTCTTCGTGGGCAACTCGGCGGCGGGCGTGAAGGCCGCGCTCGACGCACAGGCGGGGCGCGTGCCCTCGATGGCGAAGGCTGCAGACTTTCGCTACCTGCGCACGCTGTACGCCGATGGCGAAGACGCGTTCGTCTTCCTCTCCGATGCCTTCGTTCGCTCCGTCGTCGGCCCTCGGTGGAAGATTGGCGCGCGCCGTCGCATGGAGTGCGCGTCGAACCTCCAGCTCATCGAATACGCGCGGCTGGTCGCGCAGCGTGAGCGCATTCCCGCCACGACGCTCGACGCACTCAAAGCGCGCGGGCTGTTGCCGAAGACGCTGACCTGCTCCCACGGCGGCACGTACGCGCTGCTGCCCGAGGGTGCTTCGTGCTCGGCACATGGACGGCTCTCGTTCCTCACGCCGCTCGTCGAGCTGCCGTTCACCGAAGCCACCGCGACCGAAGCCGAGGAGTACCGCGACTTCACCGAGAGCTACCGCCAGTACTGGCGCACCTTCATCGACCCGGTCGGCGTGCGCGTGAAGCTCAGCCCCGCCATCGACCTCGAGACCATCATTCTTCCGCTCGTCGACAACACCATCTACTCGCAGCTCAAGGAGCTCTACGCCGGCGCGCCCGCGACGCTGCAGCGACAGGGCGACACCTCGAAGGCCATCGCCGCCGTGTCATCGACGTTCTCGCCCTCGAAGAAGGTGCAGGAAGAGGTTCGCGAGTTCATGCGCGAGGCGCATGTGCAGGGACAGGACCCGTGGCGGTGGCTCGGCGACCAGGTGAGCTTCGTCGTCTACGACGGAGACCCGCTGCTCACCATCGGCGGAGACGTGCCGCTCGGCATGATGGGCCGACGCGACGCTGACTTCGCGGCCATCACCTCCGTCGTCCTCACCTCGCTCACGTTGCCGACGGCGCTGGTGGTGAAGGTGAAAGATCCGGTCGCGGCGCGCGCGGCCGTGGAGCGGCTCATCGACTCGCTCGAGCTGAGCGCGCTCAAACACAGCCGTCGTCGCGACAGCGCGTCGGTCTCGGGCTACCGCATCTCGGAGCCCTCGGGGAACGACCCGGTCGGCGTGCTCTCGCTCTCGTTCTTCGGCGTGACGCTGCGCCTCTATTACGCGGTCGTCGGCGACCAGCTCTACATCGCGTCTCGCAAGTGGCTGGCGGATGAAGTCGTCGCGCGCGGCTTCGTGGTGCCGAAGGACAGTCAGAGCGAGGCCGGTCACGTGCGGGTGCGGCTCGACCACGCGCGGCTCAAGGCGGCGCTCACCGCGGTGCAGGCGGGCTGGGGTGAGAACATGAGAGACGCGTGCTTCAAGAACCTGCTCGACCTCGAGCTGGTGTCGCAGGCGAGCCGCTCGACCGAGTTGGTGACGCCGGTGCAGCGTGCGCTCGGGTACAGCCCGTACTGTCCCGCGGGCGGCGCGTACAAGCTCGACTCGTTGTCCGAGGCGACGTGCTCGGTGCACGGCAAGCCGAACGCGCCGAAGCAGCCCAAGGAGCTGGCCGACTCCACCTCGACCGCGAAGTGGCTCGGCCGAATCGAGTCGATGGACTTCTCGTTGACCTTCACCCCCGAGGGGCTGCGCACGCACGTCGTGTTGCAGCCGAAGAAATGAACGCTCCCGAACCTTTCAAGCCGTGGGTCGATGCCGCTGGAGTGCCGGGCTACCTGCACGGCACGAAGGCTGACTTGAAGCCGGGCGACCTCATCGAAGCGGGCCGGGCGTCGAACTATGGAGAGCGCTCCGTCGCGGTGTTCGTCTACCTCACGGGCACGCTCGACGCGGCGACGTGGGGCGCTGAGCTGGCCGTCGGTGAAGGCCGTGGCCGCATCTATGTCGTCGAGCCGACCGGCCCCATCGAGGACGACCCGAACCTCACCGACAAGAAGTTCCCCGGGAACCCGACGCGCTCGTTCCGCACGAAGGCGCCGCTTCGCGTCACCAAAGAGCTCGTCGACTGGGTGGGCCACGCACCCGAGCAGGTGCAGGCGATGAAGGACGGCCTCGCGAAGCTCGCTGCGCAGGGCATCAAGGCCATCGAAGACTGATCAGTCCTTCAACACCGTCGGCAGCGCCTGCTGCATGCGCGCGCGCAACGTCGCTGGCGCGGTGAAGAGCCCGTCTCGATGAAACGCCGACGCGATGGAGCGCATGGCCTTGAGCTCGGCGTGCGCGGTCACCACGCTCGCAGGCGCGTCACCCACCGAGAGCGGTGTGTAGCGCCGCTTCATGCCCATCGACTTCTTGGCCGCCACCTGCTTCTCGCAGCGGCACGCGGCCTGCTCGTTCACCTCGCCACACGCGCGCTGCAGGAACGTCGAGAGCTTCGTTCGGGCACGGGAGACCCGTTGGCGAAACGCGTCGTGTGAGGTCTCGACGATGTCAGCCGCTTCGGCGCCGTCGAAGCCGAGCAGGTCGACGAGCACGAGCGCGAGCCGCTCCTCGCGCGACAGAGTGAGCAACATGCCCTGCGTGCACGAGAGGCGAACCTCGTTGATGAGCGCGCGGTCCTCCGGAGTCGGCGGCGGTTGTGTGGCCGAGAACGCGAGCCCCTGCTCGAGCAACTCCAGGAAGGCGTCATCGTCGACCGCGCGCTCCTCGGCGCGGCTCTTCTTCATCGCCAGCACGTGTCGCACCGCCACCTGATGCACCCACGTCGTCAGCGCGCTGCGGCCCTCGAAGCGCGAGAGGTTCGTGATGACCTTCACCAGCACGTCCTGCGCGGCGTCTTCTGCGTCACGCACGTCGCCCAGCATGCGCAGGCACAGGCGAAAGACGGGCGCTTCGAGGTCGCGACAGAGGGTGGACAACGCCGACGCGTCTCCGGCGACCGCGCGCTTCGCGAGGGAATCGAGGTCACTCATGTCGTCTCACCGTGCCAGTCGAGCAACCACGTGGCGAAGCGTCGCGGGTCTTCGAGGTCGGGGCAATGACCGCACTCGTCGAAGGTGATGACGTCGGCGTTGGGGAACGAGTTCGCTGGCGTCGAGCGCCGATGCGTCCGGTCTTTCGCACCCCAGGGAATCGCGACGGGAATCGACAACGGCTCGCGAGACGGAGGCGCGCTGCCTTCGAGCCCCTGCATGAGCGAGGCGAGACAGAAGCAACCTCCGACCGAGAAGGCCTCGTTCGCCGCTGCGAGGAACGGCTCCCGAAAGCGCCGGGCTGAGGCGCTCGCGCGATACCAACCGTCGGCGATGGAGCGTCGACGCAACGTCATCAGCGCCTGCCCAACGAACGGTGTTCGAACGATGCGACGCCGGTCAACGCCATCAGCCCACGTGCCCATGTCGCGCCACGCTGGAGTCTGGGGGGTGACGAGGCGAGTGACCTGATCAGGCCTTTCTCTCGCGAGCTGTTGCCCGACGAAGCCGAGGTAACAGGGGAAGACGAGCGTGCGCGGGCCGAACTTCGCGAGCACGTCACCACAGGCCCGCGTGAGCGCCGGGAGCGTGAAGTCGAAGCCTCGCGCAGGCGCGGAGGCTCCGGTGCCGGGCGGCTCGAAGACCACCACATCAGCGCGCCCCTCGAGCTCCCGCAGCAGCGCGTCGGTGTGCTCGATGACGTTGGGCCCATCGGTCGCGAGGAGCAGCCGCGGCCCACGAGGCGACGGCGCGTGACGAACTCGAACGCGACCACCCGAGGTCTCGAGGAACGAGAGGCCGGGCCGTGACGCGAGCGCACGACGTTCATCGACGCGCCCGGCTTGACCGAAGAAGCGGCTCGAGTCCAACCACGTCGCGTTCATGGCGAGTCCTTCTTCGCGAGCGCAGCGTCGAGCACGACTGGCGCGTCGAAGGTGGCCACCGAGTGCGTGCCGATGACCGAGCTCACTGCAGCGCGACGCTCGACAGTCCAGTACGCCCGCGCTGCTGCGCTCGAGCTCCACACCGAGACGACCCCGAGCCTGCCGTCGTGCTCCGTGCCGAAGCTGACCCGTACGAGTCCGGGCGCGCCTGGCAGCACGGCGGCGAGCTGCTCGAGCTTCGAGGCATCGGCTGAAGGCTCCGAGGAGAGCCAGGTGATGACGGCGTCGGTGCGCAGGGCGTGCTGAGGCAGCTCCTTGCCGGTGAAGCTCGAAGGCCCCGCGACCGTGTACTTCGCGTCGAGCATGCGCACGTCACCGTCGACGCCGCGGTGTCTGCGAACCCGCTCGTGCCACGCCTCGTCGAACCAGGCCTCTGCGGCCCGGCGCGACTCCCACAGGTACACGCCGCCGAACTCGCGCTGCTCACTGAACGTGTACGCCTTGTGCAGCAGACCGGGCGCCTTCGCGTACTCGGGAATCGAGTCGATGAACTTGCCGGTGATGAGGAAGTTGGGCGCCCACCACGGCGTGGGGACTCGCACGATGACGACGGCGTTCGACTGTGGGGCAGGCAGCGACATGGGAACCTCGGGGGTGGTTGGAATCGGCGTCACGGATGAGCAAGCGGCGAGAAGCAGAACGAGAAATGCGCGCATGCCTGTTGGAGCGCCGAGCCCCTGGAAGTGTGACAGCCCACGTGACCGGGTCGACGCGATGTGAAACGAAAGACGCGTGCTCGAAAAGCTGCCTGCCGCGCTCGTCGCCGCCCTCTTCTTCGGCGGCCTTCCGGTGTTCTGGCTGTCGAACCTGGAAGGGCCGGTGACGTTCTCGTGCGGGGGCACGCCGTGGCGCTGCGACGTGTCGCGCTGGGTCTTCTTCTCGACGAAGACGGCCAGCTCCGAGCCGGTACGCATCGGGGTCGAGTCGGCGCGCAGGGGCAAGCGCATCTCGACTGACTGGCGCATCGTCTTCACCCTGCCGTCGGGAACGCCCAGCTCCCCCACCGACTGGGGAACCGAAGGCGACAGTGAGCTCGCGAACCGGCTCGAGGCCGCGCGCAGCCGGGGTGAGGCCATCGTCGTCGAGCGCCCGCCAGGCGCGGTCTTCTGGTTGGCCGTCATCCTGAGCGTGGTCTTCATCGCCGCGGGGCTCTTCGTGGTGCTCGGCCGCTCCGACCCGGCCTCCATCGCGCGTGGCCGACCCGACGCCTGAGCGCACAGCGTAGACTCGCGACATGGCCCGCTACGCCGTCGGCGACCTGCTCATCGACCTCGACCTGCCCGAGGGCTTCTCGTGCGAGTACTCGCTGAGCGGCTCCCTGCTCGCCCGCAACGATGATGGCGTCATCGAGATTTCAGCGCTCACCGCCCGCAACAAAGACGGCAGCGCGGCCGACTTCTCGGGCCAGCGAGAGCGACGAGACGAGAAGACGTACAGCCTTGGCTTCGAAGATCACCTGATCATCGCCACGCACACCCCACGGCTCGCCGCTGCCGCAGAGCACGTGCTGTCAACGGTGGGCCGCTCGCACGCGCCGTTCGACGCCGGAGACGTGTTGCAGGTTCGCCCGCTCGGCGCCTCGCTCGACCCGTGGCTCAAACAACGTCGGCGTTCGCTGCAGCTCGCCTTCGGCTTCGACCCGCGCTCACCAGCAGCGCCCCGACAGCTCGACGACTTCTGGGAGGGTCTGTTCGCGCAGGAGCCCGGCGACCAGCTCGACACGATGATTGCCTGCGCGTGGGTCGGCTTCGGAGACCTGCTGGTCCACCGGCTCGGCTTCGAGTGGTGCTGGTCTCGCGACGAGTACGGCACCGACCTCGGCTGCGTCGCGCTGCCCGAGACGGCGAAGCTGCTCATCGTGCCCGGCTCGTTCGTGGGCAAGCGCTGGGAGCGTCAGGAGCAGCGCTTCATCGAGCACGCGCTGCCGCAAATCGAACGCACCCTGCAGGAAGCGCAGGAGGCGTGATCACGGCACGCGGAAGGCCGGCAGCGTCATCACCTGCGGCGTGAGCGTCACCGTGCGGTTGGGCTGACCGGGCGCGCGCAGCTCGAGCGAGCCTCCACGCGTCGTCTCACCGAAGCGCACCGTGAACGAGGAGCCATTGGCGAGCGTGACGTCGACACCGCGCTGGCCCGTCACGTCGGCAGCGACGGCGTTGGTGACGGCGCCCTCCATCGAGAGCACCACCAGAAATGGAGCCCCCGAGGCGTTCGTCCACGCGAGCCGATGTCCAGCGGTCGTGTCGGTCGAGAGGCTGGGCCAGGTCGCCACGGTCGTCGTCGCCGTCGCCGGGTGAATGCGCCGCGCGACCAGCGTCGTCTGCGCGCCGGTGAAGGTGACGGTGGCTCCGCCGCTCGACTGCACGGGCATGAGCGGGCTCGAGAAGAGCCACTCGGCGGTCGAGGCCGGCGTCGTCGCCACGCGGTCGAACACCACCACCACGTTCGGCTTCACGAACACGAGCTCGCGCTCGAGTGACGAGACACCATCGGCCGCGGCGTACGACGGAGCGAGGTTTCCCGCCGTCCACAAGAACGCGTCGTCATCGACGAGCCCGTAGAGCTGCGAGGGCCCCGCGCCTTCGCGCTGACGCAGCACCGTGGTGTTGCGACGCAGGCGCACCAGGTTGTGAAACTCCTCTTCCTGGTTGATGCCGCTGCGGCTGACCATGTTCGCGTCGAAGCCGAGCCACTCGCGCTTGAAGAGCAGCAGCTGGCCCTGGTCGTGGTGGGCGTGGCTCTCGGTGTACGGCCCCGCAGTGAAGTGCAGCCAGGTGGCGTCGCTGGACCACCCGCTGCGGGCGAAGACGTGGCCGGTGCCGACGCCATGGTACGTGTTCCACAGATCGCCGAGCGGCTTCGCGGGCTGCGACGGCTGGTACATGAAGTCGACCCAGCGCTGAAACAGCTGGCCCACCTGCGGCACCGAGCAGCGGTTGGTGAAGTCGACCAGCACGCCGGCCTCGGCCGTGCCGCGGTACAGCTTCGCGAGGTTGAGCGCGTAGCCACGGTGGTAGTCGAAGAGCGCCGCCGTGGAGTCACGCGCGTGGTCGCCGATGGGCGCGAGCCGGTCGAGCGTCGGGGTCACGGAGTGAATCAGGTACAGCGACGACTGCCGCGCGTGCGGCGTGAGGTCGGTGATGCGCTCGCCGGTCGTCGACTCCCAGAGGTCGTAGAGCTCGAAGAGGCTGCGCATGGCGGTGCCGTAGCCGGTGCCTTCACGTGAGCCGCCGCCCTGCAGGTCGCGTTGGAACGTGGGCACGAGCTCGGCCTGAATCTTCGCGTCGCGAAACTGGTTCAGCCACCGCGCCGCTTCGGTGTTCTCTCCGTACGTCGCGAGGCCGAGCAGCATCGTCGCCCGCAGGAACGAGTAGTAATAGTTGTTCACCGGGTTGTTCACCGACCAGCCGCTCCACATGAAGACGGTGTTGCCCCAGCGCGCCTGCATGTGGTTCCACACGTTCCACACCGCCTGGTTCGCGTAGGTGACCCACCGCGTGCGCTGCGCTGGCGTCGTCTGCGGGTGGCACCAGTCGTAGACGAGCGCGAGGTTGCCGATGAAGTCGCCGACCTCGAGGTAGCTGTCACCCGCGATGGTGGCGCGCATGTTCTGGGCGATGAGCGCTTCTTCGCTGGCGACGTACGCGTCGACGTCGGCCACCGCCCAGGTGCAATACGAGGTCGTGCCGCTCACGTGCCGCCACAGCGCCGCGTTCCACGAGGAGAACGCGTAGACGTTTCCTCCCGCGACCGCCGAGTCGACCGTTTGCCGGAAGCGCGTGACGGCGGTGCCTCCATCGGCGGCGAAGGCCTGCAGCTCGGTCAGGCGTGCTCCGCTGATGAGAATGCGCGGGTGGTTCGGCGGAATCGTGTAGCCGCCGTCGAGCACCACCGTGCCACCGCCCGTCGCGGATCCACCAGCCGTCGCAGTTCCACCAGCCGTCGCAGTTCCACCAGCCATCGCAGTTCCACCAGCCATCGCGGATCCACCAGCCGTCGCGGATCCACCAGCCGTCGCGGATCCACCAGCCG
>JBEOKA010000304.1:0-16506 GCA_040275325.1 Myxococcaceae bacterium | reverse complement strand
GTTCGCTGGAACCAACCCGTGATGGACGCGGCGACGGTGAACATCGGCTTCGGCCCCACGCTGGGCGTCGCCTTCGTCGACAACCCGAAGACGCGCGTGATGCTGAACGCCGCCTGGCTGCCGCTCACGCAGCAGGGCTTTCAGAACGCGTACCGCACCACGGGCGATCTCGAGATCAGCTACGACTTCCTCGTCTTCAACATCGCCGGCGGCCTGCAGACCCAGCCCGTCAGCCCCACCAGCGGCACCATTCTCGCGTGGTATTTCGGGGCGTTCGCCGGCGTTCGCCTGAAGTGGTGACAGGGTGTTCACTCGAGTGCTCGTCACCGCCATGTGACGCCTGAAGGCCATCGCCAGAGGGGATTTGATTTCGTGACTACACAGTCACGTCATGAGAACGCTCCTCTGCGCAGTGATGGTGGTCGCTGTCTTCGGGTGTGGGCCAGACGCTGAGCTGACGGTGGACGAGTCCGTCGACGAGGCGGGCTCCACCGAGAGTGCATTGAGCTACCGGGCCGTTCCGTCGCCTGGCCGGCGCATTCACCTCGCCGAGGTCGATCTCTGCGAGCCCGGCATCGAGCTGCGCGCGACGGGCCCCTCCGATGCAACGCGCACCGTCTCGTCGTTCGCCTCCCGCGTTGGCGCGCTCATCGCGATCAACGGTGGCCACTCGTGGAGCGGCGTTCCTTCGGTCAGCGCCCACGCCGGTCAGTTCTTCGGCAGCGCCGACCAGGGCGACATCGGCCAGGCGGTCTTCGGCCCCGGCCTCGCGCAGTTCATCGCGCAGGGAGAGACCTACGCGCCCGCCTCCGGACATCAGGAGGTGCTCTCGGGGCTGCTCACGCTCGTGCACGACGGTCAGGCCCAGCACGCGACGATCCCTCACGGTACGCCCACGTGCGCCGTGCAACACCCACGCACGCTGCTCGGCCTCTCGCGCGACCAGCGCAAGCTGTTCATGGTCGTCGTCGATGGTCGTGCGCCGTCTGCGGGCCGGCTCGGCATGACCTGCGCGGAGGCTGCCGACTTCATGGTGTCGCTAGGCGCGTGGTGGGCGCTGAACCTCGACGGCGGAGGCAGCACCGAGATGGTCGTCGGCGGACGAATCGTGAACGTGCCCTCCGATGGCCGGGAGCGCCCCGTGCCGACCCACCTCGCCGTCGTGAAGACGCCCGGTGCACGCGGCCACTGCCCCGTCGCGCCCGTGACACCGACACCGACGCCGAACCCCACGCCTGCAACCTGTGGCCGCATGCTGGCCGATGACTCGCTCGCGCCGAACCAGCACGTGAAGAGCTGCAACGGGCGCTTCTCGTTCGTGCATCAGGGCGACGGCAACGTGGTGCTGTACGACGGCGCCACGCCGAAGTGGTCGAGCCGTACGAGTGGCCGCGCGACCGGCACGCTGGTGATGCAGGGCGATGGCAACCTGGTGCTGTACGCGCCGTCGTTCGCGCCGGTGTGGCACACCAGCACGCACGGAAACGCGGGGGCCCGGCTCTCGGTGCAGGACGATGGCAACGTGGTGCTCCGCGCCGCTGACGGGCGAATCCTCTGGCAGACCCGCACGGCCGTCGCCACACCGACTCCGACGCCCACTCCAACACCCACTCCAACACCCACTCCAACTCCGACCCCAACGCCTTCGGCAGCCTGCGGTGTCCTGCCGTCTGACGGAGCGCTGGGTCGCAACGAATCCGTTCGCTCCTGCGACGGCCGGTTTCTGCTCGCGCACCAGGGAGACGGGAACGTCGTGCTCTCTCAATCGGGCACGCCGATCTGGTCCACCAACACGGCAGGCCGCGCGACCAGCAGCTTCGCCATGCAGGCCGACGGAAACCTGGTGCTGTACTCGTCGACGGGCGCTGCGCTCTGGAACAGCCGCACCGCTGGCAACCCGGGTGCGAGCCTCTTCGTGCAGAACGACGGCAACGTCGTCGTCTACTCCGCGGGTCGGCCGATCTGGCACACGCGCACCTGCTGCCGCTGAGCCGTTTGCGTCAGAGCGCGATGGAGCGATAGGGGAGGGGCATGGCCTCCCCGCTCGTTCCACTCAAGACCTCGGCCAACCGGTTTCCGCACCCGTTCCTCCCGACCTGCCGCGCCGATCTCGACGCGCGCGGGTGGGACGCGGTCGACATCGTGATCGTCTCGGGTGACGCGTACGTCGATCACGCGGCGTTCGGGCCGGTGCTGATCGCCCGCTTCCTCGAGGGGCGCGGCTTTCGCGTCGGCATCATTCCCCAGCCAGACTGGCAGTCGGCCGAGGCGTTCAAGGTGCTGGGCAAGCCACGGCTCTTCTTCGGCGTCGCGGCTGGCAACCTCGACTCGATGTTGAACCGGCTGACCTCGCAGAAGAAGAACCGCAGCGAAGATCAGTACAGCCCGGGAGGCCGCACCGGCTGCCGGCCCGATCGCGCGACGATCGTCTACGCCAACCGCTGCCGTGAGGCGTTCCCCGACGTGCCGATCGTGCTCGGCGGCATCGAGGCCTCGCTGCGCCGCATCGCGCACTTCGACTACTGGAGCGACACCGTGCGCCGCTCCATTCTGCTCGACGCGAAGGCTGACCTGCTCGTGTTCGGAATGGGCGAGCGGCCGGTCTGGGAGATCGCGCGTCGCCTGCAGGCTGGCGAGTCCATCAAGGGCCTGAAGGACATTCGTGGCACCGCGTACCTGATCAACGACGAGGCGATGAAGGAGCACGAGGCCAACCGCGCGACGAAGGCGGCGGATCGGAAGACGGTGGTGCTGCCGAGCTTCGAAGAGGTCGTCGCCGACAAAGAGGCGTTCGCGCGCATGTCGCGTGACTTCCAGATGGAGACGAACCCCGGCAACGCCCGGCCCATCGCCCAGCGCCACGGCACCCGCGGCGTTTTCTTCAACCCGCCAGCCAAGCCGCTCGAAGACGGAGAAGCGAAGGGTGAGGGCTCGGTCGCGATGGACGAGCTCTACGACCTGCCGTTCAACCGCGCGGTGCACCCGATGTACGGCAACGAGGGCGTGCCGGCCTTCGAGACGGTGAAGCACTCGGTCGTGTTGATGCGTGGGTGTTTCGGTGGCTGCACGTTCTGCTCGATCACCGAGCACGAAGGGCGCGTCATTCAGTCACGCAGCGAGGCGAGCGTGCTGCGCGAGATTCGGGCCGTGCGCCGGCAGGGCGACTTCCGCGGCACCATCACCGATCTCGGTGGGCCGACCGCCAACATGTACAAGCTCAAGTGCAAGAGCGAGGCGATCGAGTCGAAGTGCCGCAAGCTCTCGTGTGTGCACCCCGGCGTCTGCGAGAACCTGTCGACCGATCACGGGCCGCTCGTGCAGCTGATGCAGAACGTGCGGAAAGAGGAGGGCGTGAAGCACGTCTTCATCGCCTCGGGCGTTCGGTACGATCTCGCCGAACGCAGCCCCGAGTACGTGAAGGAGCTCGCCGCGCATCACACGGGCGGGCAGCTGTCGGTGGCTCCAGAGCACGTGAGCAAACGCGTGCTCGACAAGATGAAGAAGCCCGGCATCGAGAGCTACGAGCGCTTTCAGACGATGTTCGCGTGCGCGAGCAAAGACGCCGGCAAGGAGCAGTACGACATTCCGTACTTCATCTCGGGGCACCCGGGCTCGACGCTCGAAGACATGGTCGAGCTCGCGCTGTGGCTGAAGAAGAACGGCCGCCGCCCACGCCAGGTGCAGGACTTCATTCCCACGCCGATGTCGATCGCCGCGTGCATGTACTTCACCGGCATCGACCCGCTGAAGATGGAGCCCGTCTTCACCGCGCGCGGCCTCAAGGAGAAGCGGCTGCAGAAGGCGCTGTTGCTCTACTGGAACCCCGAGCACTGGGACGACGCGCGCGAGGCGCTGACGCAGGCGGGGCGCAGCGATCTGATCGGTCGTGGACCCGACGCGCTCGTGCCGCCTGGCAGCGGGGCGCCGCCTTCGACGTTCAAGGAACGCCAGCAGCGTCGCTGAACCTTGCTCGCGAACCCGGCCACACGAAGAAACGTGCACGCGGGACGAATCGTCGAGAACCGCTCACCGTGTGCATCGGCGAGGGCAGTCCAATGGGCCTCGTCGCGAAGAAGCACGCGCGTGCGAACGACGTCGGTGAGGTTGAAGCCCGCGTCGCGGATCACCTGTTCGATGATCTCGAAGCAACGCCTGGCCTGCTGAAGGGGATCGCTCGACGCCGTCGTCACGCCATCGCGCGCGAGCGGCGCAGGTGCCGACCCTCGAGTCCCGGCTGGACCCTGACGAGAAGCGCTCACGCATGACCGGCTGCATGCCAGTCACCCAGAGCGCTGTCGCGAGCATCTCAGTCGACGATGAGCTGCAGCCCGATGCGATCGGCCATCGCGTTCGAGGTGAGGAGCCGCACGACCGAGCGCGTGTCTCCGAGCGAGTCGTACGCCGCGGCGATCACGTCGCCGAGCGTGAGGGTGGTCTTCTCGACACGCGCACGAGCACGGGTGCGGATTCGTGGCATCGGACGGCGGGCCTGATACTTGGTTCGCTTCGACATGGGTTCTGCCTCCCGCGCCGTCACTGAGCAGCCCGCGTGCCACGCACGTTTGCCCCGCGTCAGGCCCGGTTACGCGGCGCCACCATGGTTTGTTTGTGACCCCCCATCGGCTATGGAGCACGCGTGTTTCGCCGAGCGCTGACGATTTCACTGTTGCTGCTCTGCGTGCCCGCGAACGCGTACGAGAACGCGCGGCGGCAAGAGGTCGACGGCGGCGTTCACGTTCCCGTCCTCACGAAGGCGCCCACGCTCGTAAAGCTTGAGAATGCGAAGTACCCGGAGGCGGCCGAGAAGCAGGGGCTCTCGGCGAATGTGCGCCTGTTGGTCACGATCGGCGCCGATGGCACCGTTCCCGAAGCGAAGGTGATCGAGCCGGTTGGCAACGGTTTCGACGAAGCGGCGGTCGATGCGCTGCGGCGGTCGACTTTCACCCCGGCTGAGGTCGACTTCACCCCGGCTCCGGTTCAGATCGAGTTCGTCTACAACTTCGTGCTCACGCTCGCGCCGGTCGATGCGGGAACGCCCGAGTCGATCGACGGTGGGTACTCAGGGCCCATGTCGCACCTCACGGGCGAGCTGTTGCTCCGTGGCAGTCGCACCCGCGTCAACGGCGGCACCGTGCGCTGCGTGGAGTACGACGATCGCGAAGCCGTCGCCAACGACGAGGGCGTGTTCGATCTCGAGGTGCCTCCCGGGCTCTGCACCGTGCGCGCGGTCGGCCCCGAGACCGAGATCTTCAAGACCACCGAGACGCTCGAGCCCGGCGAGACGAAAGAGGTGAAGTTCTATCTCTTCCCCAAGGTCATCGGGTACCAGACGGTCGTTCGCGACAAGCGTGAGAAGAAAGAGGTCGTTCGCCGCACGCTCACACGCGAAGAGCTGCAGAAGGTGCCGGGCACGTTCGGCGACCCCGTGCGCGTGATTCAGAACTTCCCCGGCGTGGCGCGCGCGCCCTTCATCTCGGGCCAGCTGATCGTTCGTGGCGCGAACCCGAACCAGACGCTCACGTTCTTCGATGGCGTCGAGATTCCACTGCTCTTCCACCTCGCGGGCGGCCCGTCGGTCGTCAACGCCGAGTTCCTCGATCGCGTCGACTTCTACCCCGGTGGCTTTGGTGCCCGGTACGGCCGCGCGGTCGGTGGCGTCGTCGATGTCGCCAGCCGCAAGGGCGCTTCAGACACGTGGCACGGCGTGGCGAAGGTCGACTTCCTCGACGCGAGCGCCTTCGTCGAGGCTCCGATCACCAAAGACGTCTCGGTCGCCGCCGCCGCGCGCCGCAGCTACATCGACGTGCTGCTGCCGCTCGTGTTGCCGAGAGACCCGCAGGGTGGGGCGATCACGATTCTGCCGACCTACTGGGACTACCAGGTGCGGCTCGATGTCGGAAAACGCCAGGCCCAGAACACCGACGGGTACTCGACGTTTTCTCTCTTCGCGTTCGGCTCCGACGATCAGCTCAAGGTCGTCGCCACCGGAGGCAACCGCAACGCCGACGTCGCCGTGCAGTTCCGCACGCTCTTCCACCGCGTCATCGGCAACTGGACGTACCGGCGCGGCAACGTGCAGTTCAAGCTGACGCCGTACGGTGGCTACGACCTCGCGTCGGTGAACTTCGGCATCGCGAAGCTGAACGCCGATCGGTGGACGGCGGGCCTCCGACAGGATCTCGGCGTCGATCTCGGCAAGTTCGTCACGCTGCGCGCAGGCGCCGACATCTTCCAGCAGACGCTCGTGGGTCAGGCCGAGCTGCCGGTGATCTCGGGCACGCAGTTCGTTTCGTTCCCCGGCGCCGAGCCGAAGACCGAGGTGCAGCGCATCGGCCGAACCGTGCCCACCTTCGACGGCGCGGTGTACGTCGAGGCCGACTTCAAGTTCGGGCCGCTCAGCGTCACGCCGGGCCTCCGCGCCTCGCAGGCCTTCCTCGGCCAGGAGGCCCGCAACGCCTTCGACCCGCGGCTCTGGGTTCGTTTCGAGCCGTGGGACAAGACGTCGATCAAGGGCTCCATCGGCCTCTACACGCAGCCGCCACAGGCCACCGACATGGAGCCGCCGCCGTTCGGCACACCCTCGCTGACGCACGAGAAGGCGTTTCAGGCCTCGCTGGGCGTCGCGCAGAAGCTCACCGACGTCATCAACGTCGACGTGACGGGCTTCTACAACCGCCGCTTCGAGAACGTCGTCTCGCCCGGCCGCCGCGTCGTGAATGAAGACGGCACCGTCACGAACTATCGCTCGTCGAACGATGGCCTCGGCCGCGCGTACGGCGTCGAGGTGCTGCTGCGCCACGAGGTGACGAAGAACTTCTTCGGGTGGCTCGCGTACACGCTCTCGCGCTCCGAGGAGCGGCGCGTCGGTGGAGGCGACTACGCCGTCACCAGCTTCGATCAGACCCACATTCTCACGGCCATCGCGAGCTACCGCTTCCCCTACGGCTTCGAGCTGGGCGCGCGCTTTCGCTACGTCACGGGCCGGCCGACGTCTCCGCTCATTCACGACGCCGACTACCAGCGGCTCGACGCGAACCGGTACTCGAACACCTTCGGCATGTTCCGCTCGGCGCGCGTGGCTGATTTCCACCAGCTCGACGTTCGCATCGACAAGTACTTCGTCTTCGAGAAGTGGACGCTCAACCTCTATCTCGACGTTCAGAACGTCTACAACAAGGCCAACGTCGAGGCGACGATCTACGAGTACCGCGGGCGCTACGGCGTCGACGTGCCGGGCATTCCGATTCTGCCGATCCTCGGCGTGAGGGGGCAGCTGTGAAGCGCGCGCTCATCGCTCTGATCTTCTCGGTTGGCTGCACGCAGCCGCTGCCAAGTCCCACGGGCATCGTCGATCTGCGCGTCATCGCCGCGTCGTTCGAGTCGCCCGAGGTGCTGATCTCTCCGTGCGACCCGCGCCTGCTGGTGAGCCTCGGCAGCGGCGGTAGCACCAGCCAGCTCGACCCGGCCCTCGTGCAGCGCCTGCTCGTCGTCGGGCAACGGCCGCTCACCTACCGCGCGCTCGTGCAGGACCCGGCGGGCAACGGGCGTGAGCTCAGCTACCGCCTGCGTGCGTGCGCGAACCAGGGCGATCGCGAGTGCGACAACACCGACGACTTCGTCGAGCTCACCGCGGGCAAGGCCGTCGCGGGGGAGTGGACGCTTCCACTCGATGGCACCTCAGCCTCTCGGCCGCTGCTCGGGACCGCGTTGCTTCCAGACGGCCAGCCGCTGCTCCTCGAGGCGCTCACGCAAGATGGCTCACGTGGCCTCGGCGGCATTCGCATTCCCGTCATGCTCGAGGTGAAGGCGCCCGACACCGACGAGCACGTCTTCGCGCAGAAGCTCATGGTGGTGCAGTGCCAGTTCTTCCCCACCATGCGCGAGAACGTCACGCCGGTACTGCCGGGCATGAAGCTGCGCGGTGAGCCGTGGCCCGAAGACCTCGTGCCCGAGCTGTCTGGCACCGACTCGGTGCTGATGGAGCCGATGGACTTCACCGATCTCGAAGAGCCCTACACCGTGCCGAGCCTGCAGCTGACGCCCGTCGCCCTCGTCGAGAGCTGGAAGATCGCCTGGTACACGACGCTGGGCACCATGTCGTCCTTCGAGACGGGTGGAACGAACTTCGACGGCAACACCGATCGCCACCGCAACCGCTGGCAGCCCGACACCACCGTCAAAGAGCCGCGCGATGTCACCTTCCACTTCGTCGTGCGTGACGGCCGTGGTGGCCAGTCGTGGCTGACTCGTCGCGCGAAGTGGACGCCCTGACCCGAAGTCGAGGACGCTGACGCGATGGCCGAGACCGCCTGCCCGTTCTGTGCGTTCTCGCCGATCAAGCGGGGCGCCGAGCGCTGCCCACGCTGCAACCGGAAGTTCGTCGACGACGTGCGTGAAGACAGCGTCGTCACCGCGACGCGACTGGGCGGCATCACCGGCGCCGTCACCGCCAGCCCGGTGCCTGTCGCGGTCGCGCTCGTCATCGGAGCCGTCGCCTGGTTCCTGCGCGTGCTCGACGTGTTCGCGTCGCTGAAAGATCCCGTGCTCCTGTTGGTGGTGCCGGCGTTGCTGGTGGCGGGCGCGGCGAGCGTGATGGCGGCTGCGGGGCCGGCGAAGCACGCTCCGGCGTTGCTGGGGTTGATGGTGATGGGCGCGACCGCCCTGTGGTGGACGCCGATTCAAGAGCACAACCTGGCGTTCCTGATCTTCGGCGCCCTCATTCTCGTCTCGACCGTCTCCGAGCCTTCTTCCATCAGGCTCAAGGCTGGCACCGCGCTCGCCGCGATCGTCGCGCTGGCTGGGCTGGGGGCGTTGGCGCTCGGGCCGAAGAAGGGAGCTCCAGTCGGGGCCTCATCGATCGTCGACGAGCGCGTCGGCCTTCGCTGGGAGCTGCCCGCCGGGTGGAAGCAGGTCGATCGGCTCGATGTGCTGCTGCCTCCGACGGCGTCGGCTCGGCGCGCGGTGATGCTGGCCTCGAACGGCGACAGCTCGAGCGCGATGCTGACGCTCGATCGGGCTGGTGGCGCTGGAGTCTGCGACGAGGTGCTGGTGCCGTTCCCCGATCTCGTGAAGTCGAACGATGAGCCGGGTGGGCCGTTTCCACGAGGCACCCGCGCACTCGAGGGCGGTCAGTTCATGGCCGCGTGCGCAGCGCTTCCGAACGGCCCGGTGCTGGCGATCGTCGTTCACACGACGGGCCCGGCGATGGTGCTGCCTGCAACGTTGCGGGTGTTGTCGACGCAGGCGCTGGTGCTCGCCGACCCCGCTGGGCCTTAGAGCTGCCCGAGGTACGCCGTCAGCTGCGCCTTCTCGGTCTCATCGAGCACCGAGAGATCGCCATGGGCGCGGCCACCGCACGAGGGGTCGTTGAGGCGCTCTTCCATGTTCTTCGCGCAACCGTCGTGCATGTACGGCGCGCGTCGCGAGACACCACGCAGCGACGGCACCTGCCACGCTTCGTCCAGCCCAATCGACATCGTCGCGTCGTTGGTGAGCCGCGGGCCCGAGTGGCAGGCGTGGCAGCCGGCCTTCTCGAACGCCGCGCGGCCCTTCGTCATGTCGACCGGCTGCGCGCGCGTCGGAGGCTTCGGAGCCGGCAGCTGATCGAGGAACGTGGTGAGGGCCGCCATCTGCGTCGGGTCGGGCATCGTGCCGCCCATTCGCGCGACGAAGGTGTCGCCCATCAAGCTGGTGAGATCGGCCCGGTCTCCCTTCCAGTGGAAGGGGGCCGTCTGCGAGATGCCGCCGGTGAGCGTCTGGGTGCGGCGCTCCTGGCCGAAGAACGTCCACACGTGGCCGTCTTCGAGACCTTCGGGGTGGCACGACGCGCAGCTGATGCCACGTGACGCGCCGTGGAACAGCCGAAAGCCCTGGTCTTCAGGGTCGTCGGCGCCTTCGAGATCGATCACGACGTTGACGGGCCGGCTCGCGGCCTGCGGCGGCACGATCACCACGCGGGCAGGGCTGCGGCTGTGAACGAGCAACCCGCTCGAGACATACGCGACGCCGACCGGCTGCCCGAAGGTCGCCGAGGGCCGGCCCAGCCTGTCAGGCTCGGGAGGCCGCGCGGGAATCACGCCGCACACACCGCCAGCAATGGGCTGCCCGCTCAGAGGGACTCGCACGACGGTGGAGTTGCCCGCGCCCACCACGGCGAGCTCGGTCTTGTCGGGTGACACGGCGACGTCGACGGGCAGCACCGCTCCGACCTCGAACGACGAGAGCACGGTGTCGGCGTTGGCCACGGTGATCACCGACCGCACCACCGCCGAGTCGCACGGGTTGGTGTAGTAGGGCACCGTGATCGGCGCGAGCCCGGCTCGAATCGCGTCGATGTCGCCCTGCACCGAGCGCTGATGTGCGGTCACGGTGAGTCCGTCACCACCGCTCACCGTCCTCCAGGCGACCGACGGAACGAACGAGGCGGGTTTGGCCGCCACCTCAGGCAGGGGAATCGAAGGCAGCGGCAGGAAGCTGGGCGTGTCACTCACGTCCATCAGCAGCGCCGACCGGAACGTCGAGACGCGGACCTTGCCGTTGCTCACCACGACGTCTCGCAGATCCTGATCGAAGCGGCGCACCGTCGTCGAGCCGAGCGTGGGAATCGTCACCAACTCGCCCGACGCGCAGGCGACGTGGAGCGCGTTGCGCGACGCATCCCACGCCAGGCCACGCGGCTCGGGGCAGACCGAGTCGTTGCGAACGAGGCGCGCCGTCGACACCGAGATGGTGGCGATCTGGCCGGTGCCGCGCAGCGCGATTCGCACCTGGCCGTTCGCGTCTTCGACGCCGCGGGTGGGCTGGCTGCCGGTCGGCAACCGCACCGTGCCATGCAGGCGGCCGGCCTTCGCGTCGATGACGTAGACGAGGTCGCGCTCGGGGTCGCTCACCACCGCGAAGTCACCACCGCCAGCGGGCGTCACGGTGCCTCCGAGGAGCGGCACGTTGGCGCGATGGCTCCTCGGCGCGCTCGAGCCCGTGCTCTGCGGCGCATCGGTCGGGGCTTCAGGCGCGCAGGCCGACAGCATGACGGCCAGCAGCAGACAGACGACTCGGGCCGGCGGGGAGACGCGAAGGGACGTGGGCATTGGGGCTCGGGGGTGTGAAAC
The DNA here is from genome assembly GCA_040275325.1 of Myxococcaceae bacterium. Classification (GTDB taxonomy): domain Bacteria; phylum Myxococcota; class Myxococcia; order Myxococcales; family Myxococcaceae; genus Xiheimicrobium. The sequence goes on along the minus strand of JBEOKA010000304.1, from coordinate 5,398 downwards.
GACGCGGCAAGTATTGGCCGTCGCCTGCGTTCGACACAAGCGTCGGCACCCGCCCATAGGTATATGTCGCGGCCATGTCAGGCCTCTTCATCTCCGACGAGCAGATCGCCCACGCCCGCGCGCTGGCCCGCGACATCACCAACCCGATCTTCGACACCATCGCGAAGAACACCACCGTCTCGGTCGAGCGCACCGTCTTGCGCTGGTTCGGCGTCGACGGCGTGGGGAACATGGGCGCTCCGCTCGTGAACCTCATGGTCGATCGGCTGAAAGCTGCCGGCGTGTTGAACAAGGGCGCCGCGTATTGGTACGGCCGCGCGCTGCGCATGGGCGCCACCAGCCCGCTCGATGCCGTCGAGCGCCTCACCACCGCGCCGCTCGAGACGCTCAAGCCGCTCTCTGCCGAAGAGGAGGCGAAGCTGCGCGTCGAGGTGCGCGCCGAAGCGCAGGCCATGGTGCAGGAACTCAAAGATCGCGTCGCCCGCCGCAACGCGCTCAAGGACGAGTTCCCCATGGCGCCGTCGCCGCACAAGTACCTGATCGTCGCGACCGGCAACATCTTCGACGACGTCGATCAGGCGCGCGCTGCGGCCCAGGCCGGAGCCGATGTCATCGCGGTGATCCGCTCCACGGCGCAGTCGCTGCTCGACTACGTGCCGCACGGCGCGACGACCGAGGGCTACGGCGGCACCTACGCCACGCAAGAGAACTTCCGCATCATGCGCGAGGCCCTCGACGACGAGTCGAAGCGGCTCAAGCGCTACGTCGAGCTGACGAACTACTCGTCGGGCCTCTGCATGTCCGAGATCGCGTTCTGCGCGGCCTGGGAGCGGCTCGACATGCTGCTCAACGACGCGATGTACGGAATCCTGTTCCGCGACATCAACATGCGCCGCACGTTCATCGATCAGTACTTCTCGCGCCGCATCTGCGCCGAGGCCGGCATCATCATCAACACCGGCGAAGACAACTACATCACCACCGCCGACGCGTACGACGCCGCCCACACCGTCATCGCGAGCCAGTTCATCAACGAGACCTTCGCGCACCGCGCCGGCCTGAAGGACTGGCAGCTGGGCCTCGGTCACTCGTACGAGATCGATCCGTACAAGCCCGAGACGCTGCTGCTCGAGCTCTCGCAGGCGATGCTGGTGCGCCGCTGCTTCCCGAACGCGCCGCTCAAGTACATGCCGCCGACGAAGCACAAAGAGACCGACATCTTCTTCAGCCACGCGTACGACGTGATGGCCGATCTCGTCGCCATCTGGACGCGGCAGGGCATTCAGCTGCTCGGCATGATGACCGAGGCCATGCACACGCCGCTGCTCGCCGATCGCTACGTGGCCTTGAAGAGCGCCTCGTACCTGCACCGCGCCGCCCGCGGCATCGACGAGGAGTTCACCGTTCGCGAAGACGGGAAGATCGCCAACCGCGCGCGCTTCGTCTTCGGCAAGGCCATCGAGCTGCTCGAGGAGTGCCAGAAGGACGGCATGGTCGCTGCCATCGGTCGTGGCCGCTTCGGTGACGTGAAGCGCGAAGAGACGGGCGGAAAGGGCCTCGACGGCGTGGTCGAGAAGGCGTCTGACTACTTCAACCCGTTCCTCGACATCATGGAGGGGCGCTGATGTTCGCGTCGATGGTCGCGCTCGTGCTGAGCCAGGCAGAGCCGCTGGCGAAGCACGACTTCACGGGCGTCTCGATTCGTGCGCCGAAGTCGTGGTCGGTCACCAACGAAGACGAGACCAGCAAGGAGTGGGCGAGCAGCGACGATCGCGCGCAGATGGCGTTCTCGGCGTTCCCCGTCGACCCGGTGCGCCCGGCCCGCGCGTGCGTGAAACAGCTGATCGCCGCCGTGCAGGAGAGCGGAGACCCCGACGCGGGCGTCGCTCCGAGCCCGTTCAACAACACCACCATCGGCGGCCAGCCCGCCGCCAAGAAGATCACCACCGACTTCATCGGCGAAGGCGATGCCGACAAGGTCGAAGCCAACAAGGTCACCACCACCACCATCGTCGGCTGCAACGGCAAGACGAAGTGGCTGTTGACGTTCTCGAACCGCACCAACGACGGCGCGAAGTCGGGGGCGCTGCTCAAGCGGGTGGTCGACTCCCTCACGTACGTGAAGTGACGCCATGACGACATCGACCAAAGAGAAGCAGCTCATCAGGGCCTACGGCGATCGGCGCGACGACGGCATCATTCAGCTGTCGTTCACGCTGCCCGTCACCGCGTCGGAGAAGGCGAAGGAGGCCGCCAAGCTGTACTGCCAGAAGCTCGGCCTCACCGACGTGAAGGTCGCCGCCATCGAGCGCGCCGCCGAGCACTACACGTTCTTCGTCGTCTACGCGCGGTCGGCCGTGGTGCTCGACTACAACGAGATCGACACGCCCGAGATCGTCATCAAGAAGAAGAGCTTCGACGAACTCAACGCGTTCATCGAAGAGGAGATCGCCCGGCGCGTCGTCGTCTTCGGCGCGTGCACCGGCACCGACACGCACACCGTCGGCATCGACGCGATCCTCAACATGAAGGGCTTCTCGGGCGACTACGGCCTCGAGCGCTACCCGTGGTTCGAGGCCTTCAACCTCGGCAGCCAGGTGCCCAACGCCGAGCTCATTCGCCGCGCGAAAGAGAAGAACGCCGACGCGATTCTCGTGTCGCAGGTCGTCACCCAGCGCGACGTGCACAAAGAGAACAGCCGCGCCTTCATCGACGAGGCGAAGAAGCAGGGCGTGCACGGGAAAATGACGCTGCTGCTCGGCGGGCCGCGCGTCGATCACAAGCTGGCGCTCGAGCTGGGCTTCGACGCCGGGTTCGGGCCGGGCACCAAACCCTCCGACGTCGCGAACTTCATCGTGCACCAGGTGCTGCAGCGCATGGGCAAAGAGGCCCAGGGCGCCAACTACGAAGGAGCCCCCACGTGAGCCACGCCCCCGTCGTCATTCGCCTGCGCATGTCGAGCCACGACGCCCACTACGGCGGCAACCTGGTCGACGGCGCCCGCATGCTCGGCCTCTTCGGCGACGTCGCGACCGAGCTGCTGATTCGCCTCGACGGAGATGAAGGCCTCTTCCGCGCGTACGACTCGGTGGAGTTCCTCGCGCCCGTCTACGCCGGTGACTACATCGAGGCGCACGGCGAGATCACCCAGGTCGGCAACACGAGCCGCAAGATGAAGTTCGAGGCCCGCAAGGTGATCCGCGCGGCGCCTGAGATCAACGACTCCGCCGCCGTCATTCTCGAGCCACCCGTCGTCGTGTGCCGCGCGACCGGCACCTGCGTCACCCCGAAGGACAAGCAGCGAGGAGCCGCGAAGTGATCGATCACATCTCGACGTACACGACGAAGTTCGACGCGGCGAAGACGTTCTATCTCGCCGCCATGAAGGCCCTGGGGCACGACCTGGTGACCGAGATGGTCACCTCGTGGGACCCCGAGTTTCCGACCGCGCGCATCGCGGCCTTCGGTCCCGCTGGCCGGCCGCAGCTGTGGCTCATCGAGAAGAAGACGAAGCACTCGAAGCACCACACCGGCTTCGCCGCGAAGACGCGCGCCGAGGTGCACGCGTTTCACGAAGCGGGCGTCGCTGCGGGCGGAACCGATGACGGCAAGCCGGGCAATCGGCCGCACTACAGCGAGAGCTACTACGGCGCGTTCCTGATCGACCCCGATGGGAACTCCGTCGAGGCCGTCACCCACTCGAAGGCCTGAGGAGCCGACATGAGCCACTCCCCGATGGTGTTGACCGCCGCGATGGTGGGCGCCGAGACGACGCGCGAGCAGACGCCGTACCTGCCCATCAGCGCCGAGGAGATCGCCGAAGACGCCGCGAAGTGCCGTGAGGCCGGCGCCGCCATGGTGCACTTGCACGTGCGCACGCCCGACGGCAAACCCAGTCAAGACACCGAGCTCTTCCGCGCGGCCATTCGGGCCATTCGCGCGAAGTGCGACATTCTCGTGCAGGTGTCGACCGGCGGCGCGGTGGGCATGAGCGTCGACGAGCGCTGCGGAGGCCTCAAGCTGACCGGCGCTGATCGCCCCGACATGGCGACGCTCACCACCGGCACCGTGAACTTCGGCCCCGACGTGTTCTGGAACCCGCGGCCGCTCGTGCGCGACATCGCCACCCGCATCAAGCAGCTCGGCCTCAAGCCCGAGATCGAGTGCTTCGACGTCGGCATGATCGACGAGGCCCGCGCGCTCGCGAAAGAGGGCTTCATCGATCTGCCGGCGCACTTCGACTTCGTGCTCGGCGTCGGCGGAGCGCTCTCAGCCGATGAGCGCGCCCTCGACTTCATGCGCAGCTACCTGCCGGAAAACTCCACGTGGACGTGCGCTGCTGTCGGCCGCCACCAGCTGCCCTTCGTCGAGCTCGTCGCCGAGCGGGGTGGGAACTCGCGCGTCGGCCTCGAAGACAACATCTACCTGTCGAAGGGTGTGCTCGCGAAAGGCAACTTCGAGCTCGTCGCCGATGCCGCAAAGCGCGCGAGGGCGAAGGGCAGGGTGCTCGCGACGCCACAGCAGGCCCGCGAGCTGCTCCGCCTCGGGTGATCAGCCCGCGACGAACTGCGCCTGCAGCTCGATGTGCACCTCTTCGCCGACGAGCACGCCGCCGGCCTCGAGCGCCTGGTTCCAGTTCAGGCCGAAGTCCTTGCGGTTGATCGTCGTGCTGCCCTCGAAGGCCCAGCGCTGGTTGCCCCACGGATCCTTCGCCTTGCCCAGCGACGTCACGTCGAACGTCACGTCCTTCGTGGTGCCGCGAATGGTGAGCGCGCCGGTCAGCTTGCCGCCCGAGAACGTCTTCGAGACGAAGCTCATCGTCGGGTGATGCTCGGCGTCGAAGAAGTCGGCCGACTTCAGGTGGCCGTCTCGCTTCTCTTCGCGCGTGTCGATGCTGCCGACCTGCACTTCGGCGCTGATCTTCGCGGTGGAGAGATCGTCTCCGTCGATCGCCATCTGGCCCTTCCACTGCTTGAACTGCCCGCGCACCTTCGTGACCATCAGGTGCCGCACCCAGAAGCCGGCCTCGGAGTGAGAGGTGTCGATGTTCCACGTCGCCATGTGTGTTCTCCAGTTGGGGTTGCTGACCGGGGCCAGAGCACGCGGCGGGCCACCGGCGCTTCAGAGGGAAACAGGAGAGACCATTCGTTTTGAGGCTCTCATTATGAGTCGGTAGGCTCTCAGGAAGACCGATTGCCCGGTCGACGGCACTCGTGGGAGATCACGACCCGTGCGGTCCTTCTGGCTCACGCTGCTGTGCTGCGCCTGTGGCGTGACCGATCCCCAGACCCTGCGGCCGGTCGCGCAAGTCGAAGGCGCGCTCTCAGTGCCCGAAGGCCTCACCGGAGACGCCTGGCTCTTCCTCTATCGCCCGACCGAGGGGCCGCCGGGAGAGCCC
>JBEOKA010000303.1:0-5835 GCA_040275325.1 Myxococcaceae bacterium | reverse complement strand
CGAGATCCATCGCGCCGCCCATGCCCTTCACCATCTTGCCCGGGATCATCCAGTTCGCGAGGTCGCCGAACTCAGAGACCTCCATGGCGCCGAGCACCGCGAGATCGATGTGACCGCCGCGGATCATGCCGAAGCTCGCCGCCGAGTCGAAGTACGAGGCTCCAGGGAGCGCCGTCACCGTCTCTTTGCCGGCGTTGATGAGATCGGGGTCTTCGTCGCCCTCGTACGGGTACGGGCCGGTGCCGAGCATGCCGTTCTCGCTCTGCAGCACGACCTCGACGCCCTTCGGAATGTAGTTGGGGATCAGCGTCGGCAGACCGATGCCGAGGTTCACGTAGAAGCCGTCACGAAGCTCTTTCGCGACGCGCTGGGCGATCTGTTCACGGGTCAAAGGCATTGAAGTTCTCTCTTCGCTCAGGCGGGACGGGGACGAACGGTGCGCCGCTCGATCCACTTGTTGAGGCCCTGCGACTGCACGACGCGCTTCACGTAGACGGAAGGCACGTGGATCTGATCCGGCTCGAGCTCGCCGACGGGCACGATGTGCTCGGCCTCGACGATGGTCACCTTCGCCGCCATGCACATGAGCGGTGAGAAGTTGCGGGCCGTCTTCCGGAAGATCAGGTTGCCCCAGGTGTCGGCCTTCCACGCGCGCACGATGGCGAAGTCGGCCTTCAGCGGCGACTCGAGCACGTACTCGTGGCCGTCGATGACGCGTACCTCTTTGCCCTTCGCGACCTCGGTGCCGACGCCGGTGCGAACGAAGAAGCCGCCGATGCCCGCGCCGCCGGCCCGAATGCGCTCGGCGAGCGTGCCCTGCGGGTTCAGCTCGACCTCGAGCTCCCCCGAGAGGAACTGGCGCTCGAACTCCTTGTTCTCGCCCACGTAGGACGAGACCATCTTCTTCACCTGCTTGTTCTTCAGCAGCACGCCCAGGCCGAGCTCGGTGGTGCCGCAGTTGTTCGAGATGATCGTGATGCCCTTCACGTTCTTCTTGTGAATGGCGGTGATCAGGTTCTCGGGGTTGCCACAGAGGCCGAAGCCTCCGGACATCAACGTGACGTTGTCGGGAATGTCTTTGACGGCCTCGTCGGCCGAAGCGACGACCTTGTTCATGGGGCGGGTTCTTCCGCAGCCAGCCCTCGATGACAACCCTTGAACGACGTTGCGGTGCGTCGGCTTCAGCGCGCGAAGTGCTCGACGGCGCCCGACAGCCCGGTCGTGTCTGGAGCCAGCGGCGTGAAGCCGATGCGGAAGCTGCGGCTCGCGCGCACCACGGGCACGTCGGTGTCGAGGGTGATCGGCTGACCGGCGGTCAACGTCAGCGTCTGCACCACGCCGCGGGTGCCGAGCACCTCGACCTTCGCCGAGCCGGTGGCGAGCGACAGCTGGCCCTGCACGTGAACGATCTCGTTGCTCGACTCGGTCGAGAACGGCGCAGAGGTCGACTCACTCACGCGCTTCGCCTCGAGCCGGCAGGTCATTCGCGCTTTCGTCGAGCTCGGGTGGTTCTCACACCGCACGACCGCCGCGTCCTCTGGAGGCTTGCAGGCCAGCACGAGGAGAATGACGAGGCTGTGATGGAATGGCCGCATGCGTGACGAGACTCCGAGCCGGTGGTCGAGCGTGGGGCTGTTGATCGTGAGCCTTCCGATCCTGGCGGTGGGGCTCGTCATGGCGCCGTGGGCCGATCAGTTCTTCGACTCCACGAATCGCGTCTTCGCCAGCGACAACGAGCGCGCCGCCGGCAACTTCATGTGGAAGCTCTCGAGCGCCCTGCTCTTCCTCGGGGTCGGCGGCGTGGGCTGGGCCATTCGAGATCTCATCGTCGGGCCCAGCCGGAAGTGAGCCGCTTCAGCGCTCGACCATCAGCGCGATGCCTTCACCGCCGCCGATGCAGAGCGAAGCGACGCCACGCTTGTGGTTGTGATCCTTCATCGTGTGCAGCAGCGTGACGAGCACGCGTGCACCCGAGGCGCCGATCGGGTGCCCGAGGGCCACCGCGCCGCCACGAACGTTCACCTTCGCCGGGTCGAGCTTGAGCAGCTGGTTGTTGGCAAGTGACACGACCGCGAAGGCCTCGTTGATCTCCCACGTGTCGATCTCGTTCACCGTCTTGCCCGTGCGCTGCATCAGCTTGTTGATGGCGTCAGTGGGCGCGATCGTGAACTCGGCAGGCTTGCGCGCCGCTGCAGCGTGACCCGCGATCTTCGCGAGCACGGGAATGCCCAGCGCCTTCGCCTTGTCGGCGCTCATCAGCACGAGCGCCGCAGCGCCGTCGTTGATCGACGAGGCGTTCGCCGCCGTCACGGTGCCGTCCTTCTTGAAGACGGGCTTGAGCGTGGGGATCTTGTCGGGCTTCGCGTTCTTCGGGCCCTCGTCCTCGAGCACCACGATCGGGTCGCCCTTCTTCTGGGCCACCGACACGCCGACGATCTCGTTCTTGAACAGGCCTTCCTTCTGCGAGCGGATCGCGCGGTTGGTCGACTCGGTCGCGAACTCGTCCTGCGCGGCGCGCGAGATCTTCATGTCGGTCGCGCAGGCCTCGGCGCAGATGCCCATGTGCACGTTGTCGTAGGCGTCGGTGAGGCCGTCGAGCACCATCGAGTCCTTGAACTCGACATGGCCCATGCGGGCGCCGTTGCGCATCGTGTGCGAGAGGTACGGGGCGTTCGACATCGACTCCATGCCGCCTGCGACGACGACGTCGGCCTCACCGAGCGCGATCACCTGGTACGCGTTGACGACGGCCTGCAGACCCGAGCCACACACCTTGTGAACGGTGACGGCCGGCGTGCCATCGGGAAGCCCGGCGAACCGCGCCGCCTGACGCGCCGGAGCCTGGCCGACACCGGCCTGCAGCACGTGACCCATGAAGATCTGCTCGACGAGCTCGGCCTTCACGCCTGCGCGCTCGAGCGCAGCCTTGATCGCGACGGCTCCGAGCTCGGGGGCCTTGAGTGACGAGAGGGCGCCCTGGAAGGCACCAATCGGAGTCCGCGCTGCGCCAACGATCACCACGTCACGAGCCATGTTCTTCTCCGCGAAAGAGGGCGACTGCGCTGGGCTGTATGTCGCCCGCCTTCGCGAGGGTCAAGGCCAGTGGCCGACCCGATCGGAACGCTCAGGGAAGGCCAGCGAGCGGCCCCGTCGGCACGGCCTGGTAGCGCGGCACCGGGTTGCGGCGTTCGGCACAGCCCACGATGCGCTTGCTGCACTTGCCCTTCGAAGAGGGCCCATCGTCAGGCAGCCGCCACTCGAGGGCGACGGCGAGCGACTTCTCGCGAATCGCCTCAGGAGCGCCCAGCTGCGCCAGTGAGAGCGCCTGAACCCGCAGACAATCGGCGTCACGAGGGAAGAGCTTGATGCCCGCCTGCGCCGCCTCGAGCGCCTCGGCGTAGCGGCCCGAGCTCGCCTCCGACATCGCCAGCATCTGCCAGACCGTGACGTCAGCGGGAGCGAGCTGCGAGGCCCGTCGATAGGCCTCGGCTGCGAGCGGCCAGCGCCACACCTGCGCGTAGATGTCTCCGCGGGTCTTCCAGGTCGACGGCAGCTCTCCGAGCAGGGCCTCGGCCTGATCGAGCAGCTTCAGCGCGTCGTCCGTCTGCCCACGTTTTCCGGCGATCGTGGCGAGGCCCCACATCGCGCGGCCCTGTTCCTCCTTCGTCTTCGCCACCGCCCTCGAGAAGCGGAAGGCCTGCTCGGCTTCGGCGAGGTACTCCTGCAGCGAGACCGAGAGCGCGAGCCCACGCCGGTAGGCCTGCTCGAACGACGGCGCGCCACGGCCGCTCAGCGCGACGGTCGCGCTGCCCATGATCGTCGCTGGCGCCTCGACGCAGGGGTCGAACGTCTGGCCCGTGAGCTTCGTCCCCGCGGCGATGAACGCCTCGCCGTTGGCCGTCCTGGAATCGGAGCACGCCAGCGCGTGCAGCTCGCTCAGTCGCGTCTTGTGAACGACCCTGGCCTCGACCGTGAGCGGCAGGTCGCTCGGTGCGACGCCAACGGGCACCTCGAAGCCGATGCGCACCGCTCTCGCGTCACGGGCCGGCACCGTGTGATTCCAGACCGCGGCCACGAACTGATGCGTCTGCCGTTCGTGAATCGGCTCTCCATCGATGCTGACGACCTCGGCGCGAAGCTGGTGGGCGTTGGTGCTCGCGAGCACGCGGCCGCTCTTCGTGCGCAGCTCGACCTCGAGCACGGTGCCCTGGTTGTCCATCACGCTGCCGGGGAAGCGGTGCCCGACGCGATCGTTGAACACCACCACGTCGACCTCGAGCGCCTGCCCAGCCTTCGGTGCTGCGAGCGACGCCGTCGGCAGCCAGGTGCCATCACCGACCCGCGCCGCGGCGATCTCGACCGTGACCGAGTCCTTCAAAAACGCCTGCACGCGCTTCAAGGTGTCAGCGTCGTTGCGCATGGCCGCCAGCGCGGTGTGTGAGCCGAGGAACCGATGCGAGGTGATCTGGCCCTTCTTCGCCGCCACATCGCCCAGCACAGCGGGCTCCTTCATCATGTGGCAGCCGCGGCAGTCCTGGGCCTTCACGTGATCGGGGCGGTCGGCGTTGGAGTGGTTGTACGCAGACTTCTGCCAGGCGCCGAAGTCGTCCATGCCGAAGAACGCCGCCTGATTGCCCGTGGCCTGGCTGAGGAACGAACGGTGACAGCTCGCGCAGAGCTCGACCGTGCGCAGCGCCTCGTTGCCGACGCGCTTCTTGTGGTTCTCGATCGTGGCCTCCTCGATCTTCTCGGGCAGCGCGTCATCGGAGCGCAGCGTCAGGCTGCCGTTGCCATCGACCGTCGCGTGCACCGCGCTGTGACAGCTCGTGCAGCTGATGCCGGCATGGGCGCGCGGGTCGTTCGGGTCGATCGGCTTGTCCATGCCGCCCGAGGTGAGCAGCGCGAGGTCGTGGCACCCGGCACACATACGGCTGGCCGAGAAGCTCACGTCTTTGCGCAGACGCTCGACCGCCACGCGGTAGAGCGGGTTCGTGAACGAGGCCAATGAGTGCGCGCTCGTTTGCCACTGGGCTGCGACGTCGGTGTGGCAGCTGCCGCAAATCTTCGCGTCGTCGATGTGCGCGGACGGGAGCGTGCCGCGCGCGTCTTGAACGAGCTGCCCCGGCGCCCAGACCGAGCGATCGGCCGGCAGCACCGGTTCAGCAGCGAGCACCGTGGCGACGAGGGTGAAGAGCATGGGATCAGTTCTTCAGGTTCACGGGCTGACCTGCGCGCTGCTTCTTGCCGACGACGCCCAGCTCCGACACCGGGCTTTCGGCGAACGTTCCGAGATCCTTGTCGCGAGGGGCGAAGGCCGTGTCTTGCGCCGCCATGGGAGCAGCGGCGCCTCCGTTCGGGTTGCCGCCCCAGCGCCCACGAACCGGGTTCTTGCAGGCGATCGGTCCCGTCCACGGGTACCGAATCGCATAGCGACCCTGGAACTGGTTGTTGCCGTACGCCACGGCGCCCTGCTCGAGGGTCGTGCCATTGGTGAGGAACTCACGGCCACCGGCGATCGGCGGAGCCGCCTTGAAGACGAGATCTTCACCGAGCGACGCCTTGTCGTAGCGCGCGTGCAGACGGGTGAGCACGAAGCCCCAGGCGCCCTGCCCGTTCGAGTGCCGCGCCCGCACCTGCTGCTGAATCGCGTTCAGGTACTGGGTGACGACCTGCTGATCCTGCGGGTCGAGCTTGTCCATGTTCTTCACCTCGATCTCGGGCGCGACGAACTTGGCCGAGTCGAGCACGTCGAGGCCGAAGGTCGTCAGATCGGACTCGTCGAGCGCGGGGATCGGGCACGGGTCGCAGCTGTTCGAGTCCCACGCGTACTCGGTC
>JBEOKA010000302.1:0-34735 GCA_040275325.1 Myxococcaceae bacterium | reverse complement strand
GCGCTCGGAGTCCGCACGTGGGCGTGACGCTGTCGAAGCTCACCGTCTGGCGCTGCTTCTGGCGCAGCCTCTTCCTGCAGGCCGGCTTCTCGACCGAGGGCATGCAGTCGCTCGGCCTCGTCTACGCGTTGTCGCCCGCGCTCGTGGTGCTCTACCCCGACGCCGAGCGACGGCAGGCCGCCTTCAAGCGCCACCTCGCGCCTTTCAATACGCACCCGTACGTCGCCGCGGCCATCGTCGGCGGCATTCTGTTTCACGAGCTGAAGATTGCGCGCGGCGAAGCGACGCCCGAGTCGGTCGAGCGCTTCAAGTCGTCGCTCATGGGCCCGCTCGCCGCCCTCGGAGACGGCTTCTTCTGGCTCTCGCTCCGCCCGGCCGTTGGCGCGGTGTCGGTCGCGCTCGTGCCTTCGCTCGGCCTGTGGGCCGTCGCCTTCTACGTCGCCGCGTACAACGTCGTGCACCTGACGGCGCGCAGGGGGCTCTTCCTGCTCGGGCTCTCGCTCGGTGATGGGCTGGTCACGCGAGTCAAGGCGTGGCGGGCGCCCCTGTGGAGCGCGCGGCTGCGGGTGCTCGCGGCTGGCGTGGCGGGCGGCGTCGCCTCGTGGCTCGCGGTGAAGTTCGGCGTGCACGCGAAGGGCTGGGTCGAACCCGCGCTCGACGTCGGCTCGCTGCTCTTCGGCGTGGTGGCCGTGTTCGCACTCTCGAAGAAGGTCAGCCCGTATGGGTTGCTGTACCTCGCCGCGGCGCTCGGCATCGCGCTCTCGATGCTCGACGTGGTGTGACGTTCGCCGCCATACTCCGCGGCCCGTGAACGCCCGCGTGCTGCTCGTCGAAGACGACCGCAACCTTCGTGAGGCGCTCGCAGAGACGCTCATCGACGAGGGCTATGCAGTTCGCACCGCCGCGACGCTGCAGGCCGCGAGGGCCGCGCTGAAGGCCGAGGCCGCTGACGTGCTGGTGCTCGACCTGATGCTGCCAGACGGAGATGGCTCGACGCTGTGTCGCGACCTCAAGCGCGCAGGCACGCCGACGCGCGTGTTGATGCTGACCGCCCGCACGCTCGAAGACGACGTCGTGAAGGGCTTCGAGGGTGGCGCCGACGACTACGTGGGCAAGCCCTACCGGCTGAAGGAGCTGCTGGCCCGCATCGCCGCGCTCGCCCGTCGGGCCGCTGCGCCCACCGCGAGCGCGCACCGACTCGGCCCGTACACCATCGACGAAGCCACCCGCGTCGTCGCTGGCCCCGAGGGAGAGGTCTCGCTCACCCGCAAGGAGTTCGACCTGCTCGTCTGTCTGCTCGCCGCCGATGGCCGCGTCGTCTCTCGCGATGCGCTGCTCGACAGGGTGTGGGGCGAGGTGGTGGTCGACGTGCACACGGTCGACAACTTCGTCTCGTCGCTGAAGAAGAAGCTCAAAGGCGACGGGTTCGAGCTCAAGACGGTGCGCGGCGTGGGCTTTCGGCTCGCGCGCAGTTGATGCGCGTCATCAGCGTCAAATCTCTGGCACTGCGCGCGCGTGCGAATCACGCGAGGAGCCCGTTAGGAATTCGATCATGAGCGTCACCTCACCACTGCTCGTGTTCTTCTCGCGGTCACCCCTCTGTGAAGGCCTCACCGAAGACGAGGTCTCGCGCCTGTACGGGCTGTTCGAAGAGAAGGAGCTGCCGGAAGGCGGCACGCTCTACCGCGAGGGCGACACCGCCGACTCGTTGTTCGTCGTGCTCGAGGGCCAGGTGCAGGTGAGCCGTGAGGGCAAGAGCGTGGCCGAGATTGGGCCGGGCGCCAGCATCGGCGAGATGGGGCTCTTCACGAACGCGCGAAAGCGCTCGGCGACGGTGACGGCCAACAGCCCGCTCACGGTGCTGCGCATCGGGCGTGACGAGTTCAAACAGGCGCTCGAGACGCGCCAGGTGCCGGGCGTGCTGGTGGCGAACCTCGCGCACGAGGTCGTCACGCGCCTCTCGCGCTGAGTCTGCCCGCCAGCTTCGAGCAGAGCCCGGCCAGCAGCAGCGGCGGCACCGCGAAGACGACGGTGAAGAAGGTGAGCGCGTAGAGCAGCCCGAGGAACAGCGCCGGCCTTCCGCCTGCGATGGTGCCCGAGAGCACGCTGACGTGCTCCCGCGCGCCGAGCAGCTCGAGGAACAGCAGGAACGCAGACGTCACGAGGGCGGTGCGAATCATCGGGTCACCTCGGTGAGACGGGTTGGAGCCGCGGCGTGGGCTCGAGCCCACAGCGGCCCTTCGACGAGCGCGTAGAGCAGCACCGCGTCGGCGAGCTGGTTGCCTGCGGCGTACCGAAGGCCCGTCGAGTCCTTCACGGGGAAGGCGGCGAACCCGAGGCTGGTGACCAGGCCGTTCAGGAAGTCGTCGTCATCGAAGGCCGCGGCGCCGACGAGCGCGAGCCCGCTCGACCCAGCGTTCGCTTCGACGAGGGGAATCGTCGGCCCGGAGTCGACGTCGTCGACGTTGCGCAGCACCTTCGGCCACTCGGCGGCCCAGCCGAAGCCGAGCGCGAGGTGGCCCAGCTCCCGTCGCGCGGTTCGGTACTGCGCCTCGGCGAGCTCGGCGTCGACGACCTGCAGCATGTGCGCGGCAAGCCACAACGTCGACCCTTCGGGCCCATCGAGCGGAGCGCCCCCGTGGCGAAAGCTCGAGCGCAGCAGGGCCGTCTTCGGCTCCACGAGGTGCTGCTTCGCAGACGAGAGCCACCGGCCGATGAGGTCGTCATGGCTGCGGCCGTCGACACGGTCAGAGAGCCGAAGCGAGGCGACCGCGATGGTGTTGCAGAACGTCCACCCTTCGTCGGGGTAGCTCTCGGCGAGGTGCAGCGGCGCGGTCTCGAGCTGGCGCGTCACCTCGTTCACGCGAAGGCGCAGCGGCTCGGCGAGGTCGGCGCGCGGCTCGACGAGCTGGCGCGCGGCCAGCATCAACGCGACCTCACCGTCGACGAACAGGCTGCGCTGCGCCTCGTCGTGAAACGGCTCCCTGCGGCCGTAGGGCAAGAGAAAGAAGAGGTGCCCGTTCGTTTCGTCACGAAGCGTCTGTTGAATGAGCGCGTCGGCGACCTCGAGGTGCTCGGCGCGTCGTTCGGGTTGCGAGAGCGCGAGGTTGGTGAAGGCCAGCACGCCGAAGGTGCGGCTCATCAGGTCCCACTCGGGGTTCATTCGACGCAGCAGCGCGCGCTCGGGCGTGGCGTCGGCGAGCGCGAGCGTGCGTTGGCGGGAGCTCAGTTGGGCTGCGAGCGCGGCGTGGTCAGGCTCGCGGAAGATGAGGTGCAGACAGGGCAGCCACACCGCGACGGCCACGACGAAGAGCAGCGTCTGCTTCAGGAAGCGCATGCCTGAAGTGTCGCGGTGAGCCGCGCGTTCGTGCGGCCGCATGGGACGAGCGGTCGAATCACGCGGGTCAACGGTCGGACGGAGAGTAGCGTGGCGATTCATGCGAACGCTCCTGGGCCTTCTGGTCGTCTGCGGTGCCTGCAGCCCGATGTCGACGTCTGATGCCGGCGTCACCGGTGGAGGCAGCGCAGTCGGTGGCGGAACGGCCACTGCCGGTGGCAGCGCCCGCGCGGGAGGATCGGCGGCTGCTGGTGGCGCTGCGTCGGCGGGTGGAAGTGCGGCGGGCGGAAGCGCGGCCGCTGGTGGAGTTGCCTCGGCGGGTGGAAGTGCAGCGGGTGGAACGGCGACGCCGTTGCCCGATGGCGGCGCAGGAACGGTGGTGGGCCCGACCTCGTTCACCGTCACGGCCGCGCGCTCGGTGATGAGCCCGGGTGCACAGCGCAACGTGTTCTTGTCGGTGCTCTACAACGCGAACCCCGTCAGCTGCACGACGTCACCCACGCCGCCCTTCAGCGTGCTGACGATTCGAGTCACCAACACCGACGGTGGTGTGGTGACGCCCGGCGTGTGGCCCATCAACGGAACGACCACCAAGGTGACGCGTGATGACTTTCTGGCGACGGGCCAGGGGCCAGACGGCGGAGAAGCGCTCTCGGGAACCGTCACCATCACCACGCTGGAGACCGGCCGCTCGAGCGGTACGTACTCGGCGTCGATGCAGTTCTACTCGCTCACCACAGGCACCATCACCGGCTCGTGGGACGCGCCCGTCTGTCCGTGAGTTGGTCAGCCAGAGGTAGGGCCCATCGCGGGGCTGCAGTTCATCACGAGCGTCAGGCGCCGAGCGGAGCTGCTCCACGGGCGATGAGAGGCAGAGAACCCGCGCTGCTCGCGGACTTGTTGCCGCTCTTTGCCGAGCACACGGCCGCGCTGTCGCGAGGCCCACAGCACACGATGAGAGGCAGAGAACCCGCGCCGGTCGCGGAACTGCTGCCGCTCATCGGGCTGCGCAATTGTGCTCCGTGGGAGCAACCCGCGCCGCTCGTGGAATTGCTGCCGCTCATTACGCTGCTGTGGATTGTGTTCCGTGGGAGCGCGCGCCCTCTGGATGAGAGGCAGAGAACCCGCACCGCTTGCGGAATTGCTGCGACTCGTCGCGCTGATGCGGACTGGCGCTTCGTCGGACCGCACGTCGGCAGATGAGAGGCGGAGAACCCGCGCTGCTCGCGGAACTGCTGCCACTCGTCGCCGGGCTGGACGAAGTGGGTGCTCTGGTCTCTCCATCCGTCGCTGGCCACGCCGTGAGATGAGAGGCAGAGAAGCCGCGCTGCTCGTGGACTTGCTGCGTCTCGTCGCTGGGCGCACCGGCAACGCGCGCCTCGCTCGCCGATCGCCCCGGCGTTCGAGCACTCAACGCGAGGCGGTCACAGGCACTTGCCGTTGATGCACTGAAACGAGCAGCAGTTCGAGGTCATCAGACACGGAGCGTTCGTCATGCCGCAGCTCATCGCGCCGCAGCGGCCATTGGTGCAGCGCCCCGAGCAACACTGCGTCTGACTGGTACAGATGGCGTTCGTCTGCAGACACATGTTCTGGCTGCGGCACGAGCCCATGAAACACATCAATCCTGTACAGCACTCGGTCTGAAGTGCGCACGGCTCGTTCACCATTCGGCACTGCGCCCGACAGGTGCCCGTCGCGCCGCAGAACCCGGCGCAGCACTCGAAGTCCATCGTGCACGTCGCCCCCGAGGCCATGCACGCCTCGGGACGGCACAGGCCCGCGACGCACGCTCCGGTGCAGCAGTCTTTCGTGCCGTTGCAGGCACCGCCGCCCTGCTGACACGTCGACGCGCGGCACACGCCGCCCGCGCAGGTCGCGGTACCGCAGCAGTCTGCGCCTGACACGCAGCCGCCGCCGGGCATCGAGCACGTGCTGCCGAACGCCTCGCACTGGCCGTTCACACAGCTGCCTGAGCAGCAGAGCGACGGGTTGACGCACGCCTCGCCTCCCGCGGCGCAGGTGCACGCGCCGTCACGGCACAGCCCGCTGCAGCACTCGTTCGACGATTCACAGCCTTCGACCAGCGGCCGACAGACGGCGAGACACAGCCCGCCACGGCACTCGCCCTTGCAGCAGTCGGCGTTCGACGAGCACGTCGTGCCGAGCTCGGTGCACGTCGGCGTCTTCATCATCGTGGTGCCGCAGCCCATCAACAGAACGCAGAGCCACGACAGGCGCGAAGACATGCGCGGCACCGTAGCCGATGCGAAATGCACATGACGAGCCGCTCGCGGGTCAGGCAGGCTGTGGTCTGCCTCGCCCGAGGTTCGTCCCGTCTCCAGGAGTGACTCGTGAATCGTCTCGCCATCGCGGCCATCGCCCTCGGTCTGCTTGCCTCCTGCAGTCCTCCCGTCGCCGCGACTGCGTGCGGGCCGAGCAACTGTACGGGGTGCTGTGACTCCAACGACGTCTGCCAGGCAGGCCTCGTCGAGGCCGCGTGCGGGCGAACCGGCGGGCTGTGCAGCGTGTGTTCGGGCGGCTTCGTCTGCTCGTTCGGTAGCTGCATGCCGCCGCGAATCACAGGCGGCGGAGAGGCTGGTGGCGGCTCGGCGACGGCGGGTGGTGTGGCGACGGCAGGCGGAGCTGCGACGGCTGGCGGTGATGCGTCAGCAGGCGGATCCGCGGCTGGCGGTGATGCGTCAGCAGGTGGAACGGCGACGGCCGGTGGATCCGCGACCGCTGGTGGAACTGCAACGGCTGGCGGAACTGCGACGGCTGGCGGAACGGCAACGGCCGGTGGATCCGCGACCGCTGGTGGAACTGCGACGGCTGGCGGAACTGCGACGGCCGGTGGAACGGCGACGGCCGGTGGAACGGCGACGGCTGGCGGAACGGCGACGGCTGGTGGCACGGCAACGGCTGGCGGAACGGCGACGGCCGGTGGCACGGCGACGGCTGGTGGCACGGCGACGGCTGGTGGAACCGCGACGGCTGGTGGAACCGCGAGCGCTGGCGGCTCCGCGACCGGTGGTGGCTCGGCGGGCGTCGTCTGCCCCGGCTCGAGCACCGTCTGCGCCGGCTGCTGCGTCGGCCCGCTGTGTCTTGCTCCCGCGAGTCAGAACAACGGCGCGTGTGGCCTCGGCGCGGCGGCGTGCGCTCCGTGCTCGGGCGCCGCGACATGCGTGAACGGGCAATGCACGACCGTCGCCACCTGTACGCCCACCTCGTGCCCCAGCGGCTGCTGCCAGGGCAACCTCTGTGTTCCCTTCGGCTCGCAGAACGCGACGCAGTGCGGAGCCGGCGGCCAGGCGTGCGGCGTGTGCCCGATGAACAACTCCTGCGCGATGGGCTCGTGCACGCCGACGCCCGCGTGTGACTTCTTCTCGTGCCCGGGCTGCTGCTCGAACGGCGTGTGCCAGATGACGGGCAGCCAGACGCCGCTCTCGTGCGGCTCCAACGGCGCGACCTGCACGGCGTGCCCAGCGACGGCGACGTGCTCCTCAGGCGTGTGCACGGGCGGCTCGGCGTGCGGGCCCACCACCTGCTCGGGTTGCTGCAGCAACGGCCAGTGCACGCAGGCGGCCTCGACGACGGCGGTCGCGTGCGGTCACTCGGGCAATGCGTGCACTGCGTGCGGGCCGGGTCAGGTCTGCTCCACCGGCGTCTGCGTGCCGATGCCCAACCCCAACTGCATCGTCATCTCACCCGCTGACATCGACTTCGGCGCCGTGCAGACCGGCTGTCGCTCGGCCATCACGCCCATCACGCTGCAGAACATCTGCACCTTCCCCGTCAGCATCTCGGCGCTCGGCGTCTCGGGCGCAGGCTTCACCACCGCCGGCCTCACCACGCCCGCCACGATTCCCGCGAGCGGCTCGGCCACCTTCAACCTCACCTTCGCGCCCACCTCGCTCGGCCGGGTCGACGGGGTGCTCGTCGTCGGTGCGACGCACTCGTCGATGACCTTTGCCTACCAGACGCCCGTCTCTGGCACCGGAGCGACCAGCGGCCTCAACCAGGACCGGTTCACGATTCCGACGAAGACCGACGTGGTGCTCATCGTCGACAACTCGTGCTCCATGTCCGACAAGCAGATGGCGCTCGGCAGCAGCGCGAACGCCTTCCTCGCGTACGCCTTCAGCGCCAACGTCGACTTCAACCTCGGTGTCACCACCACCGACATGGAGCCCGCTGGCGAGCGAGGCCAGTTCCAGGGCCTGCAGGCGACGCGCGTCTTGCGGAGCACCACGCCGAACCTGCTGCAGACGTTCAACACCCGCGTGAACGTGGGCGTGAACGGCTCGCCCATCGAAGAGATGTTCAGGCCCGCGGTGACGTCGTTGTCGACGGCGCTGCTCACCACCACCAACACGGGCTTCTTGCGCAGCGACGCAGCGCTTTCGGTGCTCGCTTTCACCGACGCCGAGGAGCAATCGCCCGGCCCCACCGCCGACTACGTGCGCCAGCTGCTCGCCGTGAAGGGCCAGCGCCGCCGCAACCAGTTCTCGTTCAGCTTCGTCGGCCCCACGCAGCAGGGCGCGCCCTCGGGCTGCTCCTATGACGGCACTTCTCCCGACCCGCGCCAGCGCGAGATGATCGCCAGCACCGGCGGCGTCACCTCTGAAATCTGCAACGTCGCCAACACCCAGGCCTGGCGCACCGAAGCCGGCCGCGTGGGGCAGGCGGTGTTCGGCGCGCGCGCGACGTGGTTCCTCACCGGCCGCCCCGCGTCGGGTAGCGCGAGCGGCGTCACCGTGCTGCTCAACGGCGTCGCCGTGCCCGAGCTCAACGCGAGCCAGCGCAACTGGAGCTACGACGCGCTCCGCAACGCCGTCGTCTTCGAGGCGCGCTCACTGCCGGCCCCCGGCCAGAGCGTCGGCTTCGACTACACGGTGGCGTGCGCGCCCGCGAGCATGCCGACGGACGGTGGTGTGTCAGCGCCGTGCAGCGCCGCGAACTGCTCGGGCTGCTGCAGCGCCACCGGGGTCTGTCTGCCGGGCACGGCCACCAGCGCTTGCGGCATTCTTGGGGCGGCCTGCGTCGCGTGCACCGTCGCCTGTTCGGGAACGGGCACCTGCTTCCCCTGACGCCTGATGTGTCGCTGACGGAAAAGTCCGGTCGGGTGCGAACGGCCGCATGACCGAGTGGGCGCTGACGCGACGGCCCTATGCTCTCGCGTCATGGTTTGCGTCGAACCGCGCCACTGGGTGGCGCTGACGGAGCGGCGACTCACCGAGCCCGAGGAGGCCGCCGTTCGCAGTCACGCCGCGACCTGCGATGTGTGCCGCCCGCTGCTGGCCGTCGCCGAACAGAAACGCGTCTCGGCCGCCGACGCGCCGACCCGCGAGCTGTCGACGTCAGAGCTCGCGCTCGCCAAAGAGGGCGCGAAGGAGCCCGCCCTCGAGCGGGGCGCCACCGTGGGTCGCTTCGTCGTGCTCGACGTCGCCGGCGTGGGCGGCATGGGGGCCGTGTACTCGGCGTACGACCCGCAGCTCGAGCGCAAGGTGGCCATCAAGCTGCTCACCGCTGGCGGCGGTCCCGATGCCACCGGACCGGCGCACGCGCGCATGCTGCGTGAAGCGCAGGCGATGGCGCGACTCTCTCACCCGAACGTCGTCAACGTCTTCGAGGTGGGCGAGCACAAGGGCAACATCTTCATCGCCATGGAGTACGTGGCCGGTACGACGCTCAAGCAGTGGCTGCGCGAGGCGCCACGCAGCTGGCGCGACATCGTCAGCCTCTTCCAGCAGGCTGGCCGGGGGCTCGCCGCCGCGCACGCCGCGCACCTCGTGCATCGCGACTTCAAGCCCGCCAACGTGCTCATCGGCGCCGACGGCCGCGCCCGCGTGACGGACTTCGGCGTCGCCCGCGCCGATGGAACGTACGAGCCGGTCGGGCCCGTGCAGCAGCAGGGCGACGAGCCCTCGCACAGCTCGATGTCAGAGCCGCTCACCCAGCACGACGTCGTCATCGGCACCGTCGGGTACATGTCTCCCGAGCAGGCGCTGGCCACCACGCCCGACGCGCGCAGCGACCAGTTCAGCTTCTGCGTCTCGTTGTGGGAGGCGCTGTACGACGCGAGGCCCTTTGCTGGTGAGACGCCCGTCGAGGTGACGCGCGCCCTCGTGCTGGGCACGCTGCCGCCCAGGCCGAAGGCGTCGGTGCCGTCGGTGATTCACGCCGCGCTCGTCAGGGGGCTCTCGCACGCGCCCGAAGACCGCTTCCCCTCGATGGAGGCGCTGCTCAGCGCGCTCGACCAACGGCCCATGGAGTGGACGAAGGCCGCGCCGTGGCTCGTGTTCGCGGCGGGCGCCCTGGTACTCGTCGGCTGGCAGGCGAGCTCTCGCGGGCGCGTGCAGCGTGAGTGCGTCGCGGCGGCCGACCTGACGCCGGTGTGGGGAGCGGGCACGAAGGAGAAGGTGCGTGGCGCGTTCGGCGCGGTGAAGAAGCCGTTCGCGCCCGCAGCGTTGGCATCGGTCGAGCGCGCCCTCGACGCGGCGTCGGCCTCGCTCTCGCAGAAGACGCTCGAGGCCTGTGAAGCGGCGCAGCTTCGACACGAGGTGACGGACGAGACGTGGCGGCTGCAGTCGGCGTGTTTCGCGCGCCGCCGCGCCGAGCTGGGTGAGCTGGTGTCGAACCTCTCGACGGCCGAAGACACCACCGTCGAGCGCGCGGGCACCATCGCGTGGAGCCTCACGCCCGCGTCGGTCTGCACCAATACGTCACGGCTCCGCGCCGACCCACGGCTCTCGAGCGCGACGACGCAGCCTCGCGTGGCAGCACTGCAGACGACGCTGCTCAAGGGCCGCTCGCTGCTCGACGCGGGCAAGCTGAAAGACGTGGGCGTGTTGCTCGCCGCCGCCATCGCCGAAGCGAAGGACCTGCAGCTGAAGGCGCTCGAGGCCGAGGCGCACTCGCTTCAGGGCGCGCTCGAGCAGGCGCAGGGGAAGAACGCCGAGGCGGCTGCGTCGTGGCAGCGGGCCTTCGCGCTCGCGCTCGCCTCGGGCTTCGACGAGCTGGCGGGCCTCTCGTCGGTGCGCCTGGCGACGCTCATCGGCTTTCAGCTGAACCGCCCGCAGGAGGGCCGCACGTGGGTCACCATCGCCGAGTCGACCATCGAGCGGCTGGGCGGCGACGACATTCTCACCCTCGAGCGCATGGGCGCGTCGGCGCGGCTGTACACGGCAGAGAGCCGGCCGCTCGAGGCGGTGCCGGGTCACGAGGCCGCGCTCGCGTACGCCGCGAAGAGCATCGGCGCCGACCACCCGCTCGTGTGGAAGCTCGAGTTCGACCTGGGCTCGAGCCTGGTGGCAGCGAAGGACAACCTGCGCGCCGTCGAGCACCTCGAGCGGGCGCTGTGGCTGCGGGAGCGCGAGGTGTCTGGCGACCACCCCGACTCGGCGATGATTCGCTCGATGCTGGCCAACGCGTACTTCTTCGCGGGCCGGCCGAAGGAGTCGTTCGCCGCGTTCGCCCGTGCACTGGCGGCCCGTGAGGCGCTGTTCGGCCCCGAGAGCCCGAAGCTGGTCGTCACGTTGAACAACCTCGGCGACACGCTGCTCAAGTCGGGGCACGTCGACCAGGCGCTCTCGACCGTCGAGCGTGGAGACGCCATCGCGCGCAAGGCGTTCCCCGCGGGGCACCCGTACATCGCGGCGACGACGCTGACCCGCGCCGAGGCCTTCGTGGTGCTGGGCCGGCTGAAGGAGTCGAAGGCCTCGCTCGACGCGCTGATGGCGCAGACGCCGCCGCTGCCCGCGCCCTACCTCGCCGAGGCGCAGGCGGTGCAGGCGCAGATTGCGCTGCTCGAGAACGACCCGAAGCGTGCCCTCGAGCATGCAGACAAGTCCATCGCGGTCGCGCGCGGCATCGGCCCGAAGAGCACCGAGCTCATCGCGCCGCTGCTCGCGAAGGGAGACGCGCTGCTGTCGTCGTCGAAGCCCGTCGAGGCCGAGGCGGCGTTCACCGAAGCGCTCGCGCTGTCACGAGAGCTCAAGCCCTGGCAGGTGACGCTCGCTGACGCGCAGCTGGGCCTGGGCCGTGCGCAGCGGGCCGCGAAGCACGCCACCGACGAGACGAAGCAGCTCGTCGTGCAGGCGCAGGCGACGTACCGCCAGTGGGAGGGCTCGGAGAAGAAGGCCGAAGACGCCGCGAAGCTGCTCGCGAGCTGGTGAGCCTCACCTCGGCGCGAGCGCGAGGCGAAGGGTCTGCGCCGCGCGCCGCGTGTGCTCGAGCGCCTCGGCGTCACCCGTCTTCGTGAGCGCGCCTTCACTGCGTTCGAGCAGCTCGAGCGCGACCTCGAGGCGCGGCGGACCGTCGTAGGGCACCCGGCGGTGGCTCGTGGCGCCATCCATCAGCTGCTCGAGCGCGGCCTTCGTCTCTCGCTGCGCCTGAACACGAAGGCCCTGCACGTCGGGGTCCGAGGCCGTGAGCGTGTCGAGCGCCGTCGCCAGATAGTCGCGCGTCGAATAGCTCGCGTCGTCGGTTCTCAGGGCGGTGTGGGCACAGGCGCTCGTCAGGAGCAGCAGCAGAAACGCTCTCATGCCCTCTGGTGTTCGCGGCGCATCGAATCGATCACCGACGCGCGTGACTGACGTGCTTGCCCGGGAGCAGCCGGGCCTACATGGTAGGGGTATGCGTATTCGTGACGCAGGCGTGGAGCGCCTTGCCGCCAACTTCGGCTCGCGTTCCATCAGCGACGCCGAGGTGCTGAAGCTGCTCGCCGAGCTGGCCGATGGCGCCAGCAGCGCTGCGTCGTTGCTGAACGACCTCTCGCGCCCGGGCATCTCGCGCGCCGAGCAGCTCTCACTGCTCCAGGCTGGCCTCGACGCCGACGAGCTCGCCGACGTGAAGACGTTGCTGGACGAGTCGGCGATTCGCCTCTCTCCAGCCGCACGGAATCTGCTCGAGGCCGCGGTGGGCCGTGCCGCGCTCGACGCTCACGCGCCTGGGCTGCAGCTGGACCAGACGACGGGTGGCCGCTTCGAAGGCCTCGCGATGCCGGGCGCCATCATCGAGGCCGTCAACCTGAGCACCGCCGCCACGGGAGCCGGTCGAATCACCGACGGCGTCGAGCTGGGCCGCGCCGACGACCGCGGGCGCTTCAGCGTCTTCATGGGTGACACGCAGCATGGCGACCAGGTTCGGGTGCGAGCGCGCTCGGTCGATGGCCGCGCGACCGACTGGTTCACCGTCACCGCCGAGACGGGCCAACCCGACCTGCGCGCCGCCTTCGTGAATCTGCGCCGTGTGCTCGCGCGAACGAGCCCCGATGGCACCATCTCGCTGCTCGCCGCCTCGAAAGACCTGCCCTTCACCGAGCCGTACGCGACCGTGCGCTTCTCGAACCAACGCACCGGTGAGTTCGTCGACGTGAAGATGGGCGACTTCGCGACGCTGGTGAACCCGGTGGTGTTGAAGGGCCAGCCCGGTGATGCCATCGGCGTCGCGGTGAGTGACGGCCAGGGCAATACGGACTTCTCCTTCGTCGCAGGCACGTTGACGGCTCCCGGCTTTCCGCCGCGTGGCGCCATCGACGACCCGGCCGCGGTCGCCCGTGACGGAGCGCCTTCGACGTTCGCCGCGAACGGAGCCCTCTTCGTCAACGGCGTCTCGGTGCACGACCCGAAGCAGGGGCAAATCGGGAACTGCTACGTGCCCGCCGCGCTCGCAGCCATCGCCCACGCAGACCCGAAGGCCATCGAAGACCTGATCCGCGCGAACGGCGACGGCACCTTCACCGTGCGCTTCTTCGACACCCAGACGTTCACGCCGCACGAGGTCGTCGTCGATGCCGACCTCTATGGGTCGTTCGGGCGCGCGAGGTACGGCGGCGCCACGCAGCGTGACGTGAACGGCAACGCCGAGACGTGGTTCTCCCTCGTCGAGAAGGCGTACGCGACCTGGCGCGGCAGCTACGACGTCGTCGCGCAGGGCGGCAGCGTGGGGCAGCTGCAGTCAGAGGTGCTGGGTCGACCGAACGTCGAGCACTGGCTCAACACCGGTGTCAGCGCCGAGCAGGTCTTCGCCACGATTCAGCGCGGCACCTCGGAGCAGCGCGCGATGGCGGCCGGCACCTACGGCACCCAGGACGCCGCGCGCTACACGAACACCGGGCTCTACGCGCACCACGCGTACTCCGTGCTCGGCGCGAAAGAGGAGAACGGTCAGCAGGTGGTGACGCTCCGCAACCCGTGGGCCTCGGGAGAGCCGGGCCGTGACGGCGTCGACGATGGCGTGTTCGACCTGCCGCTGAAGGACTTCATGCAGCTCTTCCAGGTGCTGAACGTCACCTGAGCCGTGCTTCACTGTGGCTCATGCGAAGCCTTCGATGGGTCGTGCTCGCTGCCTGTGGTGCCCTCGCATGCCCTGCGCCTGTTCCGGTCGCCGACGGCGGCTCGCAGGCTGGCGGAGCGGCCATGGGTGGCGGGGTCGCGACGGGCGGCGGCACTGCCACAGCGGGTGGGACGTCGCAGCCCGACGACGCTGGAGCCACGACGCGCATCACCATCGGAGGGCTCGTCGATGGCCTCGACCCGCGGTTTGGTTCACTCGCGCTCGTGCTGGGTGCCGAGGTTCTGACGGTCTCTGCGAACGGGCCCTTCGCCTTTGCAGGTCTCGTCGACGAGGGCTCCGCGTGGAGTGTCTCGCTGCAGCGCACCCCAGCCGAGCAGCTCTGCGAGCTCGAGAACGCCTCGGGAGTCGCGACGCGGGTGGCGGTCGACACCGTTCGCGTTCACTGCGTGACGAAGACCGCGACGCTCTCGGGGGTCGCGAGCGGCGTCGACCGTCAGGGCCTCGCCCTTCGCGAGCGCGTGAGTCAGCAGGTGCTGCTGCTGCCCGTCGACGCAGGTGCGTTCTCGTTCCCAACGCCGCTCTCGTATGGCGCCTCCTTCGACGTCGCCATCGACACACTCCCGCTGGGCCGGGTCTGCGGCCTCGATGGCGGCGTGGGCGTGGTGAACGGCACCGAGGGGCTCGAGCTCTCGTGCACGCTGAGGCGCGAGCCACTGTCCGTCGACCTCGTCGGCGTCGACGTCGGGCAGGTGCTCATCACCGAGGTCGTCTCGAACCAGTCCTTCACACCTCAGGCTGGAGCCGATGCTGGCCGCTTCCTCGCACCGCTGCCGTGGGACGCGCCATTCGACGTCAGGGTGATGGCGCCGGCGGGCAGTGGCCGCTCCTGTGTCGTCGATGGCGGCGTCGGGGTGGTGCAAGGCCCGCTTCCGAGCCCGGTGGTGTCGTGTGTGAAGCAGCGCTTCGACGTTGGTGGAACGGTGTCGGGGCTCGACGCGGGCGTCGTGGTGCTTCGGGAGCAGACGACGGCGCAGCAGGTCACCATCGGCGCGCAGGCCACCAGCTTTCGGCTGCCCAACCAGGTGGAGTGGGACACGCCGCTCTCGCTCGTCGTCGCGACTCAGCCTGCGATGCGCTTCTGTGTGCTCGACGGAGGCACGCGGGTGGTGCGCTCGAACGTGACCGACGTCGCGCTCTCGTGCCGGGGCGGCTTCGACGTGTCGGGTCGGGTCGTGAACCTGAGAGGGGCGGGCCTCACGCTCGTCGAGCTCGGCACCGGGCAGTCTCTCTCCGTCACACCCGATGGCGGCACGGTGGGCTTCCGCTTGCCCTTCGTGGTGCCCGAGGGCGCGCCCCTGCAGCTGTCCCTCACGCAGCCCATGGGGCAGACCTGCCGGCTCGAGGCGCCCGCGGGGCCGGTGAGCGGCCCGGTGTCGGTGGTGCTGACGTGCGGCGTGGCGACGAACGACCTCGTCATCAACGAGGTGGGCGCGTTCCCGGGACCCACGATGCCCTTCTGGGTCGAGCTCTACAACGGCACCACGCGCCCGGTGCCGCTCGCGGCGTACGCCCTTCGCACCGCGAGCCGGGTCCTCGCTGATGGTGGCGATGGGCCCGTCGTCGACTTCCAGCTCCCCGACGCCTCGGTGCCCTCGGGTGGCTACTTCGTGGTGTCGGGCAAGCCCATCGCCGACCTGCACGACTCGCCGACGTTGCGCTTCCTCGTGCAGGACGGGCTGACGCCGATTCCCGCCTCGTCGCTCGAGCTGCGGAGCGCTGACGCAGGCGTCGACACCGTGCGCTTCGATGGTGGCGCCGCTTCGGTGGGCTGGAGCGGTGCTGGCCTGCTGCTTCCCTCGTCGCTCAGCGACTTCGGTCGAAGCCTCGCGCGCACCCAGACGCCAGACACCAACGCGGCCGTCGACTTCGAGGTCTGCGACTACCCGACGCCTGCCGGGCTCAACGACGTCTGCACCTCACCCGACGTCGACGTCGACGGGCTGCCCGACCTCGCTGAGGTGCAGGGCTCGACGTGGAACGAGCTGCCGCTCTTCGAGTGGGGCGCCCGAACGGCGCAGCGAGATGTCTTCGTCGAGGTCGACTGGCTGACACCGACTGGCTTCAACGGCACCTTCGACCCCGGGGTGGAGCCGCGCCGGGAAGCCCTCGAGCGCATCGAAGGCGTCTTCCGCAGCCACGGCGTGTTCGTGCACTTCGACACGGGCCCGCTCTTTCACCCGGCGCCGGGCCTCGACCCCGCCAGCTTCGACCTCGGCGGCGGCAATCAACAGCCCTGGGCTTGCACCGTCACGCTCAGCAACGTCGCCGGCGCGACTTCATTTTATCAACTCAAAGCCAACCACGCCGACGTGCGCAGGCGGCTGGCCTTCCACTACGCCCTCTTCGCCAGCTCGTTGGCTGACGTCACCTGCGCGAACTCGGGGGCCGGCGTCTCGGGCAACTCGGAGCTGAATGGGAACGACCTGGCCATCGCGCTCGGCAGGGCGGGGTTGACGCTGGCGAACCAGAACGGCGTCAATCAGACCATCAACTGGCAGGCTGCGACGCTCATGCACGAGCTGGGGCACAACCTGGGGCTTCGGCATGGTGGCTTCGAAGATGCCAATTTCAAACCCAACTATCTCTCAATCATGAATTATTATTACCAGAATGACGGGTTGCCGGTCATTGGTATGAATGAGGGCGACCGTTATTATCGTTCGTATGTGTTGTACGGGGCGTGCTCCGGTGCGCCCGGGTTGACGTCGGCGACCCAGCTCAATCGCAACCGGTTCGCGTCGCCCGCGCTCTTCGCGCTCGATTACTCCGATGGCGGCAGCGTGGCGCTCGATGAGGCCGCGCTGGTCGAGAGCAACGGGTTCGGCCGCGCTGGCTCAGGCTCCATCGACTTCAATTGGAACACCGTCATCGACACGAGCCCGGTCACCGCGAACCTGAACGCCCTCAATACCCTGCCGCGGCTGTGCCCTCGCGTGTCGGGAGGCAACGAGGTGTTGCTCGACCATGACGACTGGTCGGCGCTGGTGTTGCCCTTCCTTCGCACAGCGAGGGGCTCGGCCCATGGCGCGCCACTCTTCCTGCGTCGCACCGTCGCGGAGCGCCCGCTGCACACGCGCGACTTCTTCATGGACCATCAGCAGGTCGTCGACGAGCAGCCGCTGCTGCGCGAGTGACCTCTCAGCGGAACCGGAACTGCCCGTCCTGGGTGACGTGGAAGCCGAAGTTGAAACGAATGAACCCGTGCTCGACGAGCGAGGGTGGTGGGTTCGAGAACGGCGCGGCCTGCTCGAAGGCGCGCATCGCCTCGGCGTCGAGCAGGTCCATGCCGCTGCTCTGCGCGACGAAGAGGTCGGCGAGGCTGCCATCGGGCTTGAGCGTGACGGTCATCACGGTGACGCGCGCCACGACGCCCGGGTCGACGTTGCGCTGTCGCAGGCGGCCGTTCGGGTCCCACTTCGCGCTGACGGCCTGCTTCACGCGGTTGAAGAACGCGGCGTACTTCCACTCGCGCGTGTTGAGGAAGGTGCCGTCGCCCGCCGGTACATCGAGCGCGTCATTGGGAGCGCCGCCACCTTCGGTCAACTCGGTGCCGCTGGCCTGCGTACCCGACTCAGTGCCTGCAGGTTCGGTCGAGGTCGTGTCCTCCTCGGCGCCACCGGTGCTCGAGGGCAGCAGCAGACTGGGAGCGGAACGTCTTCCCAGCAGGCTCTCGGTGAGGCTGACGCCGGAGGGTGGTGGGGCGCTCGCGGCGGCTCCTTTCGCCGAGGGCTGCGCTTCAGGGTCCTTCTGCGTCTGCGGCGTCGCGCGGCTCCACGTGCGCGTCTGTTCGCGAGCGCGCGTCTCTTTCAGCACGCGGTTGTTCGTCGTCGCGAGGTACTTCGCGTCTTCGGCGAGGCGCTCGTTGCCCGGCGCGACGTCGACGACCTGACCTTCGGGGTGCAGCGGAGCAGGGCGCTCGGGGAGCTGAACACTGCGCGCGCTCCGGTTGGCGGCCCACTGCTTCGCGTCGAGGCGGCGCAGCGCGACCGGTTGTCGCTTCGGCGGCTTGGGCGGCTTCGGCGTCGAGGTGAAGGACGAGAGGAGGAGCAGGACTCCGATGCCGACCGCGTGCGCGACGAGCGAGAGCGGCAGGGCAAGCCACGGCCAGCGCTCGGCGTCAGACGCACGCGATGGAGTCAGCAGGGCCACGGCGGCGCCCTATCACTCCCGCGCTTCAGCCGCCGCGCTTCGCGTACTTCGCGGCCAGCTGGTGCGTGGTGAGGAAGAACGTCTGCCGCTGCAGGTCGGCGACCGACGACAGCGCGCGTTTGCCGAAGCGCCGCGCCTTCGCCACCAGCTTGCCGCGGTCTCCACGCGTCACCACGAAGTCGCTCGCCCGCTGCGCGAAGTAGATGCCCAGGTTCACGCCGCGATAGAGCTGCTCGGTGATGGCGCTCCACTGCGTCTGGTCGAAGAACACCGCGCGCAGCGCTTCACCCTGCGGAGACTCGTGGTCCTGCGCGACGGCCTTCTTGCCGAAGCCGAACGCCTCGCGCGGCACGCCCCGCTCCTCGACGAGCCGGCGCGGAATCGGGCGGTCGTAGTCGCTCATCAGCTGCCACGGCTTCATCTCGTCAGACCGCGACACCTTGTTGATGTTCGCCACGCTGCGCATGAACAGGTACGGCACCGACGCCTCGACGACGCCGTACCGCACGCGCGCCTCGATGAGCGCGTAGCCGCTCTGCGCGCCACGGCAGATTTGCCCCGAGAGGCCCATCTCGCCGAGCTGTCGCTCCCACGCACCGTCGCCCACGTGCCCGGCCCAGAAGATGGTGGGCACGTCGCGTGACTCGGCGTCGGTGAGCATCGAGTGAAACACGAGCTCGGGAGAGATCTGCGCAGCGGCCCAGCACCACTGCTCCATCTCGAGGGGCAGCTTCGAGAGGTCGAGGTCGAGGTAGCGCGGCGTCGCGCCGAGCGTGCGCGCAATCTCGCTTCCATCGTCATCGGCCACGTCGGCGTTCATCACGCCCTGGAGCAGCCGCGGAATGCGCGTGTTCGAGCGCTTCGCCGTCCAGCTGTCGATGCCGGGAATCAGCTTCGTCACCAGCGCCGTCACCGCTGCCGAGTCGTACCCGCGCGAGGCCGACGTCACCGAGTGCATGGGCCGCTTGCGCGCCGGGTCCGTGGCGTTCGCGTGCAGCGTCTTCATCACGCTCGAGAACTGCTCGACGTAGTCGGCGAAGTCCTTGAACGAGCGCGGCACGTCGCGAAAGTGAAACGACGGCGCGCCGTCAGGGCCGATGCGCAGCGACTCGAAGATGAGCTGGCTCATCGTCGGAATGCGAGGGTGCAGCACGTGGAACTGGCGCACGTAGTTGAAGACGCCGAGCGCCATGCTCTCGCCCCAGTCACGGTGGTCGAAGCGCAGGTCGATGCTCGCGCCCAGCCGGCCGAGCAACACCACGAGCGAGTTCGACGCGTACCAGATGGCGCCGTCACGCGCGTAGACACAGCGGTCGACGGTGGTGCTCGCCGGCACGACGTGCACGCCGTCAGCGTCGAGCCGCAGCCCGCTGCCGAAGATGGCTTCGGCGCGATGAAACTCTCCGCTCGAGTACTGGCCCGTCCACATGCCGGCGACGACCCACTTCGGAGCCTCGGCGCTGTCGACCTCGACGAAGGGCCCGACGTCGACGGTGGTGAGCTGGTGTTCGACATCGACCCGCGCGAACCAGGCCAGCTTGGGAAGGCGCTCATCGCGATGAACTTCGAGTCTCATGGCCGGCGAGAATAAACGCCCCGTCGGCCGGCTTCTGCAGAATCGACGGAATTTTGCTGCCGCGCTGGAATTCCGAAGAGACCGCGAAATGAGGGTAGAGGGGTCGAATGAACGAGCGGCAGGCGTGGGAGCTGGCTTCGTGGGACACGGTCGAGACGCGCGCGCGGCTCACGTCGAGAGAGGTGAGCGCTCCCGAGGTCGTCGAAGCGGCCATCGTTCGCGCTGAACGCGCCACCCGCCTCAACGCCATCGTCACACCGACGTTCGACCGCGCCCGCAGCGATGCGACGAAGCGAACCGGACCGCTCGCGGGCGTGCCGATGTTCACGAAGGACCTCTCGCAGATTGCCGGCGTGCGCACCGCGTGGGGCACGGCCGCGTCGGGTCACTACGTCTCGCCGAAGAACGACCCGTGCGTGACGACGTTCGAGTCGGTCGGCCTCGTCTCGCTGGGCAAGAGCGCGACGCCCGAGTTCGGCCTCACCGCGAGCACCGAGTCGGTGGTGTTCGGCCCGACGCTCAACCCCTGGGACGAGACGCGCATGACGGGCGGCTCGTCGGGTGGCTCGGCGGCGCTCGTGGCTGCGGGTGTCGTGCCCATGTCGCACGCGAGCGATGGTGGTGGCTCGATTCGAATTCCCGCGTCGTGCTGCGGCCTCGTCGGGCTCAAGCCCACGCGCGGCCGCCTCGACATGGAAGGGTCGACGTCGCTGCCGGTGAACATCGCCGTGCACGGCACCGTGACGCGCACCGTGCGTGACACCGTCGCCTTCTGGAGAGCCGTCACCGCCGCGCGCCCGACGAAGCTGCCGGCCATCGACGTCGTGAACCCCGCGCCCGACCGCAAGCTGCGCATCACGCTGGTGACGGCGACCGTCCCCGGTGGAGCGCCCATCGACCCCGAGGTGCGCGCGACGGTCGAGGCGGTGGCGAAGCGGCTCGAGGGGCTCGGCCATCACGTCACGCCCGGCGTCGTGCCGTGGACGCAGGAGGACCTCGACGACTTCGTGGCGCTCTGGGGTTTCCTCGGCTTCTCGTACTCGCGCCTCGGCCGCCTCGTCGTGCACCGCGACTTCAAGTCAGAGCTGCTCGAGCCGTGGACGAAGTCGCTCGCCAGCCGCTTCTTGAGCTCGAAGTGGGACTCGTTTCAGCGCATGCGCCGCCTGCGTCGCTTCTCGCAGAAGTGGGCCGAGGCGATGTCGTCGCGCGACGTGTTCCTGCTGCCGACGCTCGCCGTGCCGCCGCCGCCCGTCGGTCACCTGCGGCCCGACGTGCCCTTCGACGAGAAGTTCGCGCGCCTCACGCTGACCGTGCCCTTCACGGGAATGATGAACGCGGCGGGCGCTCCGGCCATCTCGTTGCCGATGGGTCGCACCGCGTCGGGCCTGCCCATCGGCGTGCAGTTCGCGGGCGCGTGGGCGTCGGAGCGCATGCTGCTCGAGCTCGCCTCACAGCTCGAAGCCGATGCACCGTGGGTGAAGATGAAGCCGCTCTTCACTTCTTCGTGAGAAACCCGCGCGCCGCCTTCACACCATCATCCCAACCGAGTGAGGTCGCGAGCTGCGCGGTGCTGTTCGCCAGCGTCGGCAGCCGTGGGTCCGCCATCTTCGAGAGCACCCGGCACAATGAGACGAGCTGCCGCGCTTGAAAGAGGAAGTCTCCACCGGCCTCGGCCGTCGTCGCCGCGGCGCCGAACCACTGCGTCGCTTCTTTGAACGCGTTCGTCTGCACGCACAACGTGCCGAGGTTCGCCATCACCCGGCACCCGTGGAGCGGCGCGTGCGAGGCCTTCCACCGCTCGACAGCCGCCTGAAGAAACGGCTTCGCGCGTGGAAACTGCTGCTGCGTCATCAACACGCCGCCGATGCGTGACTCGAGCCGTGCGCGAAAGTCGAGCTCTCCATGCCACGGCGCGATGGGCAGGAAGGCGTCGGCCACCGCCAGCGCTTGTTGATACGAGTCGACGGCGGTGACGAGGTCGTTGGCGGCCTCCTGCACTTCGCCCAGCTCGGCGAGACATGCGGCGGCAGACGGCAACCCCTGCGACGTCGCGAGCGCCTCATCGAGTGCAGCCTGCGCTTCATCGTGACGTCCTTCGAAGCGCAGCACGCGGGCCGCAGCGAGCCGGTGCTCTGCGCACGTCACCTGCGACGACTCCGCCAGCTCGTTCGCGGCGTCGAGCAGTTGCCGCGCGCGCAGCTTGTCCTTCTGCAGCAGCGCGCAGATGGCGGCGCGGGCGAACAGCTCGAGGCGCGCCGTCACCGCCTGCCTCGACGTCGCGTAGGCGTGCGCCGCCAGCGCTTCGGCCATGCCCTGCTGCGCGCGTGAGACGGTCGCGAGGTCGCGCTCGGCCAGGGCCCGCTCGGCCACGCCCTTCCACGCCTGCCCGGCTCGGGTCGTGTCGCCTGCGCGGCCCAGCTGCTCGGCCAGGCGCGGCAGCAACGACGGCGTCTGACGGCTCAGCTCGTTCAAGACCCCCGCGAGCCGCGTCGCCAGCGGCCGCTCACCCATCATCGGCGCCGCGCTCAGCACCGCCTCGAAGCCCGGCGCCACCGAGACACGCCCCTGCCCGGCGCTGCGCAACAGCCGCGACGTCACCGCGCGCGCCCACGCCGCCTGAGCCACCTGCGGCAGCGCCTTCGCAGCGCTCGCCCCGTCGGCCGCGTCACCGAGCGCGTTCACCGTCTCGAGCAGCCGGCACACCCGCGTGCCCACGGCCTTGAGCCTCGCGAGTGGAAGCTGCGCGCTGTCGAGCTGTGGCACGGCGCCCTCGAGCACCATCGCTTCACCGCGTGGCCGCAGCGCGCCCCGCTCGGCGGTGAGCAGCGCGAAGTCGACCAGCACGCCCGGCAGTCCGCCCGAGCGGGAGAGGAGTGCCTCCCGCAGCTCCGTCGACGGAGGATTTCCCAGGAAGCCGGTGAGCAAGACGTCGACGTCGGCTGGCGTGAGCGCAGGCAGCGCGACCTGCTGCGCCTTCGTGAACGTGGCGGCCTGTTCGGGCGTCGTGAAGCCCACCACCAGCTCCCGCTTCTGACGGCTCGCGCACA
This sequence comes from Myxococcaceae bacterium, assembly GCA_040275325.1. Classification (GTDB taxonomy): domain Bacteria; phylum Myxococcota; class Myxococcia; order Myxococcales; family Myxococcaceae; genus Xiheimicrobium. The sequence continues at coordinate 12,267 of JBEOKA010000302.1, read as the reverse complement.
GCTCGGCGAAGGCCTCGACGCTCGCGTCGTCGGTCTGGTCGAGCGCGTCGAAGACGAAGACGAGCGGGCGCTCCTTCGTGACGGCCGCGCCGAGCAGTCGCAGCGCGTGCGCCGCCTGTCTCCCTCCCAAAGGCGCCGGCGCCGCGCGCACCTGACACAGCAACATCACCGCTTCCCGCTGCGCCGGTGGAAGCCCGAGCCTGTCGAGCGCGGGCCCGAGCGCGCTGTGCCGCTGGCCGAACGGAACCTGCGCGAGCTGACACACCAGCTCGATGAGTGACGAAGCGGGCCCGCCCTTGAGCCCCGACGAGAACACCACTGCCGCGCCGGCCTGCTGGGCACGCACGGCGAACTCCTGCGCCACCTGCGTTCGCCCTGCGCGCCGCGGGCCCGTCACCACTACCGGCGCGACCTCTCCTTTCGCCAGCGCCGCGAGCCGCGCGTCGAGCGCTTGCGCCACGCCGTCGAAGCCCACCGTCACCATCGCCTTCGACGACACCGGCTTTCGGCCGAGCACCTGCACCACGTCGTCATCGACGGGCGCGAGCTCGAGCAGGTCGTTCAGCGAGTTGGCGAAGCCACGCGCCAGCACGCACTGGCCCGGCCCCGTCGTCTTCACCAGCGCCTTCACCGCGTCGACCGCCGCACCTTCGATGGCGCCATCGGTGTCGGAGCGCAGCCTGCTTCCCGAGAGGCTCAGCCGCAGCGACGGCGCATCGGCGGGCGCGCCATCGAGCCGAACCTCGAGCCGCTCCCGAAGCTCCTGCGCCGCCAGCGCACAGCGCGCCTGTGAGCCGAGCCCAAAGAAGACGAAGACGAACGCGTCGGTGGTGATGTCGTCGAGGCACCCGCCCCACTCGAGGGCCACGTCGGTGCACACCGTGAGCAGCTGCGCGAAGGCCTTCGGGTCTTGTGCGCGCAGCGGCTCGATGCCGAGCACCCAGGCGATGGGCAGCGTCGCGGGCATCGACGCGCGCAGCCGCTCGCAGCGCTGCACCCGGTCGGGGCTCAAGGGAAAGTTGAACTGTGCGAGCACTTCTCCCAGTCGCCCGAGTCGCCCATCGGTGCCGTCGGTGGCCGCCTTCGCGTAGTCGGACGCCGCGAGCGAGGTGGGCTGCGCGAGCCGCCTCGCTCCTGGCTCTGCAGGCGGCTGGAGGAACGCGGTCTGCTGCTGCGTGGGTGGTGGAACGTACGCGGTCTGCAGGCCCGAGACGCCGCGCTGGCCGGGCACGAAGGCGGGCGTGAGGCCCGACAGACCAGGCCGCGCGCCGACGCCGGGCGGAGGCAGTGGAGACGGCGCGGGCTCGAGCGAGAGCGTGTGCCGCGGCGGCGCCGTGATGAGCGGCATCTTCTCGACACCCCACGCGGGCTCGGGCTCTGGCGGCGGGGGAGCCGGCTCCTTCGCGCGCCCCTGCACCGCCGCTGTCAGCGCTTCGGCGAAGTCGTTCACCGTCTGAAAGCGCGCGCGCGGGTCTTTCTCGAGCGCCTTCATCACCACGTCATTCACTGCCGGCCACTCACCCAGCGCCGGGCGGAAGGCCGAGAGCGGCCGTGGGCGCTCCTGCAGGTGCATCATGATGAGCCGCGCGAGCGACTCGGCCTGGAACGGTGGGCGCCCGGTGAGCAGCTCGAAGGCGACGCAGCCCAGCGAGTACATGTCGGTGCGCGCGTCGATGTCGCCGCCCTGGGCCTGCTCTGGTGCGAGGTACGAGGGCGTGCCGATGACGGCGCCCGTCGCGGTCAGCTTCTCCTGGCCCGCCGCAGCGAGGCGCGCGATGCCGAAGTCGAGAATCTTGGCGATGGCGCGCCCATCTCGTCGCTTGCCCAGCATGATGTTGGGCGGCTTGAGGTCGCGGTGAATGATGCCCAGCGCGTGCGCTTCGCTGAGCCCCTCGCACACCTGCGCGAGCATGGTGGCCGCGTCTTTCACGTCGAGCGGGCCGCGCGAGAGCACCTTGTCGAGCGTCTCGCCTTCGACGAACTCCATCGAGAGGAAGGGCTGGCCGTCGCTCAAGCGGCCGAAGTCGAACACGCGCACGATGTTCGGGCCTTCGAGCTGCGAGACGAGCTCGGCCTCGCGTTGAAATCGCGCCCACGCGTCCTGGTTCGAGACGAGCTTCCGGTGCAGCACCTTCAGCGCCACGGTGCGCTTCAGGTAGATGTGCGTGGCCCTGTACACCTCGCCCATGCCGCCTTCGCCGATGTGCGCGTCGACTTGAAAGCGGCCGTCGATGACCTGCCCCGGCTTGAGGCGAGCCTCGCTGCTCTCCGAGAACTCGGCCGCGCTCGGGGTGATGCGCGGGCGCACGACGCCGGTGTCTGCCAGGTGAACCTGTGGCCGGGCCTCGGCGCCGGGCGGAGCGGGGAACTCTCGGGTCGCGCCGAGCGGAACCGGCGTGCGTGGTGGCAGCACTCCCGTCGAGTCGTTTGGCGTCGGCGTGATGGCGATGCGCGCGTGCTGCCGTGAGGGCGCGAGGTGCGTGTCACCCAACGCAGGCGGAGGCTCGTGCTCCTTCAGCGTCGCGACGTCTTCGGGTGAGGCCGTGTCGGCGAGCGCTCCCTCGATTCGCGCGGCCGCACCCAACACGGCGTCGGCGAAGGAGCGCAGCGTCGGGAGCGCGTCGGCCACCACGGTGATGCGCACGCCCGGCTTGCCTGCCGCGTCGCTCTCGAGCCCGATGACCTCGGCGGCCACCTTCTGCCTTCGCTGCCCGACGGCCAGCTCGACCTGCACGGCTTCGCCGATGTCGGGGCTCGCAGGCGTGGGCACGAAGCACTCGCCCAGGTGCAGCGACTCCTCCCAGACTGCGCGAAACGCCGCGTCCGTCGAGAAGCGATGGAGGAAGACGTGGCCCACCCAGCGCCAAGTCTGCCACAGCAGCATCGAAACAGCCGGCTGCCCCCGTGCATGGGAGCAGGTGTCGAGGTGACGTCAACCCGTCGGTCGTCGATGCGCGTCGCGCGATTGAGGGTTGGCGCGCGCGGGGCTGCTCCCTATCACTGAGAAGGTGAGGCTCTGCACCGTCGTCAGCCCCGCGCCGAACCACGCGTGTTCGCAGCTGGGCCGTCACGCGCCAATCTGGCCCGAGTGAGCACCGTGGGCCGTGTGGCCTGCGGTGCGCCTGCCTCGACCAACGCCTCACCCGGAGCCAACCCGTGCAACCACCCATTCTGCTCACCGAGCGCGACCACGCGCGTCTGAACCAACTCGTCTCGCAGGCCACCATCCCCGACCACCTCGTCGAGCGCCTCGAGGCCGAACTCCTCCGCGCGACCATCGTGCCGTTCTCGCGAGACGTGGTGCAGCTCGGCAGTCGTGTCACCTGGGAGACGGAGGAGACACGCCAGGTCCGCACCGCTCGACTCATCGCACCGCCAGAGCGCGCGACGAGCACGAACGAGGTGTCGGTGCTGACGCCGGTGGGCTGTGCGCTCATCGGCTTGCGGGTAGGCGACGCCTTCACGTGGACCGACGGGAGCCGGCAGTGGCGCCTGCGCGTGGTCGCGGTCGAGAACAAGGAGCCGACGTGACGGCGCCAGAACGTTGGGCGCGCGTGTCGAGCATCGCCTTTCAGCTCGAGGCAGGTGCGGTGAGTGTGCCGGTCGCGCTCGAGACGCTGCTCGAGGTGTTCGACGCGAGCGCAGACCCGGTCGACGACTTCGAAGGCGTGGCCGTGCGCCGCCTGCTCCTCTCGCTGCAGCGTGCGGGAGGGTCGGGCGGCGAGCCGCAGGCTGGAGTACACCGGCCTTCATGATGAGAGTCTTCACGGCGCTGTTGGTGCTCTCGAGCTGTCACAGCGCGCCCGCCGAGGCAGGCCCAGCAGCGCCGCAGCGCACCGCGCCCGCGCCCGCCATCGTCGAGGCCATCTACGAAGGTGGGCTGAAGGGTGAGTGGGAAGACCACGGCTGGGCCGAGCACGCGCCGAAGCTGGGCAGCGCCGAGCGCCTCGTCATGTCGAACTACGCAGGGTGGATTCTCACGCGCTACCGGTTGAAGGGAACCTACGGCGGCGTGACGCTGCACGTGCGCGGGCCGCTGGCGCCTCACGAGTTCCTCGAGCTGCGCGTCGACTCCGAGTCCGTCGACATCTTCCCTCGCGTGAAGGTGACGGCGGCGCACGTGCGCGCGCTCGACGGCGGCTGGTTCGAGGTCTTCGTGTCGATGCGCGAGCTCGACCCCACGCTGGCGCCCTTCACCCGAGTCGTGCTGCGCGCCCACAAGGCGCTGCCTGCGTCGGGCATCGTCGAGGTCGACCACCTGGGGCTCACCGCCGCCGAGGCCGATCAGGTTCAGGCCGCGCAGGCCCTTCTCGAGACGCCCGGCTACCCCGCCGCGCTGGCCGTCGACTGCAAGGCCGAGGGCCGCGTCATCAGCCCGCTCATCTATGGCATCGCCTACAGCGCCTACCGCGAGAAGGACACGGCGCATCAGTTCGAACTCGGCACCACCGCGCGCCGCTGGGGCGGCAACCCCACCAGCCGCTACAACTGGGAGCTCGGCAACGCGTGGAACAGCGCCGCTGACTACTTCTTCATGAACACCTCGTACGGCCACGGCCGCGAGCGCGTGTGGCAGACGTTCCTCGAGGTGAACCGTGACCGCGGGCTGAAGTCGGCGCTGACGGTGCCGATGCTCGGCTGGGTGGCGAAGGACACGACGTCGGCCGCGTACCCCGTCGCTGACTACGGCGCGCAGGAGCAGCTGTGCCCCGAGAACCCCAAAATTGGCAACGGCGTTGGCAAGAATGGAAAACCCATTCGCGCGGGCGCACCCAGCCGGACCAGCATTGCCCTGCAGCCGTCGTTCATCGCCGCGTGGGTGGCAGAGATTCAGAAGGTCTCGGCGGCGCGTGGCCGGCTCGTGCACCAGTACATTCTCGATAACGAGCCCGCGCTGTGGAACGACACCCACCGCGACGTGCACCCGAACGCCGTCACCTACGACGAGCTGCTCGAGAAGACCATCGCCTACGGCACCGCGATTCGAAAAGCCGACCCCGAGGCGCTCATCGCAGGACCGGCGGAGTGGGGGTGGCCCGGGTTCTTCTACTCGGCTGCCGACGCCCAGGCTGGCTTCAACCTCAAGCCCGACCGCCGCGCCCACGACGACCAGCCGCTCATCGAGTGGTACCTGCAGAAGCTCAAAGCGCACGAAGAGAAGACCGGCGTGCGCGTGCTCGACGTGCTCGACCTGCACTACTACCCGCAGGCGAAGGGCCTGGGCGTCGGCACCGATGGCCAGACCGACCCCGACACGAACGCGCTGCGAATCCGCTCCACCCGCTCGTTGTGGGACCCGCGCTATCTGGATGAGTCGTACGTGAAGGAGCCCGTGCGCCTCATTCCTCGCATGCAGGAGTGGGTCGACAAGAATTATCCAGGGCTCAAGTTGTCGATTGGCGAGTATAATTTTGGCGCTGAGCGCCACATGTCGGGCGGCCTTGCCCTCGCAGAGGCGCTGGGGCGCTTCGGTCAGCACGGGCTCTATTCGGCCTTCTATTGGACATACCCACCCGAGAACTCGCCGGCCTTCTGGGCGTTTCGCGCGTACAGGAATTACGACGGGAAGGGCGGCCGGTTTCAGGACGTCTCGCTGCCCACCGAAGCTCCGCGAGACCTCTCCCTCTTCGCCGCGCGCTCGACCGATGGCCGCACGCTGAGCCTGCTGCTGCTCAACACCTCGACGACCGACACCTTCGAGGCCTCCATCAACTTGAAGGGCTGCGCGGCGCCGCTGGCCCAGCGCGTCTTCACCTACGTCGGCGACCCCCGTGGCTTCGTCGAGCGCGAGAGCCGGTTGGGCAAGGCGTACCGCGCGCCTCCGTCGTCGATGACGGTGGTCGAGGTTCAGCTGCCCGGACGCTTGAAGTGACCCAGGGAGACCGCATGAGCACCACCACCTCGATGTTCGACCTCACCGCCACCCGTGACGAGGGCTACCGCTTCACCATTCGCTTCGATGGCACCGACGTGCCGCCGCTGGTGACCGACGAGCCCGCGCCACTGGGGAAAGGGCAGGGGCCAAACCCGTCACGCCTGCTCGCCGCCGCGCTGGTGAACTGTCTGGCCGCCTCGTTGCTGTTCGCGCTCACGAAGAAGGGCATCGCCCTGAAGGGCCTCGAGGCGAGCGCGCACGTCGAGCTCGGCCGCAATGAGCAGAACCGGCTGCGCATTCTCGGCGTGAAGGTGCTCGTCACCCCGACGGTGGGCGCAGAGGCCAGCGCAGCCGCCATCGACGACGCCATCGACGTCTTCGAAGACTTCTGCGTCGTCACCCAGAGCGTGCGCAGCGGCCTGCCGGTGGACGTGCGGGTCGAGCCGAAGACGGCCTGAGCAGAACTCATCGCTCGTCTCAGTGGCGTGGGCGGGGCCTCGTCGACACACGAGCGTCACCCCCGCAGTTCTGCTACCTCACCCGCCCATGAATCCGATCTTCACTGGCCTGCTCGTCCTCGTCGGCGTCGGCTTCTTCACGAAGACCATGCTGGGCCGCCTGCGCGCGATGGCGTCGCTCAAGGCCGAGCCCGGCAACCGCCTCGACCGCAAGGGTGACCGCCTCAAGGCCCTCGCCATCTTCGGCTTCGGCCAGAAGCGCATGGTCGACCCCGAGGAGTTCGTGCCCGGCTTCATGCACGTGCTCATCTTCAGCGCCTTCGTGGTGCTCGCGCTGCGCACGGTGATGCTCTTCGTCATGGGCTTCTCGTCGAGCGCGCTCTCGGTGCTCTCGAACCTGTCAGACCCGTTCTGGACAGACTTCGCCGCCCTCAAGACGCCCTACGCTGCGTACCTCTTCCTGAAAGACGTCGTGGCTGCCGGAGCGCTGCTCGGCGTCAGCTACTTCGGCTTCCTGCGCGTCGTCGTGAAGCCCGACCGCCTCACGAAGTCGAACGAGGCCCTGCTCATTCTCGGCTTCATCGGCACGCTGATGGTGAGCGAGTTCATCTTCGGCGCCTCGCACCTGCGTGAGCAGGGCATCGACTTCACCTCGTGGGAGCCCGTCACCAGCCTCTTCGGCAAGCTGCTCGCGCCCGTGCCGACCGAGACGCTCCACACGCTGGGCGTCATCAGCTTCTGGGTTCACTGCGCCATCATCATGACGTTCCTGAACTTCCTCCCGCACGGAAAGCACTTCCACGTGGTGGTTGGCCTCGGCAACGTGTTCTTGAAGAAGCTGCCGCCCGAGAACACGCCCACCATCTCGTCGAGCGCGAAGCTGTCGTCGCCCAACCTCGAGAAGGAGGAGTTCGGCGCGAAGACGATTCTCGACCTCTCGTGGAAGCAGGGCCTCGACGTCAACACCTGCACCGAGTGCGGCCGCTGTCAGACGCACTGCCCGACGTACCTCACCGGCAAGCCGCTCACCCACAAGGGCGTCAACCAGAGCATCAAGCAGTTCCTCTGGAAGAACGAGCACGAGCTGCCGCAGTGGAAGGCCACCGCGAAGAAGACCGACGACGGCAAGGTGATGGCCACCGTCGATGGCAAAGAAGCCGAAGTGCCCTCGCTCGTCGGCCCCGTGCTCTCGGCCGAGACGGTGTGGGCCTGCACCTCGTGTGGCTGGTGCGAGCAGGCGTGCCCCGTCTTCATCGAGAACATTCCGCGCCTCATCGACATGCGCCGCTACAAGGTGCAGGTCGAGGCCGACTTCCCGCCCGAGCTGCAGCGCGTCTTCGAAGGCATGGAGCGCCAGGGCAACCCGTGGGGCATCGGCCAGGACAAACGCGCCGAGTGGGAAGGCGACATGCCGCTGCCCAAGTGGGGCGACGGCGGCACCTACGAGTACCTCTTCTACGTGGGCTGCGCCGGCTCGTACGACGACCGCATGAAGAAGGTGTCGAAGGCCGTCGCGAAGGTGCTCACCGAGGCCGGCGTGAAGTTCGCGACGCTGGGCCAGGAAGAGACCTGCACCGGGGACTCGGCCCGCCGCGGCGGCAACGAGTACCTCTACCAGACGCTCGCGAAGATGAACGTCGAGGCGTGGAACGGCAAGGGCATCAAGGCCATCGTCACGCAGTGCCCCCACTGCTTCAACACCATCAAGAACGAGTACCCCGAGTTCGGCGGCAACTACCGCGTCATCTCGCACACCGAGCTCATCAACGAGCTGCTCAAAGAGAAGCGCATCAAGCTCTCGCGCGTGATGAACGAGAAGCTCACGTACCACGACCCCTGCTACCTCGGCCGCCACAACGGCGTGTTCGACGCCCCTCGCGAAGTGCTCAAGGCGATTCCCGGCCTGCAGGTCGTCGAGATGCAGCGCTCGGCTCGTGAGTCGTTCTGCTGCGGCGCCGGCGGTGCCCGCATGTGGATGGAGGAGCACACCGGCCAGCGCATCAACCACAACCGCGTGAACGAGATCGCCAACACCCTGGCGCACGCGAAGGACGCCTCGGTGCCGCTGCCGCTCGCCACCGACATGAAGAAGCCCGGCCAGGTCGGCCACTTCACCGGCAAGGCCGAGGGCTCGGTCGCCGTCGCCTGCCCGTTCTGTCACACGATGGTGCGTGACGGCCTCAACGACACCGAGCGTGGTGAGGCCATCAAGGTGCGCGACATCGCCGAGCTCGTCGCCGACTCGATGGAGACGAAGACGCCTGCCGCTCCCGCCGCCGAAGCAGCGCCCGTGCAGAGCTGATTGCCGTACGACGATTGGAATCACACGCGCGCTCCCTCGTGCGCTCGAGCGCCGCGCGTTTCGGCGAAGCCGGCCAATGGGTGTAGAGTCAGGCGTCATGGCGTCCGAGAAGAAGAAGGTCGACGACACCACGTTGCCCCTGCTGACCCCCAAGCTGCCGCGAATGAAAGACCGCCGCGGCGGCTCCGACTCGCTCGTGAAGCTCATGCAGCGAATCCAGACGGGCCAACCCGAGCGCCGCGCCTTTCGCGAGCGCCGCGCCACCCCACGCGTCGCCGTGCAGCTCGACATCGAAGCCGAAGAGGGCGGCGAGACGGTGGTGATGCGCAGCCACGACCTCTCGACCTTCGGCGTCGGCGTGAAGTCGGGCCCCAGCTTGAAGAAGGGCAGCCGCATCACCATTCGCCTCTTTCTGCCCGACGAGCCCACCACGCCCATCGAGCTCAAGGCCGAGGTGCTCGGCCCCTTCGGCGAAAATGGCGGAGCGCGCATGAAGTTCATCAACCCGCCCGTCGAGGCCGTGCGCCGCATTCATCGGCTGCTCACCTGAGGTGATTTCGGTAGGGTGCCCGCCGTCGTGAGTGACTTCGAACGTCGTCGCAGCGTGCGCGTGAACGTCTCCCTGCCCGTCGAGGTGCGGGACGAGCGCGGCTTCTCGTTCCACTCCACCCGCGACATCTCGGCCACCGGCTGCTTCTTCGACCGCGCCATTCCCCACGCCGTCGGCGCGCGCGTCGCGTTGTCCTTCGGCCTGCCCGGCGACGGCCGCACCATTCGCTGCGAAGGTGAAGTGGTGAACGTGCCCGACAAGAAGGGCTACGGCATGGGCATTCGGTTTTCGAACATCTCGCCCGCCGATGCCCAGCGCATCGACGCGTTCGCCAGACAGCTGCTCGAGGGGGAAAACCGATGACGAAGCTGATGGTGGCGGTGGTGGCGGGGCTCGTGTCGTCCTCCTGCATCACCGATGACCGCGCCTCTCGTGCGCGCGGCGCCTCGGGCTGGTTCGAGAACGTGCCCGTGTACAAGGCCCCCGCGAGCTCTCGCTGCGCGAAGTTCAAGAAGGGCGGCAGCGCCGGCGCGGCGTGCGACGAAGCGAAGTACCTCGGAGAGCTCTACGTTCGCCGGCTCTCGTCGGGTGACGAGGTGTGCCTCGACGGTGGCTTCGGAGACAGGCCGCTCGCCTCGTGCCTGGCCCGCGCCTCGGTCGCCGACACCGACACCAACCGCATTCTGCTCGAGGTGCGCAACGCGCAGCCGGGCTCGAAGTGGTTCAACAAGGAGTCGAACCAGTTCTGGTTCGAAGAGGGCGCCCTCGTCGACCTCTACCTCGCTGACCACGGCTATTGAGCCGACCCTCCGTTCGGTGAGCGGCGCATTGAGCGCACCCACCGCGGGGGCGATACTGCAGCCGTGGCCTTCTACGACTCGCTGTCTCCCTCGAAGCTGAAGTCCCTCGCCAACGAGCGCCTGTCGGACCTCATCGACAAAGAGGCCGTTCGTGCGCGCACGTCACTCGAAGAGCTGCAGCAGCGCTACCCGTCGGCGGGGCCCCGCGAGCTGTCTCAGCGGTACATCGACTCGCGTAAGCAGGCGGCCAGCGTGCTGGGCGGCGTCACCGGCGTCTTCGGCGCCGTCACCGTGCCCGTCGACCTCGTCGGCATGGTGTACCTGCAGCTCGCGCTGCTGGTCGAGATTGGCACCGTCTTCAAGGCCGACTTCAAGAACGAGCGTGGCAAGAAAGACGTGCTCGACCTGTTCGGCTACGCGAACGGCATCGGCCCCATTCAGCGCGCGAGCCCCAAGGTGCTGGGCAGCCTCGCCGCGATGGTGCTGACGAAGACGGGCCTCAAGGCGTTGGGTCGCGCGATGCCGCTCGTGGCAGCGCCCATCTCGGCGTACCTCAACAATCAGCACGTGCAGCGCGTCGGAGACTCGGCCATTCGCCACTACGACGGCTGGGTGCACGCGCACGAGAAGTCGAAGAAGGCCTCGGGCAGCTGAAGAGCCCCGGCACCCCGGGGCCTGGTGCACGCCGAAACGACTCGGGGCCCCGTTCATCACGGAGCCCCGAAGGAACTTCACGCTTCTGGCCCGGTTCAGCGGAAGCCGACGTTGACCTGGAACTGCGAGCTGCGACCGAAGCGGCGGTGCTCTTCGCGACGCTCGTGGCGCCCGTTGCCGTACCGGTTGTCGTAGCGGTTCTCGTACGCGACCCACACCCAGCTCTGCTGCGTCTCGTAGTGGCCAGCGGTCTGCGTCGTGACGTAGCGGCCGGGCTGACAGACCTGCCGACCGTGGCGGCCGAAGAAGCACTGGCCTGCGACGTAGACCTGCTGCGTGGTGCCGGGCACGTACTGCTGGGTCGTGCGCAGCTCCCAGCGGCCGTTGTCGTTCACTGGCCTGGGCTGAGGGCCGCACGGCTGCTGAACGACTGCGGGCATCGGCTGGCCCTGCACGGCCACTGCGCCGTGGTACTGGGCGAAGGCGGCGGGAGCGGCGAGCACGGCGAGGAGGGCGAAGGTTCGAGCGTTCATGGCCCCTTCGACCGTGCCCGCGCCGCTCCTATTCACCCACCCCGCCCGCGCCCTCAACCACCTGTCAGGCGGCGGCTTTCTCGCACTCGGCGGCGCACTTCTGACAGCTCTCCATGCACGCCTTGCACTCGGCGTGGTGGTTCTGGTGCTTCTTGCAAGCGGCCTCGCAGTCACGACAGACCTTCGCGCAGACGGCCGCGAGCGCCTTGAGGTGCGCAGAGTTGAGTCGCGTGAGGTCGGCCACCGCGTGGCACATCGGCAACATGGCGCGCACGGTTCCCGCACACTCGGCCATCGACTTGTCGCCCGTCGACAACGTGCGCACGCAGTGGTCGAGGCACGCTTCTCCGGCCTTGATGCAGTCGAGCGTCGCCGCCAGCAGCGCGTCGTTGATCACCCACGCGGCCTTCGCCTCGGGCTTCGCGTCCTTCGCAGCAGGAGCGGGCGTCGCGCCCTTGCCCTGCGCCAGAGCCGTCAGGCTCAGCACCGCTGCACCACCGGCCGCCATCGTCACCGCATCACGTCGCGTCATCGTCATGAAGGTCTCCGTCGTCGAAAAGGGAAGCGCTGCGAGGCGGGACATACGCCCGCGCGCGCTCGTCGTCTTTCGAGAACTGGTCAGGCTGCCGTGGCGCGCAGGAGCGAACGGTTGCGCAGGTGCGCCGCCATCATCGCGGCCGCACCGCCGAGGCTCAGCACCGTCTCGACGAGGCTCTCGTCGAACAGGAACGCTGCCGTGGCGAGCAATGCCAACCCCGCGAGCGCGAGGGCAAGCACGGCGAAGTCGCGGTGCGAACGAAAGCCGGGCGCGAACGAGGTGACGGCCACTGCCAGCACGCCGACCAGCAGCACCGGGTGAAAGCCGCCCAGCACCGAGGCCGCCGCAGGAGCGACCGCCAACAGGCCGGGCGTCGACACGCAGTGCACCATGCAGAGCCCTGACAGCGCCGTTCCCACGAGGTCCGACGAGCGCGGGGCGGTGACGGGGGAGGACGACTGCATGGCTCGCGCAATACCCACTCGTCCTGCTTTTCGCAAGTCAGTGGCAACTGCGACGGTGTCGGGAATGCGTGGCACAGTCGGCGCGTGGAGGAG
>JBEOKA010000301.1:0-11138 GCA_040275325.1 Myxococcaceae bacterium | reverse complement strand
TCAGGCCGGTCAGGCGCTGAAGCTCGGCGATCGTCTCGAGGTCATGAAGTCAGAGTCTCGGGTGCTCCTCGTTCGCAACCCGAACATCGACTACTTCGGCGTGCTGCGAACGAAGCTGCACTGGGGCGAGCGCTGAGCCGTCACTGTGGCGCGCCTGCCGCGAGCCACGCCTGAACCACGGCGATGTCGGCGGCGCTGACGCAAGGGAAGGCCGCTCGGTGAAATGATCGCACCTCCCACGTTCGGCATTGTGTGCCCTCCATTCCCTGATCGGCGAGCACCCAGCCGATGCAGGTTGCCACCGTCTGTCCGCGACACACTGTCGAGGCTGTACCCAGAACGTCATAGCGATCGGCGAAGCTGGTGAGCCCTCCGTTGCCCGCTTCGTGGCAGCGCGTGCAGTGCCGCATGAAGATCGGCTGAGTGTCTCGCGCGTACGTGGGCACGACTCCGGCGTCGACCACCGTTCCGGCATCGAGTCCTGCATCGACGCTCGCCCCAGCGTCTGGAGCGGCTCCAGCATCTGACGACACGCTCGTCATCACCGTGCCTGTCGGCTCTGTCTCGAACACGGGAAGTCCACAGGCCACGAGCAGACCAGACACGACCAGCGCGATTCGAACGGTCATGCCGCCGGGTATGCCGCCCGAGAAAAACGGGACAGAAACCGGGCGTCCGTGCGAAAGACGGCGCGTCTCTTTCGTCACTCAGGAAACGTCATGGCCCGCGAATACCCCCTCGAGCGCTACCGCAACATCGGCATCATGGCGCACATCGACGCCGGCAAGACGACGACCACCGAGCGCATTCTCTATTACGCCGGCGCCATTCATAAGATGGGCGAGGTCCACGAGGGCACCACCACCACCGACTGGATGCCGCAGGAGCGCGAGCGCGGCATCACCATCACCTCGGCCGCGATCACGTGTTTCTGGACGCACGAGAAGGTGAAGCACCGAATCAACATCATCGACACGCCCGGCCACGTCGACTTCACCATCGAGGTCGAACGATCGCTGCGCGTGCTCGACGGCGCGGTCGCGGTGTTCGACGGCAAGAACGGTGTCGAGCCCCAGTCCGAAACCGTGTGGCGTCAGGCCGACAAGTACCAGGTGCCGCGCATCTGCTTCATCAACAAGATGGACGCGCTGGGCGCCGACTTCGACATGTCGGTCGCCTCGATCAAGGAGCGCCTCGACGCCCGCCCGCTGCTCATGCAGCTGCCGCTCGGCAAGGAGTCAGAGCTCAAGGGCGTCATCGACATCGTTCGCATGAAGGCGCTGGTGTTTCACGACGAAGAGAAGGGCAGCATCTACGACGTCGTCGACATTCCCGCCGAGTTCGCCGACGCCGCGAAAGCCGCCCGCACTGCGCTGCTCGAGACCGTGTCCGAGCTCGATGACAAGTTGATGGAGCGGTACCTCGAAGACGAAGGCGCCAGCATCACCGAGGCCGAGATTCGCGCCGCCGTTCGCAAGGGCTGCATCGCGATGAAGGTGTTCCCCGTGTTCTGCGGCTCGGCCTACAAGCACAAGGGCGTTCAGCCGCTGCTCGACGCCGTCATCGACTACCTGCCGTCGCCGATCGATCGCCCACCGGTCCACGGGCTCGACGCGAAGGGCGAGACGGTGACGCGCGAGACGAAAGACGACGCTCCGTTTTCGGCGCTCGCGTTCAAGATCATGAACGACGCGTTCGGCACGCTCACGTTCATTCGCGTGTACTCGGGCAAGCTCGAGTCGGGTACCGCCGTGTGGAACACCGCGAAGAAGAAGCGCGAGCGCGTGGGCCGACTGGTGCAGATGCGCGCCGACAAACGTGACGAGATCGACGCCTGCTACGCCGGAGACATCTGCGCGATCGTGGGGCTCAAGCTCGCCGTCACCGGTGACACGCTGTGCAACGAAGCGCACCCGGTGCTGCTCGAGAAGATCGAGTTCCCCGAGCCGGTGATCCAGCTGGCGCTCGAGGCGAAGTCGACCGAAGACGCTGACAAGCTGGTCGCCGCGCTCGGGAAGCTGTCGGTGGAGGATCCCAGCTTCCGCGTGAAGACTGACTCCGAGACCGGGCAGATGATCATCGCCGGCATGGGCGAACTGCACCTCGAGATCATCGTCGACCGCCTCAAGCGCGAGCACAAAGTCGAAGCCAACGTCGGCAAGCCGCAGGTCGCGTGGCGCGAGACGGTGACAGCCACCGGCGAAGGCGAGGGCAAGTACATCAAGCAGACCGGCGGCAAGGGCCAGTACGGTCACGTGAAGGTGCGCGTGTCGCCGAACGAGGTCGGCAAGGGCTTCGAGTACAAGAACTCCATCGCGGGCGGCGTGGTGCCCAAGGAGTTCTTCCCGGCGATCGAGATGGGCATCACCAACTCGCTCAACCGCGGCGCCGTGGCCGGCTACCCGATGATCGATCTGAAGGCCGAGGTCTTCGACGGCAGCTTCCACGAGGTCGACTCCGACGAGATCAGCTTCACGATCGCGGCGTCGATGGCGTTCAGCGAGGCGTGCAAGGCGGCGGCTCCGGCGTTGCTCGAGCCGGTGATGCGCGTCGAGGTGACGACGCCGCACGAGTACTACGGCGCGGTGACGGGCGACCTGAATCGCCGACGTGGGACGATTCGCGGCATGGGCTCGCGCGGCTCGCTGCAGGTGGTCGACGTCGATGTGCCGCTCTCGGAGATGTTCGGCTACGTCGATTCGCTGCGCACGCTCACGCAGGGCCGCGGCAACTACTCGATGCACTTCGGCAACTACGCGCAGCTTCCGCCCAACATTCTGCAGCCGTTGCTCGTTCGCCTGCGCGGTTACTGAGCCTTCTTCAGCAGCGCCTCGATGGCTTTGCGCGTGTCGAGGTGCTCGATGGCTCCGTTCGCCGTGTACTGCCAGCCGTCTCCTGCTGGTGCGAGGAAGACGATCATCGAGCCCTGAGCCGGGGGCTTCTGCGGTGAGTAGTGCGTGTAGATGGGGATCTTTCGAACGCCCTCGAGGTGGTAGCGCTTGTGCACCGTGAGGCGCGTGTCGAAGTCGGCGGGGTCGACTTCGATCGTCTTGCCGGGCTCCAGCTTCGTGCCCTCTGCGTGCAGCACCTCTTTCACCACGTAGCGGGAGCGGATGCGTGTGTACGGCGGGTACTTCTCGCCTGGCGCGATCGCGATCTCGGACTTCACGGTCGCAGGCGTGGCGGGCACGACGACCGCGATGACGGTGCTGCGCGTGACGAGGTCTTTCAGCTCGATCTGATCGTGGTGCTCGCTCGTAAAGGCCTCCAGGCTGGTGAGCACAATGGCGGTCGTGAACGTTCGGTTCAGGCGCATGGGCCGACTTGAGCCGAGCCCACCTCGCCGGAGCAAGGGCGCGCTTCACTCGGGGTCAGAGACATGCGATTCGGCCCGTCGAGGAAACGATGCGACACCACGTCAGAGCCGTGATCGATGAGACCCTGAACTCGCTGAAGACCCAGGGCTTCATCTCGTTCGAGACCATTCCCAACTACTCCGTCGACGCGCCGAAGAACCTCGAGCACGGAGACTGGGCCTGCAACGTCTGCATGGTGATGTCGAAGGCCGTCGGCAAGAAGCCGGTCGAGCTCGCCGACGCGATCATCGCCCACCTGGTCGATCGCAACTCCATCATCGTCAGCGTCGAGAAGGCCGGCCCTGGCTTCCTCAACATTCGCCTGAAGGACTTCGTCTTTCAGCGCGTCGCGCGAGAGGTGCTGAACCTCGGCACGCAGTTCGGCCGCAAGGCGCCGAAGTCGACCGGCAAGAAGGTCATGGTCGAGTTCGTGTCCGCGAACCCCACCGGCCCGGTGCACATCGGCCACGCGCGTGGAGCCTTCATGGGCGACGCGATCTCCCGACTGCTCGACGCCGCCGGTCACGACGTGACTCGAGAATTTTACATCAACGACTACGGCAAGCAGGTCGAGACGCTCGGCCGCACCGTACACAAGCGGTACCGGGAGCAGTTCGGCGAGCAGATCTCGCTCGTCGAAGGCGAGTACCCGGCCGAGTACGTGATCGAGATCGCGAAGACGTGGAAGGCCGAGGTCGGCGACGCTTATCTGAACAAGCCCGAGAGCGAGTTCCTGCCTGCGGCGATCGCGGTCGGCATTCGCGAGAACATGAAGGCGATTCGGTCGACGCTCGCGAAGGCGAACATCACGCACGACGTGTTCTTCAGTGAGAAGTCGCTCCACGAGTCGGGCGCCGTGAAGTCGATCGTCGACGTCTACAAGTCGCGCGGCGTCACCTACGAGGCGACCGAGGGCAAGCGGAAGGACAACAAAGAGAAGGTGCGCGACGCCGAGTCGAAGGCCGCGAAGTACGCCGACAAGCAGCTCGGTGGCACGTTCCTCATGACGGCGACGTGGCAGGACGAGAAGGGAAAGATGCCGCTGAAGGACGAGGAGGATCGAATCATCCTCCGCGCCGACGGCACCCCGGTCTACCTGACCGCCGATCTCGCGTACCACAAGGCCAAGTTCGACCGCGGCTACGAGCTGATGGTCGACGTCTTCGGAGCCGATCACGCCGGTCACGTGCCGCGAATTCAGTCGGGCATGCACCTGCTCGGCTTCGACACGAAGAAGCTCGAGTTCGCGCTCGTGCAGATCGTGCGGATCACCCGTGGTGGTGAAGAGGTGAAGGTCAGCAAGCGAAAGGGAACGCTCTTCGAGCTCGCCGATCTCATCGACGAGGCCGGCGCCGACGTGTGCCGGTTCATCTTCTTGATGAAGACCCGCGACGCGCAGTTCGACTTCGATCTCGACGCGGTCACGAAGCAGTCGAAAGACAACCCGGTCTTCTATTTCCAGTACGGCCACGCGCGGTGTGCGTCGATTCTCAAGAAGGCGATCGAGAAGAACGTTCCCTTCGTCGGCATCGACAAGGTGACCGACGCGCAGCTCGCGCGGTTGGTGCTGCCGGAAGAGAAGATGATGCTGAAGAAGATGTCGCAGCTGCCTGATGTCGTGGCGAGCGCGGCTGATCGGCTCGAACCGCACCACGTGCTCTATTACTGCCAGGAACTCATCGGCGACTTCCACGCGTACTACACGCAGTACAGGTCGGACCCGATCATCAGCGACGATGTCGACAAGACGCAGGGCAGGCTCGCGATGGTGGCGGCGCTGAAGCAGACGCTGAAGAGCGCGTTCCTGATTCTGGGCGTCGACGCTCCCGAGCACATGGAAGCGCCTGCGGAGGAGTGACGATGACGGCGCTGCTCCTGGTCTTCCTCGCAGCAGCGCCCGACGCCGGTACGCCGCAGACGTTGCCCGAGCTGCGGCGGCTGGCGAAGCAGTTGGAGCCCGAGATCGCGTCGCCGTGGGTGAAGCAGTGGCTCATGAACGTGAACGAGCTCAAGCCCGTCACGCCGAGCACCTGGTTCTGTTCGAAGGACAAGAAGACCTGCGCCGAGAAGAACCCGGGAGACTTCACCGAGCGCACGATCGACGATGACTTCGTCTACGCGCGCATCAGTGATCCGCTCGGGTACGCGCGGGTGTTCGAGCTGATCGCCGAGGCTGGCTTCACTCCGGCCGGGAAGAAGGTGCTCGATTTCGGGTACGGGAATCTTGGGCAGTTGTTGCTGCTCGCTCCGCTGGGAGTCGAAGCGCACGGGCTCGAGATCGATCCGCTGCTGCTGCTCGCGGGGAAGAAGGTGAGCCCGAAGAAGGGCAGGGTGGTGCTGCATCACGGGTACTTCGCGAGTGACGCGCAGGTGGTGAAAGACGTCGGCGGTGGGTACGACCTGTGGCTCTCGAAGAACACGCTCAAGCGTGGCTACGTGCACCCGGCGGAGCCTCCTGACACGAAGGCGCAGATCGATCTCGGCCTCGACGACGCGAAGTTCCTCGCGCTCGTGTTTTCCGAGCTGAAGCCGGGCGGGTTGTTCGTCATCTACAACATCGCCGCGCCGAAGCCGGGCCCGTACAAGCCGATGGCTGATGGGCGATCGCCGTTCTCGAAGGACGCGCTCACGGCAGCCGGGTTCGAGGTCCTTTCGTTCGACGCCGATGATTCTCCGAAGGCGAAGACCATGGCCGCGAAGCTCGAGTGGGCGACCGACTGGCCTGATGTGCAGGAGACGCTGGTCTCGACGTTCACGATCGCCCGCCGCCCGAAGCGCTGATGGGGCGTTGCGTGAGTGCAGGCAGATTCGTATCGTTCTGCCTGCATGCGTCAGCTCACCATTAGAAATGTCTCAGCCCGCCTCGGCAAACGTCTCGACGCGGCGAGCAAGAAGACAGGGAAGAGCATCAACGCCCTGGTGTTGGAGACGCTCGACCGCGCCTTCGACGTCGAAGATCGGCGCGCCAGGCTCGAGACCTACGCGACCTGGCCTGAGGCCGAAGGCAAGGCATTCGACAAGACCCTCGAGGGCCTGCGCACCATCGACGCGGATCTCTGGCGGTGAGTCGACGCATCGTTCTCGACACCTCTGCGTACAGCCACCTCTGCGGGGGCACGCTGAGACCATCAATCGTGTCTCCACTGCTGCGACCGTGTTGGTTCCAACGATCGTGATCGGTGAGCTGATCGCGGGGTTTCATGGTGGCAGTCGGCCGCGAGAGAACGAGGTGGCGCTCGACCGTTTCCTCGCGGAGCCATTCGTTTCGGTGATCGATGTCGGTCGTGAGGCTGCGGTTCGTTTCGGAGAACTGGTCGCGGCCCTCAGAAAGCGAGGCAAGCCACTGCCAGCCAACGACATCTGGATTGCGGCTGTCACCTTCGTCGAAAGCGCCGAGCTGCTGACCTTCGACGGAGACTTCGCTGCCGTTCCTGGCCTGAGTTGGACGCTGCTGAAGCCGAACTGACTAAGGAGCTCCGGCGTCGGGCTTCTTCCTCGCGCTCAGCTCGGGCAGCGTCGCCTTGAACCCGGCCGACAACGCCGCCAGGTGATCGAGCACGTCATCAGACTGCGCGCCTTCGGTGAGGAACGGCTGACACGGTCGCTCGGGGTACGCGTCGCTGCGCGCCGGCGTGATCTCGATCTTCTCGACCGACTTCTTCGTCACCATCAGATGCACCAGCGCGGTTCGTTTGTCTCCGGGGTTCCAGTTGCCGCCGAAGACGAAGTTCCCCAGCGAGTAAACGATCGGCTTCTGCTGATACAGCTCGATGCCCTGCAGCACGTGGGGGTGCGATCCGATCACCGCCGACGCTCCGGCCTCGATCGCCGCGTGGCCCAGCTCGATCTGGTACGGCTCGGGCTGCCCCTTTCCCTCGCGGCCCCAGTGGAAGAACGGAATCACGTGATCGGCCTTCTTCTTCGCCGCGCGAATGTCGGCCTGGAGCATCGTCTTCAGCACCGCCGTGTCCGTGAAGTGGCCAGCCACGCCGGGAGTCGACTCCGTCGCGATCACCTCTTTCGGCTCGATGTTCCGATCGCCGAGAAAGAAGTACCCGAGGAACGCCACCTTCACGCCCTTCACGTCGACGATCGCCGGCGTGCGCGCATCGGCGAGTGATCGACCGGCTCCGAAGCGAGCGATCTTCGCCGTGTCGAGCACCGTCAACGTGTCGAACAGGCCCTCGGCGCCGTAGTCCATGAGGTGGTTGTTCGCGAGGCTCACGACGTCGACGCCGCCGGCCTCGAGCCCCGCCACCAGCTCGGGCCGCGCGCGGAAGTTGAAGTTCTTCTGCAGCTTCGTGCCCTTGTCGGTGAACGGGCACTCGAGGTTCACCACGTACAGATCCGACGCGCGCGTCAGCGCCTTCACCCGCTCGAAGCCCCACACCAGCGCCTGATCTTTTGGCGTGCCCTTCTTCACCAATTCGTCGGCCCACTCCTCGACGTGAAAGCCGAGCGTCACGTCTCCAGAGAACGTGAGGCGAACCGGTGAATCGGCTCCGGCATCGGGGACCGCGGCCAGCAGGGTCAGGGCAACAGCGAGCATCCCCGTACTTTCGTTCGGGTCGGGAGCCGGGTCGAGGCTGCACTGCCCGTTCGAGAGCCACGACGGAGCCCAGCCTTGGTGCTAACCCTCGGCGCTCCATGGCGCGCGACAAAGACCCGCTCGGCCAATCCGACGAGCACAACTCCCGCGGCATCGAGCTGGCTGATCGCGGCTGGCTCGACGAGGCGATCAAAGAGTTCAAGAAGGCCATCGAGCTCGACCCGAACTCTGCCCACGCGCACGACAACCTCGCGACCGTCTTCGCCGAGAAGAAGCAGTTCCGTGACGCGCTCGCCGAGTACCTCACGGCCATCAAGCTCGAGCCCGACTCAGCCACCGCCCACTACAACCTCGCCGTCTTCCTCTCGACCCACGGCAACGAGTTCGCCGTCGCCCAGTATCAAGAGGCGATCGCGCTCGAGCCCGACTACCCCGACGCGCACCTGAACCTCGGCCTCGCGCACGCCGACGCCGGGCGCATCGAAGAAGCCAAGAAAGAGCTGCGCGTCGCCATCGAGCTCGACGCTTCCGACCCGTTTCCGAAGCACGAGCTCGCCGCCCTCATGATGGACGAGGGCGACTACCGCAGCGCGATCACCTTCCTCAAAGAGGTCACCCGCCTCGACGCGAAGAACTTCGAGGCGTGGCTCGATCTCGGCATCTGCTTCGCGCAGAAGGGCTTCTACGCCGAGGCCGAGCGCGCCTACGACAAGGCCGCCGAGCTCAACAAAGACGACGTGCTGCTCATCTACAACCAGGCCGCGCTGTTCGCGCTCTGGGGCCGGCCGGCCGAGTCCATCGCGCTGCTCGTTCGCGCCGTCGCCGCCGACAAAGACAAGGTGCAGGGCTGGCTGCGCACCGACCCGATGTTCGACTCCCTCAAGGGCCAGGCCGAGTTCGAGGCCCTGCGCTGATGGAAGTCTGGGCCCTCGTCGGCGCGCTGGCCCTCGTGCTGGCGAACGCGTTCTTCGTCGCCATCGAGTTCGCGCTGGTGAAGGTGCGACCCACGCAGCTCGAGGCGCTGGTGGAGCAGGGCAAAGCAGGCGCCTCCGCCGCCCTGGCGATGCGCAAGAACCTCGACACCTGGCTGTCGGCCTCGCAGGTGGGCATCACGCTCGCGTCACTCGCGCTCGGCTGGGTCGGTGAGCCCGCGTTCTCTCACTTCATCGAGCCGGTGGTGCTGCGCATGGCTCCGCAGACCGAGGCCGCGCAGGCGATCGCGAAGACCATCGGCGTCGTCATCGCGTTCTCGATCATCACCTTCCTGCACATCGTCGTCGGCGAGCAGGTGCCCAAGACGATGGCCATCGCGAACGCCGAACGAACGGCGCTGACGCTGTCGTGGCCGATGCGCGCGTTTCACGCGATCGCGTTCCCCATCATCTGGGTGCTCAACATGGGCACGAAGGTGGTGCTGAAGGTGCTCGGCCTTGGTTCGGCGAGCGGAGACGAACACGGTGAGGCGCTGGGGGAAGAAGAGCTGAAGCTGGTCTTCTCGTCGTCGGCTGAGGCGGGCTCCATCGATGCGTCACGCGCCGAGCTGCTCGAGCGCGCCTTGTCGATGGTCGAGAAGACCGCGCGCCAGGTGCTGGTTCCGCGCTCGCAGATGCGCTGCCTCGATCTCGAGCTCACGCTGGAAGAGAACCTCGCCGTTGCCCAGCAGTCGGGCCACACGTGGATGCCGGTGATTCGCGGCTCGCTCGATCGCGTCGAGGGCCTCGTCAACGTGAAGGAGCTGCTGTTCCTCCTCACGAAGAAGGAACTCACCACCATCGCGCAGGTGCAGCGCCCGGTGCTCTTCGTGCCCGAGGCGATCACCCTCGAGCAGCTGCTCAGCGAGTTCAAGCGCCGCAACAAGCAGATCGCGATCGTCGTCGACGAACACGGCGGTACCTCGGGCATCGTCACCATCGCCGATGTCGTCGCTGAACTCGTCGGCAACATCGCCGAGCTGGGCCGCAAGGTCGAACCGGTGAAGGCGCTCCCCGGCGGCAAGCTCGAGCTGCCAGGCACTGCGCAGCTCGACGACCTCGAGCACACCCTCGAGATCGAGTTCGACGTCGACAAGTCCCAGGTGACGACGATCGCCGGCTACCTCATGGCGAAGCTCGGCCGCGTGCCCATCATGGGCGACGCGTGGACGCACGAGCCCTTCAAGATTCATGTGGTGAAGGTCGACGGCCCCCGCGTGCAGTTGGTGCGCATCGAGCCGCGCGAGCCGATCATCGAGCCCGCGCGCAGCCCGCCGGTTCGTCCGCCGCCGACTACGACGTGACCACGACTCCGGCGCGCCGCAGCACCTCGAGCGCGTTGGTCGTCGTCACGATGCCGGGTCGAAGCGTGTAGTCGAACGTCATCTCGCCCTCGACGATCAGATCGCGGAAGTGCACGTTGCGCGTCTTGCCCGCCAGCTCCTGCTCGAGCTCACACAGGGCGAGATCGTGCGTCGTCACCGCTCCCGCGGCTCCCAGCGACAAGAGCTCGCGGAGCAGGTGCTTCGAGGCCAGCGTGCGCTCCTTCGCGTTCGTGCCCATGAAGAGCTCATCGAGCAGGAAGAGACACGCGTTCGGGTTCGCCCGCGAGGTGTCGAGCAGCAGCTTGATGCGCTGCACCTCGGCGTAGAAGTACGAGACCCCGCGCTCGAGCGAGTCCTTCACGCGCATCGACGTGAGCACCTGCGTGCGGCCCACCCGAAACGCGGCCGCGGCCACTGGCAGCCCGGCGAGCGCCATCACCGTCGACAGCCCCATGGTGCGCATGAGCGTCGTCTTCCCCGACATGTTCGAGCCGGTGATGATCAACGCCTGGCCCGGCCCCGAGAGGGTGACGTCGTTGCGCACCGGCTTGTCGAGCAGGGGATGCCCAAGCCCCTTCGCTTCGAGCACGAAGCCCTCGTCGAGCACCTCGGGGAACACGTCATTGGGCCGCTCGAACGCGTAGCCCGCGAACGCCGAGAGCGCCTCGAGCTGTGCGAGCGCGTCGAACCAGCCACGAACACCGCGCCCGTGCTCGGCCCGCCACGCCTCGACACGGAAGAGCACATGCAGATCCCACAGAGTCAGCACGTTGATGACCGGGTGCATCTGGCCCGAGTTCTTCAACTCGGCGAAGCCCATCAGTCGGGCGAACTTCGCGAGCCGCTCCGACACGGTCGGCCCGCCGCCTTGAACGCCCGCCT
This sequence comes from Myxococcaceae bacterium, assembly GCA_040275325.1. Taxonomy (GTDB): domain Bacteria; phylum Myxococcota; class Myxococcia; order Myxococcales; family Myxococcaceae; genus Xiheimicrobium. The sequence goes on along the minus strand of JBEOKA010000301.1, from coordinate 55 downwards.
TGAGCGCGACGAGCCGCGGGTGGCTGAAGGTCTGCTTGTCGAGATCGGAAGAGCA
>JBEOKA010000300.1:0-23338 GCA_040275325.1 Myxococcaceae bacterium | reverse complement strand
GCCGAGGAACAGCGACAGCAGCAGGCTGCTGAGCAGGAACGTCAAGCCCAGGCGCTCCGCCAGCAGGAAGAGGCCGCACGACTCGCCGAGGCTCGCCGTCTGCTCGCGGAAGAAGAGGCTCGTGAAGCCGAAGAGGCCCGCCTCGCCGAGGCGCAGCGGCTGCAGGACGAGGCCGCTCGCGTCGCCGAGGCCCGCCGCCTGCTCGCGGAAGAAGAGGCTCGTGAAGCTGAAGAGGCCCGGCTCGCCGAGGAGCAACGGCTCCAGGACGAGGCCGCGCGCGTCGCCGAGGCCCGCCGACTGCTCGCCGAAGAGCAGGCCCGCGAAGCCGAAGAGGCCCGCCTGGCCGAGGAGCAGCGCCTCGCCGAAGAGCGTGAAGAGGCTGAGCTGCTCGCCCGCGCTGCTGCCGCTCGAGAAGAGCAGACCCGCCTCGCGCGCCTCAGGGCCGAAGCCGACGCCATGGCTCGTGAGGCCGAGGAGCGCCGGCGACAGCCCACCGGCCAGACCTTCGTGGGTTCAACGCCTTCTTCCGTGGCGCCACGGCCCATGCAGGAGGCCCTCGGCAGCGCTCGCCCCGAGGACAAAGAGTTCCACGCTCGGCATCGCCAACAACAGGATCTGCTCCGCGAGATGAACGAGGCGCTCAAGCGCTCCGTCTCTCCCGCGCCCGACACGGCACCCACGCCGCCCGAAGCGACCACCCGCCGCGGCGACGAGAAGACCGACCCGAACTATCGCCCACCCGTCGCGCCGCCCCCGCCCTCTCGTCCTTCCTCGCCGCGCCCCCTCGTCCTCGGGCGCGATCAGAAGAACGAAGAGGCCGATCTCTGGAACATGGTGGAGCCCGCCACCACCTCGAGCCCCGCCCCCGGAAACTCCGGCTCGTTCGAAGAGGCGCTCCGGCGCGTCGACTCCAGCCTCGAGGCCCTCGTCGGCCAGAGCGCGCCCAACCGACAGGCCGCGCCCGTCGAGCCCATCATCGAAGCCGAGATCAGCACCACCACGCCTGTTCCTTCCCGAGAGGACGCCGATCTGGGTGACCCTGCCGACCCCGCCGAGGCTGCACGACTTCGTCGTCAACGCCTGCTCCGGCGCGCCATGGAGAGCCTGGGCACCGTGCCCTCGCCGTCACCGTCGTCTCCATCGGGCGTCACCGCGGCGCCGCCCAGCTCGTCGCCCTCTGGCGTCACGGCCCGGCCGTCGTCACCGCCAGCCCCTGCGCCCTCACGGCCCTCGGGAGTCTCCAACGCCCCTGCACCGACGCCCGCGGAGCAGCAACTCGCCACGCAGATCGAGCAGCGCGCCGAGCAGCTGAAGAAGAAAGATCACTTCGCCACCCTCGGCGTCACCCAGCAGGCCAGCCGCGATCAGGTGAAGGCCGCGTTCCTCGGGCTGGCGAAGACCTTCCACCCCGATCGCCTGCCGCCGTCGCTGCCGCACCTCGCTCAGAAGATGAGCGCCGTGTTCGAGTCGATCCGCGAGGCGTACGAGGTGCTGTACGACGACTCGCGTCGCATGGCCTACGTCGCGACGCAGGCCGCAGCAGCGCGCACCCAGGGCACCAGCTCGTCACCCAGTACTGCGACCCAGAGCCAGGCCTCCGATCTCTTCAAGATGGGCGAGGTCTATTTCAAGAAGCGCGACTACAAGCAGGCCGACGAGCACTTCGCCCGCGCGCACCTGCTCGACAAGGGCGCCGCGTCACTCGCGGCCCAGGCGTGGGCCATCTACATGGACCCGACGCGCAAGGCCGAAGGGGCCAACGCCCGCAGCCTGATGCAGAAGGCGCTCACCATCGACCCCGCGTGCGATCGCGCCCACTACCAGCTCGGCGTCATCGCCCGCGTCGAGGGCGACATGGAGCGCGCCGAGAAGCACTTCCGCGAGGCGGTGCGCGTCAACCCTCGTCACCTCGAGGCCAGCCAGGAGCTTCGCCTCATCGAGATGCGTCGGAAGAAGGACGCCGCCAGCAAGAAGGGCGGCGGGCTCTTCGGGTGATCAGGCCGTGAGGAACGTCTCGAGCGCTTCCTGATCGCTCTCGGGCATCGAGGTGAACTCGACGCCCATGCCCGCCGACTCGGTCGCCGAGGGAAACCGCCGCACCCAGGCCACCCGCGCCTGCGCCCGAATCACCCGGCCCTGCAGCACCTGGAACTCGACCGACAACGACTCGCCTGACTCGAGCAACAGGTCGCTCTTCAAGAAGGTGCCGCCCGTCGAGAGGTCGGCGCTCTCGAAGAACAGCTGCCCGACGCCCTGTGCGTCACGGGCATGGAACTGCACGCTCAGGCTCTTGCGCTCGAAGCGTCGCTGATCCGCGCTCATGATCAGCATTGGAAACGTTGACACTCCCCCGTGCAAGGCCAAACATTCCGCGACTTTTTCTCGTTCTGGCCGAAAGGGATGGACCCCGTGGCGAAGCAGCACCTGCTCCTGGTCGATGGTGACGCGAAGAGCCTTCGCGTGATGGAGGTGAGCCTGAAGAAGGCGGGCTTCCAGGTCACCACCGCAATTCACGGGAAAGACGCCCTCGAGAAGGTGCAGATCAGCCTGCCCGATCTCGTGCTCGCCGAGACGCGCATGCCCGAGATGGACGGGTTCGAGCTCTGCAAAGTGCTCAAGAGCGACGACCGCTTCCGTCACATTCCGTACGTCTTCCTGACGAGTCAGAAGGCCGTCGAGTCGAAGGTGAAGGGCCTCGAGACCGGCGCCGAGGACTACCTCACCAAGCCGATCTACATCAAAGAGGTCGTCACCCGCGTGAGGATGATTCTCACCAAGGTCGAGAAGGAGCGCTTCGAGAAGAAGGAGCAGCGCGCGGGCTTCTCGGGAAACCTGTCTGACATGGGCGTCGTCGATCTCGTGCAGACGTTCGAGATCGGCCGCAAGACCGGCACCATTCAGATCCTCGGAGAGCGGCAGGGCACCGTCTTCTTCAAAGAGGGCCGCGTCATCGACGCCGAGCTCGGGCGGCTGCGCGGCGAGAACGCGTTCTACCGAATGCTCAACACCTTCGAGGGCCAGTTCGAGGTCTCGTTCGCGCCCGTCGAGCGTGGGGAGCGCATCGAGGTCTCGACGCAGGGCCTGTTGATGGAGGGCATGCGCCGCCTCGACGAGTGGGGCCGCATGCTCGAGCAGCTGCCTCCGCTCGAGACGGTGTTCGAGCTCGACTACGGCTCGCTGGCCGATCGCCTCGCCGAGATCCCCGATGAGGTGAACGGGCTGTTGCGGCTGTTCGATGGGCGCCGCACGTTGCAGCGCGTCGTCGAAGACTCGGACTTCGAAGATCTCGCGGCGCTCGGCATCATCTCGAAGCTGTACTTCGAGGGGCTCATCAAAGAGGTCGGCGCGCCGTCGTCGAACACCGGGCCGCGCAAGCCGGGCATCGAGGAGTGGCTCAACACGGGCCCCAACCCTGTCGGCGCCGAGCCTGCGCCCAAGCAGCCCAGCGTGACCCCTGCCGATACGCTCCCGCCTGCGCCTTCAGCACAGCCGGATCACGGCGTCGCCGAGCAGCTCGCCCTCGCCGAACCCGATCTGCCGCCCCTGGGCGTCGAAGAGCCGGTCGAGCTGCCGCTCGAGCTCGATCCGCTCCCGCCGCCGCAGGCGATTCCACCCACGGCCAACAGCCCGGCGCCGCCGCCCATCGCGCCCGTCACGTCGTCTCCGTCTGGTGTCATGGCCGGCCCCGTCCCCAGCGTGACGCCGACGACGCCGAAGCCACAGGTTCCGGTGGTGCACTTCGAGCCGCGGCCCCGCGTGCCCGGTCAGCCGCCGACGATGCCGGCCGTGGCTCCGCCCGAGCCGATCGCGCCCGCCCCTGCACCCGAGCCGTCACAGTTCCTCGTCGAGAAGCCGCCCAGTGAGCTCGAGCGAGCGCGCGCCTCGTTGGTCGACGCCTGGTCGAAGGTCGACACCGAGGGCATCGAAGGGTCGTCGACGTGGGCGCCGATGAGTGGTTGGAGCAAGCCGGCCCCGCAGGCCGCGCCTCCTGCGCCGATGCCTGTGCAGGCGCCAGCCCCGGCCGCGCCCGTCGAGCCGCCGCGTGAGCCCGTCTTCGGAGGCGCTGCGAAGGAGCGGTTCTCGCTGCCGCCCGTTCAGAAGCAGCCGCCGGCGCAGGCTCCCATCACGACCGAGATTCCGGTCGAGCCACTGCTCGAAGCGGAAGCCGAAGCCGAGTCAGAGACGCCGCCGACCGCGATTCCCGCGCCGGTCGTCGCGCCGCTGCCTGCGAACACGCCCCCGACACCACGTCCGGCTCCTGTTGCCCCTCCGCCGCTGCCACAGAAGCCCGTGGCTGCTCCGGTGGCGGCTGCTCCGGTCGTGGTGCCGACCGTCGGTTCGGCTGCGAAGTCGCCGCCGCCCGAGCTCGAGGAGGCCTTCTTCGAAGACACCATCGGGACGAACTCGCAGCCGTTCAGCGGAGAGAACCCGATTCCCCAGCGCTCGCGCGCGCTGCCCATCGTCATCGCCCTCGGCCTGGTGGTCGGCATCGTCGGCACCGTGATGGTGATGAACAGTGATGACACCGGCCAGGTCGCCGTCGACGGAGGCGCCGAGGTCGTCGTTCCTCCCGTGGTGCAGGCCGAGCCGGACGATGCCGGTGTCCCCGAGCTCGACGGCGGTGTGCTGGTCGAGGTGGTTCCGGTCGACCCGACGGTCGTGGCTGAGCTCGACGCAGGCGCCCTGGTGGATGCAGGGCTCGTCGCTGCCGTGGCCGATGCGGGAGTCGAGCCGAAAGACGCGGGGGTCGTCGATGCTGGTGTGGTGAGAGACGCAGGCGTCGATGCGGGCAGCCCGACGAAGGACGCCGGGGTCGCCGACGCCGGCGCTTCGCTGAAGGACGCAGGCGTCGACTTGGGCGCGCCGACAAAAGACGCAGGGGTTGTTCCGAAGGACGCGGGTGTGACGGTCGACGCCGGGGCTCCGGCGTTGGTTGCGGGCCCGAAAGATGGTGGCGCAGCCGTCGCTGTCTCCGACGTCTCGCTCTCTGACGACGAGTTCGACAAGCTGCTCGAAGACGGCAAGGCCGCCATCGTCGCCGAGAAGTGGGGCAAGGCCGTGGGCCTGTATCGCAAGGCCGTGAAGGATCGCCCGACCGACGTCCCCGCGCGCACGGGGCTGGGCATCAGCCTCGTGTTCTCGGAGACGGGCTTCAAAGAAGCGATTCCGCACCTGAAGGAGTCGACCAAAGCAGACCCGACGAATGCTCGTGCGTGGCTGGCGCTGGGCATCGCGCTCCAGAACCTGGGCCGTGATGGCGAAGCCAAGGCTCCGTACCGCAAGTTCCTCGAGCTGAACCCCAAGGGCTCGCAGGCCGAAGAGGTTCGTCAGGCGCTCCAGGCGATCCCGTAAAGAGCAACCAGACGATTGCTTTTGAGCTTTGAAGCGGGTTGATTCATGAGCAACCGGGAGGTTGCTCATGGACGAGCTTCGGAAGACGGTGACGTTGAAGGCCACGCCCGCGCGGGTGTGGCGCGCGTTGAGCGATGTGCGCGAGTTCGGCTCGTGGTTCGGCGCGTCGTTCGATGGCCCGTTCCTCGTGGGCGCGGTGGTGAAGGGCACGATTCAGCAGACGAAAGCCGATGCGCACGTGGCGTCGCTGCAGGCGCCACACGTCGGCAAACCGATGGTGATCGTCATCGAGGCGATGGAGCCGCTGAAGCGCTTCGCCTTTCGCTGGCACCCGTACGAGCTGCGCGCAGACGAGCTGGCGATGACGGCGCCGATGACGCTGGTGACGTTCGTGCTGCGCGAAGTGCCCGAAGGCGTCGAGCTGACCATCACCGAGTCCGGGTTCTCGAAGCTGCCTGACGATCGCCGGGCGCGGGCCTTCGCCGACAACGACGGCGGGTGGGCGATGCAGTGCACGCTGGTGTCGAACTGGGTGAGCCGTGGCTGACGCGGCGATCGAGCGGTGGGTTGCTGCGGCTCCACTCTTCGCCGCGCTCGGAGACGAGACCCGGCTGCGCCTCTTCGGCCGGCTGGTGAAAGACGGGCCGTTGTCGATCGCCGCCCTCGCCGCCCAAGCCGACGTGTCTCGACAGGCCGTCACCAAGCACCTCGAGGTCTTGTCGAGCGCGGGGCTGGTGAGCGGGTCTCGCGTCGGCCGGGAAACCTCGTGGTCGGTCGACGGGAAAGGCCTGGCACGTTCGACGGCGTTGCTCGAAGCCCTCTCCCGGCAGTGGGATTCGCGGCTCGAGCGCCTGCGCACGCTGGTCGAAGGCTGAGTGGGTGGTGCAGACGCTGGCGCTCCCGGTGACGCGCAGGTAGAGCCGCCGCGTGCTGGTGCTTGGCATCGAGACCTCGTGTGACGAGACGGCGGCTGCTGTCGTGAAAGACGGCCGGGTCGCGCTCAGCGACGTCGTCTCGACGCAGATGGACATTCACCGTCGCTGGGGCGGCGTGGTGCCCGAACTCGCGAGCCGAAATCACGTGCTCCAGGTGATGCCCGTCATCGACGAGGCCCTGAGCCGCGCGAACGTGACGCTGTCTCAGCTCGACGGGCTCGCGGTGACGAGCGGCCCCGGTCTGCAGGGCGCGTTGCTGGTCGGCCTGCAGGTGGCGAAGGCGCTCTCGATGGCGACGGGAATTCCGCTCGTCGGCGTGAATCACCTCGAAGGCCACCTGCTGGCGATTCGGCTCGCGCCCGATGCGCCCGAGCCGCCGTTTCTCGGGCTCTGCGTCTCGGGTGGCCACACCACGCTCTACGACGTCAAGGCGTTCGGTTCGTACTCGCGCATCGGCACCACGCGAGACGACGCGGCCGGAGAAGCGTTCGACAAAGTCGCGCGGCTGCTCGGCCTGCCGTACCCCGGTGGTCTGCCCATCGACACCCACGCGCAGACGGGCGATCGCGCGGCCATCAAGTTCCCCCGGGCGTTGCGCGGCGACGACGTGCTCGACTGGAGCTTCTCGGGCCTCAAGACCTCGGTGCTCACCCACGTGCAGACGCACGGCGTGCCGACGGGGCAGGCGTTGAACGATCTCTGCGCGTCGTTTCAAGAAGCGGTCGCCGACGCGCTCACGAAGAAGATGGTGCTCGGCGCGAAGAAGGTGGGCGCGAAGACGCTGGTGCTCTGCGGTGGTGTGGCGGCGAACTCGCGGCTGCGTTCACTCGCGGAAGAGCGCGGCGCCGAAGCGGGGCTGAACGTCTATCTGCCGCCGAAGCGGCTCTGCACGGACAACGGAGCGATGATCGCGGTCGCAGGCTACGAGACCTTTCGGCGAGGCGTCGCGCCGGGCTCGTTCCTGACGGCAGACGCGACCTGGCGGCTCGGAGGAGCGGTGGCGAATGGCTGACAGCCCGAAGGAGATGCTCAAGCGCCACGGTCTGCGCGCGAAGGAGAGCTGGGGGCAGAACTTCCTCTCTGACGACGAGATCCTCTCGCGCATCGTCGACGAGGCGATGCTGGTCGAGAGCGACGTCGTCATCGAGCTCGGGCCCGGCCTCGGCCACTTCACGCGCGCGCTGCTCGAGACCGGCTGCACGTTGTTCGCGGTCGAGCGCGATCGCGACATGGTGAAGGTGCTGCAGGGTGAGAACCTGAAAGGGCTCACGCTGGTCGAGGGCAACGCGGCCGAGATCGACTTCGCGAAGGTGGCGAAGACCGATCAGGTGATCGTGGTGGGAAACCTGCCGTACCACCTGACGAGCACGATCCTCTTCGAGGTGCTCGACCAGGTCGATCACGTGCGGCGCGCGGTGTTCACGCTGCAGGCCGAGGTGGTCGAACGGCTCTCGGCGAAGCCGGGCGGGCGCGACTACGGCCTGCTGTCGGTGCTGCTGAACCTGCGTTTCCACGTCGAGTCGGTGCTCTCGATTCCTTCGCACTTCTTTCACCCGCCGCCGAAGGTCGACAGCGCGGTGGTGCGGCTGTCGCGTCGCGAGAAGCCGCGGGCCGAGGTCGTCAGTGAGGCGCGGTTCCGTCAGGTGGTGAAGGCCAGCTTCGCGCAGCGGCGCAAGACGTTGTCGAACTCCATCGCGAGCGATCCGAAGCTGGCCGAGAAGTACGACCTCGACGCGGCGCTCGCGGCGGCCGGTATCGATGGAAAGCGCCGCGCTGAGACGTTGTCGGTCGAAGAGTTCGCGGCCATCGAGCGCGCATTGGGGCCGGTGACGTGATCGTCTCGCTCGAGGTGCGGCTCTCGTTCTCGTGCGAGCACTGCGACTCGGGTGTGCCGGTGAATGGCCCGGTGCCGATGGTGAAGTGCGCGCGCTGCATGGAGGTGACGCAGCTCTCGGGCGAGTACGGGTGGGATCGCCTGATGCCGAAGAGCCTGTTCGTCAACGCGGTGACGCACGGGAAGCCGGGCGAGACCATGCGCGTCGAGGCGAACCAGGCGAGGGTGTCGATCACTCCGCGGTTCCCGCCCTGTCCTGGCTGTGGCGAACCCCACGAGGCGCGCCGTACGAAGTTGGCGCTGATGAAGGGCAGGACAGTGACGTGCAAGTGCGGCGTTGCGCTCGAGCTGCAGCCCGTGCCGGCGGCGTTGCTCGAAGTGCACCCGTACCTGCGTGGCTTCGTCGACGCCGAGCTGTTCGAAGAGACGGCCGTTGCGCCTCCAGCCTCGGGTGCGCCCGTGGTGATGCAGTGCATGAAGTGTCAGGCGACGCTGCCCGTCGACGGCACGAAACGACTCGTCGAGTGCGCGTACTGCACGGCCCGCAACTACCTGCCCGACGATCTCTGGCTCGCGCTGCACCCGGCTCCAAAGCGGGAGTCGTGGTTCATGCTGCTCAACGGCGCCGACCTGCTCGACTCGCTCAGGATCTGACGGGCACGCCCCAGAACCAGCTGCCCTGGCCGAACACGCCGACGGAGTACGTGCCGAACTCCCAGCGCCAGCTGTCGCCGAGCGGCTTCGTGAACTCGAGCAACTCGTCACGCGAGTAACAGCGGAACGTGCTCACCGTTCCGTCCCAGCCCGAGGCGAGCAACGCGATCGGAGTCAGCCACGTCCACGCGGCGCTCGAGAGGCGTGAGCTGCCCAGCACCGGTTCGGCCATCAACGCCGGAACGCCCCACGGCACCATGGCCAGGAACGAGAGCGGGTTTCGCACCAGCCCTTCGCTGATGAAGATGCCTGGCGCGTCCTTCGCCATGCCGAGCAGCACCTGCTGCGCGAGCGCCGGCGGAAAGTGGTGGAACGCGTTGATGATGACGCGCGCGCGCCCGGCGCCGAGTGACGGCTCGATGTTCGTCGCGTCGACCGGCTCGGGAATGAACGAGATGCGCTCGGGGTGCTTCTCCGACAACGCGCTCCACGACTCGGGGTGGGGCAGCAGATCGGTCAACGTGAAGGTCGGCGGCAGGTGCCCACGCGCGAGCAACGCATCGATGAGCACCGCGGCAGGCTCACCGGCTCCCGCGGCGATCTCGAGCACCTGATGCGCCTTGCTCGCGTGCAGAAAGTCGACGAACGGCTGCACGAGGCCATCGAGCATGCGGCCCCAGCGAAGGGTGCGGCTCAACGTCGAGATGATCGTCTTCTGAAGAGACTTCGGAACGAACGCGGCGTCGTTGAACTCGAACAGCTGCAGTCTCGGCAGGCTCACGCCCGCACGATGACACGCCGTCAGTCCATCGGATGCAGCTTCTGCAACGCGCGAATCACCTTCTCACGCGGCAGCAGCTTCTTCGCCTTCACCGGCTCAGGCGGCGTCGGCTTCTTCGCGGTCGCAGACGTCATCGCCTTCGCCCGCGCCAACACCTGAACCGGCACCTTCGTCTTCGCGCTCATCTCAGTAGCCCCGCTTCGCGGCGATGGTGCGCAGCAGGCCACCGTTCGACTCGAGGAACGCGCGGAACTCCGACTCGGGCAGCCTCATGCGCGACAACACCCCGGTGACGAGCTCGTCGAGCGGACGCGGGTCGGCCTTCTTCAGCTCCATGGCGATCTTCAGCATCGCCACGCCAAAGAGCGGGCTCGCCTCGAGCTCCTGTGAAACTGATGCCTGTTGCTCCAGCGTGACGACCTTCGCGGAACGTCCCGTCCCCTTGGGCATGGCAGTGACCATACGTGTAGGGTGCTGTACCGTCAACTAAATGCTGAAGATCACTCACGAAAACGAGGGTGGGTCAAACGCGCACAGCGATCGCGAGGCCGATTTTCAGGCCCGCGAGGTCGTGTAGGTGTTCATCACTCCTGGGAAATCAGAGCAGGGCTTCGAGGCGCGAGACGGCCTCGGTCTGTTCGACCCAGCGTCGCGGGTGCTCGGCCAGCGGAGCCACGGCGCTCAACGTTCCGCCCGAGAGCGAGAGGGTGAACGAGGCTCCGTTCGCGATGGAGACCGTCTTGATCTGGCTCTTCACCGCTTCGAGGCCCAGGTCGTCGCGCAGCACTGACTGGAGCGCGCCGAAGACGACGTTTCCCAGCTCCACGAGGCCGCCGAGGTGTTCGGCCGGAACCTCGTCGATGGTCGACTGCAGCCCGACGTCGATGCCGAGCCGCTCCTGGAGTTGAGAGCGCAGCCGCTCGAGCAATCGCCTCGCCTCGAGCTTGGTCGGAGGAGGACCCGCCGGCGCCGAGACCTGACCCGCCGAGAGCAGCGCGACGTGGCCGCCTGCGGCGTGAACGGTCAACGCGGCGACGGCATCGGCGCGCACGTAGATGACATCGCTCGAGCGATCGTGCGGGCTGGTGCCGACGAGGTGGAGCAGCAGCGTCGTGCCGCGGCGCTGGTCGAACAGAATGTCGATGATCTCTCCGGTCGCGTGAAAGCCGCTGGCGAGGTGCACCGAGACGACGGGCGGGCTCAGCGGCTCTCCGCGGGCGGCGCGAACCTGCGCGGCGGCGAGCTCGGCGATGATGTCTTCGACGCTGCGGGCGGGCAGGGCGCGGATCAGCTTGCGTTCATCCGTCATCGTCGCCGCACCTTCGCGCATCACGCGATTCGTTGCGACGCCAGACCGCTTGTGGTTGTGTGCCGCGTCACATTTCGAGGCGGGAAACCGGCCTCGCGCAGTCTTCGGAGCCCGATTCGACCCATGAAGTTGGAGCACCGCTACATCGTGGTCGAGGGGCCCATTGGCGTCGGCAAGTCGTCGCTGACGAACATCGTGGCCGAGCGCTTCCAGGCCCGCCGGGTCATGGAGGTCGTCGAAGAGAACCCGTTCCTCGCGAGCTTCTACGGCGACCGCGCGAAGTACGCGTTTCAGACGCAGATGTTCTTCCTGCTCTCGCGCTTCAAGCAGCAGCAGGAGCTCTTCCAGCAAGACCTGTTCAGCGCCGTCACCGTCAGCGACTACCTGTTCGCGAAAGATCGCATCTTCGCGAACCTCACGCTGCAGGCCGACGAGCTGGCGTTGTACGAGCGCGTGTTCGAGGCGCTGCAGCCCCGCGTCACCAAGCCCGACCTCGTCATCTACCTGCAGGCGCGCATGGACGTATTGCTCGCCCGCATCAAGAAGCGCGGCCGCGAGTTCGAGCGCAAGTTCGACCCCGACTACCTCGACGGCCTCTGCAAGGCCTACAACGACTTCTTCTTCCACTACACCGACACGCCGCTGCTCGTGGTGAACACGTCGGACATCGACTTCGTCAACAATCCCGCTGACCTGGAGGATCTGCTCTCGGTCATTCGGCAGACGCGAAAGGGCACGGTGCACTACCAGCCGTTGCCAAGCAGGAAGTAGGCGATAGAGAGTGAGTCATTCAACGGAGTGACGGCGACCTGGCGACAGGCGGCGAACCACCACCGGGAAGAGATTTCAGAACAACGAAGTCTCGTGGAAGACGGGGCAGCGCGGCGCCCCGAGTCGAAGTTCGCCGCACCGACAGCGCCCAACCAGAAGCGCACATGGAGGTGAACCGTGAACAAGGTCACCATCCACACACTGAAGAAGCAGAAGCTTGCAGGTCAGAAGATCTGCATGGTCACCGCCTACGACGCGACGTTCGCCCGCATTCTCGATGAGGCTGGCGCCGACGTGCTGCTGGTTGGCGATTCGCTGGGCATGGTGGTGCAGGGCAACGACTCGACGTTGCCCGTCACCATGGACCAGATGGTCTACCACTCGAAGGCCGTCACCCGCGGAGCGCAGCGCGCGCACGTGGTCGGCGATCTTCCCTTCATGAGCTACCAGAACTCGGTGGACGAGGCGGTGCGCAACGCCGGCCGGCTCATCTCCGAGGGCGGCGTGGGTTCGGTGAAGCTCGAAGGCGGCGCGGAGTTCTCCGAGGTCATCTCGCGCATCGTGCGCGCTTCGATTCCGGTGATGGGCCACATCGGCCTGACGCCGCAGTCGGTGCACAAGATGGGCGGCTATGTCGTGCAGGGCCGCGACGAAGACACCGCACGCAAGTTGGTCGAAGACGCGGTCGCGCTCGAGCAGGCCGGTTGCTACGCGCTGGTGCTCGAAGGCGTGCCGCTCGAGCTGGCGAAGACGATCACCAGCCGCCTCTCGATTCCCACCATCGGCATCGGCGCCGGCAAGCACTGCGATGGTCAGGTGCTCGTCTGTTACGACCTGCTGGGCCTCAACCCGCACTTCAAGCCGAAGTTCGTGAAGCGCTACGCCGATGGCTACAAGACGGTGAGCGAGGCGGCGCAGGGCTTCTTCACCGAGGTGCGCGCTGGTGCGTTCCCCGATGAAGATCACTCGTTCCGCTCGACGACGATGCGGCTGGTGGCGTCGAACCCCGACGTGCAGCCCGAGCAGCGTGAAGAGAAGAGCGGCGTCTACGGCGTGCCGGTCTGACGGAGATCCCGGCGATCGGCTGGAAATCGCGGTTCGAGGCACCTGTGTGGCGCTTTGGAGAGCGAAAATCCGGCCGATCGCATGGAAATGAGGCGCACTGGTGGGCTATGACGAGGTCATGGTCCGAAAATCCAGCCGATCGGCGGGATCAGCAGAATCCACCTGGGCAACGCGGCTGGGCGCTGAGCTGCGGGCCCGGCGGAAGCTGCTTCGCCTGACCCAGGAGGAGTTGGCGGTGCTCGCGGGCTGCGGGCCCGACTTTCTCTACGATCTCGAGCGGGGCAAGCCGACCGTTCGTCTCGACAAGCTCGTTCCAGTGCTCGACGTGCTCGGTCTCGAGCTGAAGGTCGGTCCACGTGGCCCAGCGACGAACGAGTGAGCCGACGAGCGTCGAGGCGCTCGACGTGTTTCGCAATCAGGAGCGAGTCGGCGTGCTGCGCCGCACCTCGCATGGCTCGGTGTTCGAGTACGACGCGGCGTTCTTCGAGGCGCATCGGCACCTGCCTGGCGGCGTGGCCACGTCTCTGCCGTATGCGAAGCGATCGATCGAATCGAACGGCGTGAACCTGCCGACGTACTTCGCGGGGCTGTTGCCAGAGGGGTTGCGGCTGAAGGCGTTGGTCTCGCGAGTGAAGACGTCTGAAGACGACCTGTTCTCGCTGCTCGTCGCGGCAGGGGCGGACACGGTTGGCGATCTCTTTCCCGTGCTGCCCGGTGCGACGCCGCAGCTCGATGACGGAGGCGCTGAGCTCGAGCTGGCCAAGGTGTCGTTCGCGGAGTTGTTCGAGCAGAGCCTCGCGCTCGCGACGGAACCGGTCGTGGCGGGCGTGCAGCAGAAGCTGTCTCCGAGCGTGATCTCGTTTCCGTTCGCGACGCGTGGGCGGCGGTGGATTCTGAAGCTCGACCCGCCCGACAAGCCCGGGCTCGTTCGCAATGAGGTGTTCTTCATGCAGCTGGCGGCGAGCTGCGGGCTCGACGTCGCGCGCGTGCATTCCGTGACCGACCGCGAGGGAACTCCCGGTTTGCTGGTCGAGCGCTTCGATCGGCGTCGTGAGAATCGTCGCTGGGTCGGCGTGCATCAGGAAGATGCGTGTCAGCTGCTCAATCGGTATCCGGCCGACAAGTACCGGGTGAGCATCAATGACGTGGCGAAGGCGTTCGAGCAGTTCGCGGCGGCTCCGACGGTCGAGGTGCTGCGGTTGATCGAGCTGGTCGCCTTCAGCTTCGTCATCGGCAACGGAGATCTGCACGCGAAGAACATCAGCCTGCTCGGTGATGCCGCCCTTCAGTTGAGCCCGGCGTACGATCTGCTCTCGACGCGTCCATATGGAGACCTGCAGCTCGCGCTGAAGATCGACGGTCGCAACGACAAGGTGACGCGAAAGCACTTCCTCGACTTCGGGGCGCGGTTCCGAGTCGCTCCGAAAGCGATCGAAGTGAAGCTCGACGCGATCGTGAACGGTGTGCGGAAGACGATGCCGCAGCTCGATGAACTCGGGCTCGAACCGAAACGCGCCCGGCAGCTGCACGAGTTGATGACCCGTCGGCTCTCGTTGGTTCGTTGAGTTGAGGCCAAACCGAGGCAGAGGGCGGCGCTGGCACCGCTTGCGCCAGTCGCTCGCGATTTGGCGATTGAGTCGATCGCAACGGCACGCCGCTGCTCGCCGCACCTCAGCGGCGCTCGAAGGCTCGAGGCTGTCGTACTTGGCGTCGAATACGCGACGAAACTCGAGGAGAGTCGTCCCGTACGCCTCAGTGATCACCCGACCGAGCGTCAGCCACCCGCAGCCTGTTCCCTCAAAAGCGGCAATGGCTTCCGCGATCGCTTTCCCCTGGGCTCGCTGTCGCTCGGCATGGGCTCGGGCTTCTTCGCGGTTCATTCGGCACCACAGGACGTGGTGAGCCGATCATCGCTCATTCGACGAGACTATCGCGAGGCCACCAACGTGTAGGTGAACGAGCCTCGCGGACCACCGACCGCATCGAGGAAGCGGCGGTACTCGGAGGGAGACATCGTCTGGCATCCGATGGACGACGGCGCTGACGAGTTGCCCTGGTGAAAGAGCACACCAGTCAGGCGATCTCCGCGACGCTCTGAGGCGCTGCGTTCACCTTCGCTGTACGCGCCGTCATGGTTCGAGTCGCGCCAGCCGGGAATCGACCCGGAGCCGCCCAACGTGCGCACGTGGAACGACGCCGCACCTGCGTGCTCTCCGTTCGGCACCACCTGGTAGTTGCCCGGTCGAATCATGCCGACGTCACCAACGCCATCACCCGTGACATCGGGGGACGCAGACGAGCGCGACTGACCGGGGTACGTCGCTCCCGTGAACTCGTGCACGCGGCCATTCGGCGTCAGCACGATGAACCGATCGCGATACTCCCGCGCGGCTCCACCTTCGCCCGCACGAAGTCCGAGCACGGTCGGCTGTCCATTCGGGCACACCTCGCCGCCGGCCCGACGCACCATCGACGCGTAGTAGTCGTAGCGCTGCCGCTCGTCGCCAGACGGCCGACCGATGTCGACCGGAGCAGGCCGATTCGGCTCGAAGTCCGATCCATTCGTGGGTCGCGTCGGCTCGCGCCGGTTGATCTGCTGACCCGCCGACGAGCGCAGCTTGCCCACTGTCTCAGGCCCGACGACGCCATCGGCTTCGGCGCCCGTCGCTCCCTGAAACTCGCGCACCGCACGCTCGGTCGCGGGGCCGAATTTGCCGTCTTCTTCCAGGCTCCAGCCGCGCGCGTTGAGCGCCCGCTGCAGCTCGGCCACACCCTCACCACTCGCCCCTCGCTTGAGGAACTCACCATTCGCCGCCGCCGTGAGGCCGGGGCCCAGATCAGCCGAAGGAGTCGTCGTGCTGCGGGGAACGCGGTTCGAGATGGGAGCGACCATGAAAGGGTGTCGCCCGAAAATGCCGCCGGAATTCCCTCCGAACTGTCAGGCCGATTGACGCCGCCCCAGCGCTTTCGGGCACCTGCGCCGGTCAGGATCGCTTGCGACGGCACGCCCACGGGTGCGATGGAGCCCGCGTGACGACTCCCCGGTTGCTGAAGACGCCCGACGAGGTGCGCTGGTTCGTGAAGGACCTGCGCCGTCGAGGCCAGACGTTCGCGCTCGTGCCCACCATGGGCTTTCTGCACGACGGCCACCTCTCGCTCATGCGTGAAGGCCGCTCCCGCTGCGACGTCGTCGCCACCACCATCTTCGTGAACCCGACGCAGTTCGGCCCCAACGAAGACCTGAGCCGCTACCCGCGCGACCTCTCGGGCGATCTCGCCAAGTGCGGCAGCGCCGGAGCCACCGTCGTCTACTCACCCGAGCCGTCGACCGTGTACCCGAAGGGCTACCAGACGTACGTGAACGTCGAGCAGGTGAGCCAGGGACTGTGTGGCGATCGCCGGCCAGGCCACTTCCGCGGTGTCGCCACCGTGGTGACGAAGCTGCTTGCGCTCTTCCGCCCCGACCTCGCGCTGTTTGGCGAGAAGGACTACCAGCAGCTGCAGGTCATCAAGGCGCTCACGAGAGACCTCGAGCTCGGCGTCGAGATCGTCGGCATGCCCACCATTCGTGAGACCGACGGCCTCGCGATGTCGTCACGCAACACGTACCTCTCAGCTGAAGATCGCCAGCGCGCGCTCTCGCTCTCGAAGGGCCTCTTCGCGATGCAGGCCGCGGCGAAGGCCGGAGAGTCCGACGTGAACAAGCTGCTCGCCCTCGGCACGAAGCCGCTCACCGACGCGCAGGTGAAGCTCGACTACCTCGAGGTGCGCGACGCCGAGACGCTCGAGCCCCTCACGACAATCCCCACTGACCGTCCCGCCCGCGCGCTCGTCGCGGCCTTCCTCGGAACGACGCGGCTCATCGACAACGTCGCGTTGACGGGGCCCTGACGATGGCGAAGCCGCCTGTCACCACCGATCAAATTCAGATCGTCTGCGAACACCGCCGCGCGAAGTTCGACTTCACCTTCGACGAGACGCTCGAGGCCGGCCTGGTGCTCACGGGCAGCGAGGTGAAGGCCATGCGCAACGGCGAGGCCAGCCTCAACGATGCCTACGCGATGCCCGAGAAGACCGGCCTGGTGCTGCACAACGCCCACATCGGTCAGTACAAACCCGCCTCGAACTTCGGCCACCTGCCGATTCGGCCGCGCCCGTTGCTGGTGAACAAGAACGAGCTCGAGAAGTGGTCGGCCAAGGTGCGAGAGCGCGGCTACTCCATCATTCCCATGTTGCTCTATTTCAAGAACGGCTGGGCCAAGGTGAAGCTGGGCCTGGGCAAGGGCAAGAAGGACATCGATCGCCGCGACACCATCAAAGAGCGCGAGAGCAAGCGCGAGATGGACCGGGCCATTCGGCGCAGGTGAGCCGACTGGATTCCGACGTGCGAGAAACCACCGAACCGCTTACGTTTCCCTGACCTGCCAGCCCGCCCATGGACCGACGGAACGACGACAAGAAGGCCCGCCTGCTGAAGGCCCTGGAGCAGGGCATGACGCAGATCCACCTCGATGCGCGTCGGCCGGGTGTGCTGGTGCCGAAGAAGTTCACGACCGATCACCACCTGGTGCTGAACATCTCGTACCGGTTCGACCCGCCCGATCTCACCGTCAACGACTGGGGCGTGCGCGAGACGTTGTCGTTCGGCGGCGAGCGCTTCACCGTCGGGGTGCCGTGGTCGGCGCTGTATGCGATCGCCAGCCACAGCTCGCACGACTTCTTCATGTTCCCCGAAGACATGCCCGAAGAGCTGCTGCAGGGCGCGGTCGAGCGGCAGACGACGGTGCCGCCGCCGGGTGGGCGCTCCGAGGTCGCGGCGATGCTGGCCGAGGTCGCGGCAGGCATGAAAGAGGGCGAGCCACCGCCGCCTCCCGCCCGCGCCATGTTGCGTGAAGTCGTGCTCGACAACCCCACCGGCGACGAGCCCCCGAAAGAGCCGACGCCGCCCAAGCGCGGTCACCTGCGCATCGTGAAGTGAGCCATGCCGCGGTTCAGCCTGCTGTTGCTCCTCATGGCCTGCTCGCCGGTCACTCCGCAGAGCCAGCGGCCGTCAGGTCTTCCCGCCTGGAGCGCGATGCCGCGCTTCCTGCCCGCGGCTCCCGGCGCGTCACTCTGTTCGCGAGGCAATGACGACCGGGTCACCCGGGTGTTCTGTCAGTCGCCGGCGCCCAGCCTTCGCGGGGTCACCGATCTCTATCGTGCGCTCGGCCTCGACCCGGGCATGAGCGGCACCTTCGTCGCGGCGACGGCGCACTCCACGGCGCTGGGCACGCGCTCGGTCAACCCGCTCAACCCGCGCGTCATCGTGTTCGACGGCGTGCCGCGTGACCGGCTCAACAAGCGGCGCTTCGTGGCGGCAGGCTTCACGCGCGGAGAGCCCATCGTCGAGCTGGCGACCCGCGACGAGACGACGCAGGAGCTGCGGTTCTTCGTCGTCGCCTACCAGCGCGCCTGTGACGCAGACGGGTCGTGCACGCTCGCCGATCAGCTGCTCGAAGACACCGAGTCGGGGTGGACGAGCGTGACGCTCTTTCAAGACGTCGATCTCGAGAACACCGCCCTCGACTGCCTGCGCTGTCATCAGCCCGAGGGGCCCGGCACCGCGAAGCTGCTGCGCATGCAGGAGCTCCGCTTTCCGTGGACGCACTTTCTCGCGACGAAGAACGACTCCACGACCGGGTTCGAGCTGGCGCGCGACTTCTTCACGGCCCACGTGCCCAGCGAGCGCTACGGCGGCGTGCCGGGCCGCGTGCTGCTCGACGCGAGCGACCCAAACGCGCTGAGCCAGCTGATGGCGCAGGAGGACTCGATGAATCAGCCCAACGAGTTCGCCGGCTTCACCATCAACCTCGAGCGTGAGGCGACGGGTGAGAGCGCGACGTGGAACGCGCTGTGGGCGAAGGCGTTGAGCGCCGAGATGATGCCCGTGCCGTACTGGGGCCTGCGGGTGACGAACGCGCAAGAGCAAGCGATGGTCGCGGCGAAGTTCCAGAAGGCACTCATCGAGGGCCGGCGCAGCGACGTTCCCGAGCTGCGGGAACTGCACACCGAAGAGGCCGAGCGGGCCACGGGGCTTCGGCCGAAGCTGGGGGCGACGGGCCGCGAGGTGATCGTGCAGACCTGTGGCCAATGCCACCAGGGCAAGCGCAACCAGACGTTGACCCGGGCCCGCTTCGACGCGCTGCGCCTCGAGGCCATGTCGGCCGACGAACGGCAGCTCGCGATCGACCGCCTGCGTCTGCCCGAGAGCGACGTGCTGCACATGCCTCCGATCTTCTCGAACACGCTCACCGACGCCGAGCGGCAGCTGGCCCTCGACGCTCTGCGTACACCGTAAGTTCGCGAGCGCGTTCGGCCGGAGCTAGATCTCGCTCCATGCCCTCCGTTCAGGATGAAGACTTCAACCTGCCGCCGTCGGTGAATGGTGGCGGCATCTCGTCGACGCACTGGCACCCGCCGCCGCCGCCGACGCTTGCAGTGCCGAAGATCGGGGTGACGAAGGAGCTGTTGCACGCGCTGCCGAAGACCGATCTGCACTGCCACCTCGACGGCTCGATGCGGTTGAAGACCATTCTCGAGCTGGCCGAGCGGCAGAAGGTCAAGCTCATCGCCGACACCGAAGACGCGCTCGCGAAGGCCATTCACAAGGGCGAGGTCTGCAAGGATCTCGAGGACTACCTCGTGGCCTTCGACGTCACCTGCTCGGTGCTGCAGACGGAAGAGGCGCTGTTCCGCGCGGCGTACGAGCTGGGCGTCGACGCCGCGGCCGAGAACGTTCGCTACATCGAGGTGCGGTACGCGCCGGTGCTGCACCAGCAGCGCGGCCTCAAGCTGACGGCCATCGTCGACGCGGTGCTCGAAGGGCTGCGCACGGCCAAACGTGAGACGCGCATCAAGTACGGCGTCATTCTGTGCGGCATTCGTCACATGAACCCGCAGTCGAGCGTGCGGCTGGCCGAGCTGTGCGTCGCGTACAAGAACCGCGGCGTCGTCGGCTTCGATCTCGCCGGCGCCGAAGCGAACTTCCCCGCGAAGGAGCACCGCGAGGCGTTTCAGCTGATCTTGAAGAACAACGTGAACTGCACCGCGCACGCGGGCGAGGCGTACGGCCCGGAGTCGATTGGCCAGGCGCTGCACTACCTCGGCTCGCATCGCATCGGTCACGGCGTGCGCCTGCGCGAAGACGGCGATCTGCTGAACTACGTGAACGATCACCGCATTCCACTCGAGTGCTGCCCGTCGTCGAACCTGCAGACGCGCGCGGTCACCGAGATGAAGTCACACCCGCTGAAGTTCTATTTCGACTACGGCCTGCGCGTGACGATCAACACCGACAACCGGCTCATCACCGACACGACGGTGAGCAACGAGTACTGGGTCGCGCACAAAGAACTCGACCTCTCGCTCGAAGACATCACCACCATCATCATCTCGGGCTTCAAGAGCGCGTTCCTGCCGTTCCGCGAGAAGCAGGACATGCTCAAGGCCGCGAACGCCGAGATCGACGCGACGCTCAAGCGCTTCGAGGCAGAGCAGCGGAAGTAGGCGAGCGCTTGTCGAGCTCGTCGAGCAGCTTGTCGCGGCGCTCCTGAATCTGCGCGCGGCGCACGGCGTCGCCCCAGCCGAAGAACCCGGCCACGATGCCGACGATGGCCGCGATCACCCCGACCATCACGCCCAACACCACGAAGAGCACCGCGATGCCGGTGATGTGGTTGGTCACGGCGAAGACCGACAGCCCGAGCGTGAGCGCCGAGACCCCGAACGAAGCCCCAGCAGCCGGAGCGGCCCACGTCGGCGCGGGCGCACGCAGCTGCGAGTCCATCGCGAGAATTCTCGAAGCGAGGCCGTCGTCGGGCATCAGCCGGAAGCCTGTCGTGGGCGCGGGCAGCGGCGGCGCGAGCAGCGGCTGCGCGGTGATGATCAGCAGCGAGAGCGTGAGCGTCACGTCGTCTCCATGGACCGGCGGGCGAGCCCCAGGCCGGCTCCCAACGCGCCGAACAATGCCATCGACGACTCGGGGTGGAACAGCGGGTCGTGCAGCGCGCTCAAGGCGACGAAGAAGGCCAGCACACCGAGCGCGCCGATCGACGAGGGCAGCAGGTTCACCGCGCGCGCGGCCATCAACGCCAGCACCGCGAGGAAGAGCAGCGCCGCCGGCACGCCGCCTTCGACCGCGATGGTGAGGAACTGGTTGTGCGTCTTGCCCTGGTGTTGACGGAGCGCTTCAGGCGCGTCGGGCGCGAGCCAGTCACCCGGCTTGAAGCGACCCAGGCCCGTTCCTCCGACCGGCTCGCGACGCAGCGCCGAGAGCCCGGCCTGCATGAGCTGCGATCGATCGTTCGCGCCGTCTGACTCGAGCGCCGCGGCGAACCGGGTGCGCACCGAGGGCACGAGCAGCACGATGAGGCCCGACAGCGCGGCGATGGCGGTGATGCTGCCGATGGCGAGTGAGCGACGACGGGCCCCGAACGCCGCCACCACCATGAGCGCGATGACGAGCGACGCGGTCGCCGCGCGCGCGTGCGGGAAGAGCGAGACCGACCCGAGCCCGAGGATCGTGACGGCTCCGAACCACCAGCGAAGGCGGCTCTCGAGGCGGAAGGCCCCGACTGCGGCCAGCACCGTCAACGCGGCCGTCACGTTCGCGAAGCGCAGCCGGTGCAGCAGCAGCCCACCACCCATGAAGCGATCGTCTCGGCCAGGCACCGTCTCGTAGACGCGCTCGAAGGAAAGATGCGTCCACGAGAGGCTGGAGAACGACTCCAGCGCAGGCCAGACGCCGAGGTACTGCATGCCCGCGACGACGCACGAGAGCAGCAGCACGATCGAGGCGACCATTCCGATTCGTCGAAGCGCGCGCTCCGAGACCGAGGCGACGGCCCAGGCCGTCGCGGGAAGGAACAGCGCATCGGCGAGCCGGGCGATGCCAGTGCCGCGTGGCGCCGACGAGAGCACCAGTGGGCCGAGCAGGCTCCACGCGAGGTACGCGCCCAGCGGCCACCAGCTCTCGAGCTCATCGCGCCACGCCGGCTGACGCACGAGCACCACCACCGCCAGCACCGTCGTCAGCCACGCGCCCAGCGTCGCGAACAGTTCATGCACCTGCACGCCGACGGCGAAGAGCCCGAGTGAGAGCGCGAGCAGCGTCGGCAGCCTGTCGTCGGTCGCGCTCAATTGGGTTGGTACCCCTGGCCCCAGCGGTACGCGAAGCCGGCCATGACTGCGAGCCCGATGACGACGTACGCGGCTCGAAAGCGTGGCCGGTGCTCGAGCGCGCGCGCGAGGAAGATGAAGAGGGGAAAGTTCGACGCCATGTACCGGTGAATGCCGCGCAGCATGCCCGTGCTCAACGGCAGCATCACGTTCACCGTGGCCATGCCGACGTAGCCGGGTCGCTCCTTCTTGCGGAACGCGTAGATGACGCCCGCGACCGAGGCGAGCGTGAACAGGTGGTAGTCGAACGAGAGCGTCGTCGAGAGCAGCGGCTCGAGGAAGAAGCTCGGCCGCCGGCCCCAGCCCGCCTGCACGTGCACGAAGTAGAGCGGGTCGCGAAACATCACCTGGTTCATCGCGAGCCAGAAGCCGAGCGCCGCGAGCGGCAACGCGAAGATGAGCAGCTTCGGCGTGAACAGCTTCCACCGGCCCGGCACGCCACGAACGAGTTCGTACAACACCGGCACGCACATGATGACGCCTGATGAGCGCGTGAGCGCCGCCAACATGCACGCCAGCCCCGCCACGAACCACTTGCCGGTGCGCACGCAGTACACGCCGAAGACGGCGAGGAAGAGGGCCAGCGACTCCGGGTACACGCACGAGAGGAAGTGCGTGCCCGGGTAGGCCATGAGGCACAGAATTACGAGGTCGGCGAAGCGCTCGTCGTGATCGAGGCGCACCAGCTTGTCGAGGTACACGACCGCGCCGACGAGGAAGAGCTGCGCGAGGAACACGCCGCACAGGTACGGGTTTGCGCCGAGCAGCAGCTCTGAGAGCCCGCGCATCATCGAGGGGAACAGGGGGAAATAGGCCGCGTGGTAGACCCAGCCGCCGTCGTCAGGCAGCGGTGGGTAACCGCCTCGCGCGATGTGCCAGTAGAACATCGTGTCCCACCGGCCCCAGACGTCGAGCACACGAATGGGCACTTGATCCCAGAAGAAGGCGCCATCGTTGCCGACCCAGTGCAGATCGTCGTCGGGGCGCGGGCGATAGCTGCCGGCCACCATCGCCACGAGCGCGATGAGCCGCGAGCCGATCAGCAGCAGCGCGAGACGGCTCCAGCGGGGCAGGGCGGCGAACACGGCCCGGCGGCTCTACCCCGCGAGGGCGCGATGGTCGACTACAGGCAGAGGCGCAGGGTCGAGGTTGGCGTGTCGTCTCCCCAGAAGAGCTGCACCGGAGTGCAGCGGCCCGTCGTGCAGCCGCCCGTGCAGGTGCAGGCTTCGATGCAGCGCTGGTCGCTGATCGGCCCCGCGTCGGGGAGGTTGATCGAGGCCTCGCGGCAGTTGGTGCACGAGAAGCCGCCGTCAGAGGTCTGAAACGGTGGCCCGCACGCGTAGTCGCGCACGGGAAAGAAGCCCGGCTGGCAGAGACCTGAGGCAGGGGTGAGCCGCTCTCCGAGGGCTGCGGGGCAGGTG
>JBEOKA010000299.1:0-29311 GCA_040275325.1 Myxococcaceae bacterium | reverse complement strand
GCGCTGGCGGCCCTGCTGCCGATGCAGCGCAGCGACTTCGCCGGCCTCTTCAAGGCGATGAACGGGCAGCCCGTCACCATTCGCCTCATCGACCCGCCGCTGCACGAGTTCCTGCCCAGCCATGACGAGCTGCTGCAGGAAGTGACCGAGTTGCAGACGCGGCTCGAGTACCCGGGCCAGCAGAGCGACCCGCTGGGCCTCGAGAGCCAGCTCTCGAAGCAGAAGCGCATGTTGTCGGCGGTCGAGGGCATGCGGGAGCAGAACCCGATGCTGGGGCTGCGCGGCGTACGCCTCGGCATTCACCTGCCCGCCCTCGTACGCATGCAGGTGCGCGCCATCTTCGAGGCCGCGTGTGCCTGTCAGAAAGACGGCATCAAGGTCTACCCGAAGATCATGATCCCCCTGACGTCACTGCGGGCCGAGCTCGCCTTCGAGCGCGAGATTCTCGAAGAAGAGGCGAAGCAGGTGATGGCCGAGCAGAAGCTGAAGGTGAAGTACCAGTTCGGCACGATGATCGAGATTCCCCGCGCGGCGGTGACGGCCGATGAGATCGCCTCGCTCGCCGAGTTCTTCTCGTTCGGCACCAACGACCTCACGCAGACGACGTTCGGCATCAGCCGCGACGACGCCGAGACCGGCTTCCTGCTCGAGTACCTCGAGAAGCGCATTCTTCCCGAGAACCCGTTCGCCACCATCGACCAGCGCGGCGTCGGCGGCCTCATGGAGATGGCGGTGAAGAAGGGCCGCAAGGTGCGCCCGACGCTCGAGGTCGGCATCTGCGGTGAGCACGGCGGCGACCCGAAGAGCATCGACTTCTGCCACCAGCTGGGGCTCACCTACGTCAGCTGCAGCCCGTTCCGCGTGCCCATCGCGCGGTTGGCGGCGGCGCACGCAGCGCTCAGCAGGAAGTGAGGTTCAGGCCGCGAGCTTCTGGGTCTTCACCAGGCGCTTCCACTCGGTCTGCGCCTCGGGGCCCATGGCGAAGGGCTTGAGCTCGATGACGCAGCCATCGTCGGCCGCGGTGCAGAGCAGCACCGTCGCCGCGAACTTGAGCGCGCCTGCCTCGACGTTCACGAGGTGGCGAACGGTCTGCGGCGTCGCGCCCTTCACTCGCAACACCGAGTCGCTCACCTGCACCGCGCGATAGCTCGCCTTCGCGTCCTTCTTCACGATGGAGATGGGCAGGTCGAGCTCGGGGGCAGCGGCGGGCACGGCGGGCGCGGCGGGCGCGACGAGGCTCTCGACCGGCTTCGAGGTGCTGGGCACGTCGAGCGACTGGATCAGCGAAGGGAACCGAGGCACCAGGCGAGACAACGCGTCGCGTTCGGCCGTGCTGACGCCGATGACGTTGGGCAGCTGCGCGGCCTCGAGCGAGGGCGCGTCGAAGAGGCGGGTGCTGATTTCATCGGTCAGCGCGATGAGCTCGACCAGCTTCGGGTGCTCGCAGAACGAGGTGTCGTCGTCGTGGTGCCGCATCACCGTCTCGCAGAGGAAGCCGGGCAGCTTCCAGTCGGCGGCGAGCGCCATGCCCAGCTCGACGTGGTACTTCTGGGCCTCCCACTCCCACTGCGCGGCGTTCTGCGGCTTCGAGTCGGGGTGCTGCTCGAGAATGACCTCGAACGTGCGGTAGGCGATGGTCTCTCCGAAGTCGTGCAGCAGCCCCGCGAGGAAGGCCTCTCCGGCGTCGAGGCGGCGGCTCTTCGCGAGCTCTTGAGAGAGCAGCGCGCCGATGAGGCTGCGTCGCCAGCTGTCGCGGCGCATCGCCGCCAGCGGGCCCTCCATCGACGCCTGAACGCCCAGCGTGCCCGCGATGGCGATGTTGCTCAGCTCGGAGGCGCCGACGCGCGAGATGGCCTGCGCGAGCGTGGTGACTGGCGTGGTGGCGCGAAAGAAGGCCGAGTTCGCGGCCCGAATGACGTGGCTGGCGAGCGCCGCGTCTGCCTCGACCAGCCGCACCAGCTGCTCGATGCCGAAGTTCTCGGAGCTGATGACGCGCTGGAGCTGCAGCGCCACGCCCGGGTACGTCGGCAGCTCGATCACCTTCGCCTTGATGAGGCGAACCACTTCCGCGTCGAGGTCGAATGGAAGATCCATCGATCGAATGGCTAAACGACTCGGTGGCCGTATGCGCGCCAGAGTTCTGACGCCGGCTGGCTTGTGGCTGCAGCGGCGACCCCGGACAATCGAAGCCATGACGCGAGACGGCTTCCGCGAGGCGTTGCTGGGCGTGATGGAGCGCAAACAGCACTGGGCCTGGCGCTCGTTCACCGACGGCACGGTGGCGAAGGCGAGGCTGCCGCTGCACCTCGAGCAGGAGTACGCGGTGTACGTGCGCGACTTCCCCGTGCTGGTGGGGCGCGCGTACGTGCAGTGCCCGATTCCCGCGGTGCGGCGCGAGCTCGCCGAGAACCTGTACGAAGAAGAGACGGGTGGCCTTCACGCTGGCCGGCCCCACCCTGAGCTGTTCCTCGAGTACCCGAAGGGCCTGGGCTTCGACGTCTCGCGCTTCGAGCGGGTGACGTTGCTGCCCGGTGCGCACCTGTACCGAGGGCTGCTCGACGAGGTGACGCAGCATCGTGGCTGGAGCGTGGCGGCGGCAGTGGTGACGCTCTTCATCGAGGGCACTCCGCACGAGCGCTCGTTATTCGACGCCAGCGCGCCGTCGAGGCCCGAGCCGCCGCTCGAGGAGCACCCGCTGGTGAAGCACTACGGCCTGCCGGTCGCGTCGTTGGCGCTGACGAAGGCGCATCGCGGCGTCGAGGGAGAACATCGCCAGGCTGCGTGGCACGTGATGCTCGACCACGTACCGGACTCGGAGCACGACGCCGTCATCGCCTCGATGGAGCAGGTGCTCGCGGCGTGGCTCGTGTACCGCGATGACGTCGCGCAGGCGTGCGGCCTGGTTCGGTGAGCTGCGGCAGTCACGCAAAGTGACTGCGCACCGAACCGTCTGCAGGGCATGACGCCCGAGCACGCCTGGAAGCAGGTCTTTGCGACGCCCAACGACCGCGCCGCCCGCAAGGTGTTGGCCGACACGCTCCTCGAGGCGGGTGACCCGTTCGGCGAGTACATGAGCCTGTGCCTGCGGGTGAGCGAGGGCAACGACTCGAAGGCCGCGGCCGACCGCCGCCGCGAGCTGCAGGCCGTCAGAGACGCCCGCCTCGAGCCGGTCGCGGCATTCTTCAGTCAATGCCTCGATGACGAGAGCGGGCTGCCCGGTGAAGTCACGAGCAGCATCGAGCAGGTGCTCGAGGGCGGTGACCGGTTGCTCGCGTTGGGCCCGTCGGTGCGGCTGCGGTTGGCGGCCGACCGGGTGACGGCGGCGCAGGCGAGCGCGTTGACGGCCTTCGACCTCGGGCGCTTCGCCGGCGTGCGCGTGGAGTCGGCGTACGACCAGCGAGCCACCGAAGCGCAGCAGGCAGCCGTCGTCGAGCGGCTGGCGCCGGCGCTCGGCACGGTGAGGCGCCTGACGCTGTATCAACCCACTTCGACGCGCGCGCTCGCGGCCATTGCGCGGTACCGCCAGGTGGCGTTGCTCGAGCTGTGGGTGCCGAGGCCCGATCCCGAGCCGTTGCAGCGCGAGCTCGTCGACCTGCTGGCGCGGGAGCCTGAATTTCAGTCGCTCGAGGCGCTGTACCTCTCGGGGCGCATGGCGAAGCGGGTGCTCGCCCCGCTTCGTGCGCTGCCGAAGCTGAAGGAGCTGTGGGCCGGCGAGTCCATCGCGTTGGGTTCGGCGTCGAAGCTCATCGACGCGGCGAAGACGGGCAAGCTGCCAGCGCTGCGCAAGGCGTTGGCCGACGGTGCGCCCATCGATGGCACCGACGAGACGGGGTGGACGGCGCTGCACTGGGCCTGCTCGAACGCGCGTCGCGAGGCCGCGCTCGCGCTCATCAAGGCCGGCGCCGACGTGAGCGGCAAGGGCGGCGGCAGCCCCATCAACTTCGCGCTCGAGGCGCGCTTCAACATCACGCAGCGCGAGGTGAGCGACCGCGTCGCCGTCGTGCGCGCCTTGATGAAGGCCGGCAGCCCGCTGACGGGGCTCGGGCACGACGGCGCGACGCTGTTGATGAAGGCGTGCGAGCTGGGGCGCGGCAAGGCGGGCGACCTGGTGAAGGCGCTGCTGGCTGCGAAGCCAGACCTGAAGGCCGTCAGTCGAAACGGCCGCACGGTGCTTCACTGGGCAGCCGAGTACGGGCACCTCGACGTCGTGCGCGCGGCGCTGAAGGCGGGCGTCGGCATCGACGAGCAGGACGCCGATGGGCTCACCGCCCTGCACCTCGCGGCCGCCGAAGGCCAGCGCGCGTCGGCGTTCTTGCTGCTCGACGAAGGCGCGAGCCGAACCCTCACCACGCAGCGCGGCCAGACGGCCTTCGACGTGAGCCGGCGCACCGACAAGGTGATGCTGAAGCGGCTGAAGGGCTGACGCCAGCTGGGCCGAAATCGGGACCTCGCGGCTCCAGTCGGCATGCGCGTGGCTGTCGGGTTGCTCGTCGGGTTGGTCGCGACTCCGGTCTTCGCCGAGCTGCCCCTCTCGAGCCGAATGGATGAGGAGCTCGTTCGCCGTCGGCGCGAGCTCGATCAGCTCGAGCAGCGGTGGGCGGACATCACGACCGAGGGCTCGATGCCGCGTGACGTTGCCTCCGCGCTGGCCGACCTCGCCGAGAAGCGGGGCATTCGGGTGGTGCTGCTGGTCGAGCTCAAGACCACGGGGCTTCGTCAGCGGTATTACCGCCGCGGCTATGCCGTTCGGCTCGAAGCGACTGTGCCTGCGCTCCGAAGCCTTCTCGAAGAGACGAGTGAGCTGAAGGCGTTCACGAACGTTCGCGACCTTCACCTTCGCTCCCGGGGTTCGCCCCGGCTCCAGGTGTCGTTCTCGCTCCTCGTCTACGACAACGCAGCGCTGATGGTCGACGCGGTCATGGAGCCGCGCCGTCGAGTTCGGTGATCAGGCCTTCGTGACCTTCACCGTCACGGCATGTCCATCGAGATCGGTCGTCTCTCCGTCGCCCGTCGCGGGCACGTCGAGCTTCACGGCGAGCACCTCTTCTTTGATGCGCGCTTCGTGTTCGGCGAAGCAGGTCTTCAGCTCGGCATCTGACGTCGCGAGGGTGAGCGTGATGCGGTCGGCCACTTCGAGGCCCAGGTCCTTGCGCAGCTTCTGAACGCGCGACACGAGCTCACGCATCAGGCCTTCGCGGCGCAGCACCTCGGTCACCTTCGTGTCGAGGGCGACGGTGAGGTCTCCCGACGACTCGACGACGACTTCGCCTTTGGCGGTTCGCGCGACGAGCACGTCGTCTTTGAGAATCGCCTCGCCCTGCACGGTGACGGAGCCTCCCGACTCGAGCACTGCCCACTGCTCTCGCGTGAAGCCCGCGATCTCGGCGCTGGCGTCTTTGAGCTTCTTGCCCAGCTTCTTCCCGAGCGTCTTCAAGTTCGGCTTGAAGGTGAGCGTCGCGAGCGCGGCGTCGTCGGCCAGCGCGACGACCTGCTTCACGTTCAGCTCGTCTTCGAGCAGCTCGGCGTGCGCGGTGAGCGCCTTGCGCACGGCCTCGTTCGTCGACACCACGGTGAGCGTCGCGAGCGGCTGGCGGTTCTTGAGCTTGTGCTTTTCACGCAGCGCGCGGCCGAGACCCACGGTCTGACGAACCGAGGCCATCGCCTGCTCGACGTGCAGGTCGATCTTCTTCTCGTCAGGCTGGGGATACGCGCACAGGTGAACGCTGTCTTCACCAGCCGCGGCCATGCCGGTGTCGACGACCAGGTTCTGATGCAGCCGCTCGGCAAAGAACGGGAGCACCGGCGCGATGACCTTCGAGAACGTGGTGAGCACCTCGTACAGCGTCGCGTAGGCCGAGGCCTTGTCGGCGGCGTCGTCGCTCTTCCAGAACCGGCGGCGCGACCGGCGGATGTACCAGTTCGTCAGGTGGTCGATGAACGCGAGCATCGGCGGCACCACCTTGTCGAGGTAGTAGCCCTCCATCTGCGCGTTGACGTCGCGCACCAGCGTCTGCAGCACCGACAACACCCAGCGGTCGAGCTCCGGGCGGTCCTTGAACGCGGGCGCGGCGGCGAGGCCCGACTTCGGGTTCCAGCCGTCGACGTTCGCGTAGGTGGTGAAGAAGCTCCACGCGTTCTGCAGCGGCAGCAGCACCGTGCGGACGACTTCCTTCACGCCGGCTTCCGAGAAGCGCAGCGGCTCGGCGCGCACGAGCGGCGAGTTGATGAGGTACGCCCGCAGCGCGTCGGCGCCGTGCTGCTCGATGACCTTGTTCGGGTCGGGGTAGTTCTGCTTGCTCTTCGACATCTTCGAGCCGTCTTCGGCGAGCACGAGCCCGTTCACGATGACGTTCTTGAACGGAGCCTTGTCGAACAGCGCCGTCGAGAGGACGAGCAGCGTGTAGAACCAGCCGCGCGTCTGATCGAGGCCCTCGGCGATGAACTGCGCGGGGAACGCCTTCTCGAACGCTTCCTTGTTCTCGAACGGGTAGTGCACCTGCGCGTACGGCATCGAGCCCGACTCGAACCAGCAGTCGAACACGTCGCCGATGCGCTTCATCAGCTTGCCGTTTTTGGTGAACGTCAGGTGGTCGATCTTGTGCGGGTGCAGGTCCGTCACCTGCGCGCCCGTGAGCTGCTGAAGCTCGGCCACCGACGACACGCACTGCATCTCGGTTCCGTCTTCGCTCACCCACAACGGAATCGGCGTGCCCCAGAAACGCGAGCGCGAGATGGACCAGTCGCGCGCCTCTTTGAGCCAGTTCTCGAAGCGCGCCTCACCGACGAAGCCCGGCACCCAGTGAATGGAGCGGTTCGCGGCCATCATGCGCTCGCGCAGCGGCTCGACCTTCACGTACCAGCTCGGCGTCGTCTTGTAGATGAGCGGCGTGCCCGACCGATAACAGTACGGGTACGGGTGGCGAATCTGCGTGTGCTTGAACACGGAGCCCTGCGCCTTGAGGTCCGCCATGATCTGCTTGTCGGCCTCCTTCACGTTCTTGCCCGCGTACGGCGGAACTTCCTTCGTGAAGTTGCCCTCGGGGTCGACCGGGTCGACGACGTCGATGCCGTTCTTCTGGCACGCGGTGAAGTCGTCTTCGCCGAACGCCGGCGCCATGTGCACCAGACCCGTACCGTCGGTCGTCGTCACGTGCCCGGAGTGGATGATGCGGAACGCGCCCTTCGTCTTCTTGTCCGCAAAGAAGGGGAACAGCGGCGTGTACGTCTTGCCGACCAGCTCCGAGCCCTTCAGCGTCGAGACGACGGTGGCCTTCTCGCCGACCGTCTGCGTGAGCAGGTCCTTCGCGAGCACGTAGCGCTGGCCGTCTTCGTGATCGACCACCACGTACTCGATGTCATTCGACACGGCGACGGCGAGGTTCGACGGCAACGTCCACGGGGTCGTCGTCCACACGAGCAGCGAGGTCTTCTTTCCACCGATGGCTTCGTCGAGCACGAGGCGCACCGTGAGCGCGGGGTCGTCGACGTCGCGGTAGTCGAGGCCGGCTTCGAAGTTCGACAGCGGCGTCGAGAGGCGCCACGAGTACGGCATGACGCGGCGGCCCTGATAGACGAGGCCCTTCTTCCAGAGCTCGGCGAAGACCCACCACACGCTCTCCATGAACGAGAGGTCCATGGTCTTGTAGTCGTTGTCGAAGTCGACCCAGCGGCCGACGCGGGTGACGGTGCGGCGCCACTCCTCGACGTAGGTGAGCACGCTGCCGCGGCAGGCCTCGTTGAACTTGGCGACGCCGAACTCACGAATGCTGTGCGGGCCGTTCAGGTTCAGGTTCTTCTCGACCTGCATCTCGATGGGCAGACCGTGCGTGTCCCAGCCGAAGCGGCGCTCGACGCGGAAGCCGCGCATCGTCCAGTAGCGCGGCACGATGTCCTTGAGCGTCGAGGCGACGAGGTGGCCGTAGTGCGGCAGGCCGGTCGCGAACGGAGGGCCGTCGTAGAAGATGAAGTTCGGAGCGCCCGTGCGCTGGTCGACCGAGCGCTGAAAGGTGTTCTGCTTCTTCCACAGGTCGATGACGCCGTGCTCCTGCGCGCCGAACTCGACTTCCGACGAGACTTCCTTGAACGAACCCAAAGTGATGCCTCCTGAGGGGTGACGTGTTCGCCTCGACGGACGAATGAGTCAACTGCCAACAGACAAGGCAGACTGAGGGCTCGGGGAGGCCACGTGGACGACTGGATGCAGTGCCAGACGTGCGGGCTGAAGTACCGGGCTCGGCCTGATGGGTGTCCGAGGTGTGCGAAGACGGCGGCCGAGCAACCCGAGCCGAGTCTGGCCGAGCAGATACCGCCGTCACCCGTGTACGAGCCGCCGCGCTACCAGCCTGCCGATGGAGCGCTCATCACCGCGTACTCGAGTGGTGAAGCGGCTCCGCCACCGTTCAGGCTGCCGTGGTACCTGCTCGGAGGCACGGCGGTGCTGTTGCTGTTGGGCGCGCTCATCGGGCCCATTCGTGGCGGCGTCGGGGTGGTGTTGATGGGCGCTGGCGGCCTGTTGAGCGCTGCGGCGGGGCTGTGGACGCTCATCGTCGCGTGGGGCCTGGGCATTGGCTGGTTCGTCGGCGCTGCGGTGTTTCCCATCGTCGGGCTCATCGCGTTGTTTCGCGCAGACAACCTGCGGCCGCTCGCGTTGAACGTGACGGCGCTCCTGATGCTCGGCTCGGGCGCGGGCCTGGCTTCACAGGTTCAGTCCCATGTGGTGACCCAGGTCCTTCAGGACGCGGCAACAAGAGACCAGACGCGCGAGGAGTACATCGCCGACTGCAAGGGTCGCGGTCGTGATGCGTTCCTCTGCGGCTGCGTCGCGGCGGTGCTCTACGACGAGCTGGGCGCTGAGGTGCGTGAGCGGTTCAATCAGGGCAAAGAGACTGCCGCCGACAAGCAGCTGCTCGAGAGTTCGGTGAAGCGAAACTGTCGTTGAGCTGTGCTCCCCTTCGTCAGGAGACCCAATGCTGCTTGCGATGTTCGTTTCTTCGGTCGCCCTCGCCCAACACTGGGAGGTGAACAGCGTCACCGGCACCTTCGGCTCGGCCGACGCGGCGTGCAGAGAGGCGCTCCGAGACCATCCGACGCTCGAGTTCGTGGGCCCGGCCCGAAAACGAGAGGGCAAAGAAGACCCCGACCGCATCTTCCGGGAGTGCTGGGTGCGCATCAAAGGTGAGTCGGCCGACGGTGGCAGCCCACCCAGCGTGCACACGCTCGCGTGGTTCACGCCGAAGAAGGAAGACGAGCCCGCCGACGACGACAAGGAAGACGAGAAGAAGGCCGACAAGAAGCAGGAGGGCTGCGGCCCGGGCACCGACTTCAGCTGGTTTCCCTCGCTCGAGAAGTCAGCGCTGAAGACCTCGGGCGCGGGCGTGGTGCCCGACACGAAGGCGGGCTCGTGCATGCTCAAGAGCCAGAGCGCCGGTGGCCGACTGTTCTCAGGCTCGAAGACGAAGGTGCGCGCCGACCGCATGAAGAAGGAGACGCAGCCCGTCGGCGAGCACTACTACCTGAAGCACCAGGGCCTCATCATCGACCCGACGTTCCTGCAGTTCTTCCGGGTGCACGACCTGCCCGGGCTCGTCTTCGTCGGCACCGACGCGCAGCTCATTCAGGCGGCCGACAAGCTGTACGCGCTCTGCGGCGCCGACCCCGCGACCAACGACGCGAAGAACGGAGCCGACTTCAAGGCCGCCAACTTCGACGGCGCGAAGCTGTGCAACGCGGGCGCGACGCTGGTGCTGCGTGCCTCGGGCGTGGGCGAGTACGCGAACACCAGCTGCGACCCGTGAGCGTCACGCCAGCGACTTGGTGGCGATCTCGTAGACGTCTTTGCTGCAGCCTTCACGGTCGAGAATGCGCTGCAGTTGCTGCTTCATGAGCGCCTGACGGGCCGGGTCCTGCCGTCTCCAGCGCGTCAGCGGCGTCATCATGCGCGCGGCGATCTGGGGGTTGAACGCGTCGATGGTGCGCACGAGGTCGCCGAGGAAGGCGTAGCCACGGCCGCTCGCTTCGTGGAACCGCAGCGGGTTGCTCATGGCGAACGCCGCGATGATGGAGCGCGCGCGGTTCGGGTTCTCGAGCGTGAACGCCTCGTGCTTCGTGAGGGCCACCACGTCGTCGAGCGTCGTCGGCCGCGTGCTCATCGCCTGCAGCGCGAACCACTTGTCGACCATGAGCGCCTCGCCCTTCCACTTCGCGTAGAAGTTCGCGAACGCTTCGTCGCGGGCCTTTCCCGTGGTGTTCGACAACAACGCGAGCGCCGACTGCGTGTCCGTCATCGAGCCAGCGCGCTGGTGATGCGCGAGCACGTACTTCTCTCCATCGGGCAGCCGCGAACGCCACGCGACCATCACGTTGCTCAGGCTGCGACGGCCGACGTCATCGGGCGAGAACCGATACGCCGCGCCATCGAGCGTCTTCGACAGGTGCGCATCCACCTCTCCGATGAGCCCGCTCAGCGAAGTCGCCAGCGCGGTCACGAGGTGCTCCCGGGCCTGGTACGCGCTCGAGTAGTCGGCCCAGGGAAGACGGTCGCCAATCACGTCGAGTCCGGGAACGCTGAGCGCCAACGCGAGCAACGCGGGATCTCCACCCGAGAGCGCGGTCGACAGCGCCGTCTTCACGGCCTCGACCAGCTGGGTTGACGGAGCCGAAGGTGCCTTGCCCGACTGAATCACCGCCACGTTCGCGAGCAGGTGACGCAGGAACAATTCCTGGCCGGCCTCGACGCGATTGAACGCATCGTCATCGTGCGCGAGGCGGAAGAGCAGGGCGCGCTCGTCGTCATCGGTCTCGAGGTGAATCGGCGCCGAGAAGCCGCGCAGCAGCGACGGCACCGGAGCCTCCTTGAGCCCCGAGAACACGAACTGCTGCTCGTTCTTCGTCAGCTCGAGCACGGTCTCGGTGCCACGCGCGACACCGTCGACCACGAGCGGCACGCGCTTTCCGTCTTTGCCCAGCAGTGCGGTGACGAGGGGAATCAGCATCGGCTCCTTCGTCGGCTGGCCCGGCGTCGGCGGAACGGTCTGCGTCAACGTCAGCGTCCACGTGCCCTTCGCCGCGTCCCACGTGCCCTTCGACGTCACCTTCGGCGTGCCGGCCTGCGAGTACCAGCGTGAGAACTGCGTGAAGTCGCGACCGCTGACCTCGGCCATGCACTTGAGGAAATCGTCCGTCGTGACCGCCTGACCGTCGTGGCGGCTGAAGTACAAATCAGTACCTTTGCGGAAGAGCTGCTCGCCGAGCAGCGTGAGGTACATGCGCACGACCTCGGCGCCCTTCTCGTAGATGGTGACCGTGTAGAAGTTCGAGATCTCCACGTAGCTGTCGGGGCGAACGGGGTGCGCGGTCGGTCCGAGATCTTCCGGGAACTGCAGGCTGCGCAGGCGCTGCACCTCTTCGATGCGCTTCACCGCGCGCGAGCCGACGTCAGACGAGAACTCCTGGTCGCGGAAGACCGTGAAGCCTTCTTTGAGCGAGAGCTGGAACCAGTCGCGGCAGGTGACGCGGTTGCCCGACCAGTTGTGGAAGTACTCGTGGCCGACGACGCCCTCGATGTTCGCGAAGTCGACGTCGGTCGCCGTGTCGGGCCGCGCGAGCACGAACTTGGTGTTGAAGACGTTGAGGCCCTTGTTCTCCATCGCGCCCATGTTGAAGTCCGAGACGGCAACGAGGTTGAACACGTCGAGGTCGTACTCACGCCCGAAGCGCGTCTCGTCCCACCGCATCGACTTCTTGAGGCTGTCCATGCAGTGCGCGGTCTGGTCGAGATCGTGCGCGCGCACCCAAACGTTCAGGTCGACCTTCTTGCCCGTCATCGTGGTGAACGAGTCGGAGCGCGCCGTCAGGTTGCCCGCGACGACCGCGAACAGGTAGCAGGGCTTCTTGTGCGGGTCGTGCCACACCGCCACGCGACGCAGCTTTCCGCCGACCGTCTCTTCGCGCTCGCTCACCTTGTTTCCGTTGCTGAGCAGCACGGGGAACTTCGCGGGGTCGGCGCGCAGCGTGACGGTGAAGATGCTCATCACGTCGGGGCGGTCGGCGTACCAGGTGATCTTGCGGAAGCCCTCGGCCTCGCACTGCGTGAAGAGCCCGCTGCCCGAGGCGTAGAGGCCCTCGAGGCTCTTGTTCTTCGACGGCGTCAGCTTGCGGCGCGTGGTGAGCGTGAACTTCTGCGGCGGTGACTTGAGCGTGAGCGAGTTGTCGCCGAGCGAGTACGCCGACTCGGGAGCGGCTTTTCCGTCGATGGCGATGGAGAGCAGCTGGCCCGAGCCTTCGGCGTCACGGTCTCCGTCGAGAATGATGTCGCCCGAGGCGCCCGGCTTTCGCGCAATGACGAGCTCGGCTTCGACTTCCGTGTGGTCGACGTCGAGGTCGAAGGTGAGGGCGACGCGCTCGATGGTGAACGCGGGCGGGGTGTACTCAGAGAGGCGAATGGTCTTCGGGGTGGCGTCTCGCAGCATGGGGCGTGGTCTACCAGCTTCCCCGTGGCCTTCCGCCGCCGTTGTGGCTGACTGGCCGGGTGCGTCGGTGGCTGCTGCTCCTCACGCTTGCCAGTTGTTCCCGCTCTGCCGCTCCGTGCGAGCCGTGGAAGGCGTGGCAGCTGACGGCGCTTTCCGATGCGCCGGGTGAGCGGATCGAGCGGTGCACGGCGACGACGCTCGAGTGGCGCGTCATGCCGGGCGGAGCGCGTGAGGCGTGGCTGCACAACCTCGAGACGATGCCCATCGAGGGTGGGTGGCGGCTGTGGCGCCGAAGTGTGCTCGTGCGCAGCGAGGCTCCGGGCGTGCGGGTCGAGGTCAGAAACGATGGAGCTGATCTGCTGATCACGCTCACGCCTGAACAGTCCATTGACGTTGCAAAGCTGTTGAAGGAGGTGAGCCGTGAATAGGGTTCGTCTGCTGCTGATGGTGTTGCTGGTCGGGTGTCAGAAGCCGGTCGTCATCGCCGCGCCTGCCCCGATGCCAGCGCCGAGTGCTGCAGACGCACTCGACGCGATCGATTCACGCAAACCGGTGCCGCTGTTGCCGATGATGGCGAACCATCAAAAGCAGAACATGCGAGAGCACCTCGTCGCGGTGCAGGAGATCGTCTCGGCGCTCGGCTCCGACGACTTCGCGCGCATCGAGGCGGCCGCGTCGCGCATCGGCTCGTCACCGCAGATGGGCCAGATGTGCAACCACATGGGCAAGGGCGCTCCCGGGTTCACCGAGCAGGCGCTGGGCTTTCACTCCACCGCCGATGGCATCGCCGCTGCTGCGAAAGAGAAAGACAAGGCGAAGGTGCTGGCCGCGCTCGACGCAACGCTGAAGACCTGCACCGCGTGTCACGAGACGTGGAAGCAGAAGATCGTCACCGATGCCGAATGGCAGCAGGCAACAGCCGGTCACTGACAGCCAGACCGACTGGCGAGCGCTGACGTCACCTGTTACCCACGTCGCGTGACGCGCGCGACCAGCGAACGCCCCCAGGCCGGCGAAGGTCTCGCTGGCATCGGCGCGCCGGTCGTCGTCGGCCACCACCGCATCGCTGCGCTGAGCGTGCCGGTCGATCGCGCCGTCACCCATAGCCACGCGGCGCTCACCTACATCACGAAAGGCCACAGCCGCGTCGAGCTGAATGGCCACTTCACCGCACGGCCCGGCGACGTGCTCCTCGTGCCCGCAGGCGCTCCCCACCGCGCGCTCGAACGAAAGAACAGCGCCGCGTGGATGCTCGGCTTCTGCGTGTCGTGTCTCACGGCCCATGGGGCAGGTGCGCTCCTCGCCCCGTTCGAGCGCGTTCGCGACGGCGCGTCAGCCGTCATCTCGATTCCGAAAGAACGCCGCCCCTGGCTCGAGTCGCTCTTTCGTGAACTCGTCGCCGCGTCGGAGCAGCAGGCCGCGCAGCACGCACTGCTCACGCTCATTCTCTCGGAGATCGATCGCGCGGCGTCACCCCAACGGCCCGCGCAGGCCGGCGGCGTGGTCGTCGACGCGCTGCGCTTCATCGAGCGAAGCGCCTTCAGCAAACTCACCGCCCGCGATGTCGCTCGCGCCGTGCGGCGTACGCCCACCTACGTCACCAGCGCGCTCAAGGCCGCGACCGGGCGCAACGTGACCGAGTGGATCACTGCGAGCCGAATGGCCGAGGCGCGTCGCTTGCTGCTCCACTCCGATGAGCGCGTCGACGTCATCGGCGAACGCGTGGGCTACGCCGATTCCACGCACTTCATTCGCACCTTTCGGCGCGCGCATGGGGCGACTCCGGCTGCGTGGCGGTCGGCCGCTTCACTGCGCGTTCGCTGAGAGCACCGGTGCTCACGACTTGCGGGCGGCGCCCCGAAGCGAGACCGAGACCTGCAGTTCCATGTTGAGCATGGCCGCGGCCTGCATTCCTGCCGCAGCGGCGATGACCGCAGCCTGCAAGCGCGTCGTCAGATCGCCCGCTGCGTAGATGCCCGACCTCGATGTCTCTCTCGTCATCGGGTCCACCTTCACGAAGCCTTCCTCGTCCAGTGAGAGCCCAAGCGATTGCACCACCGGCACCTGTCGTTGCGGCGGGTGCATGAACAGCGCGTCACACGCCACCGTCGTTCCATCGATCAGCTCGACCGCGGTGAGCCGCTCGCCACCGATGAGGCGTTTCACCGGAGCCTGCTCGAGTCTCACGCCCGCCCCACGCAGCGTCGCCGCGACGTCATCGGGCAGCGCGCTCACGAAGAGCGTCACCTCGTTCGACCAGCCCCGCAGTTGCAGCACGAACGCCATGAGGTGCTGCGGCGGAAACCCCGCGGGCGCCACGTAGCCCCACCTGGCATCGCGCGCTTCCCAGCCATGGCAGTACGGGCACTGAAAAACGAAGTGGCCCCAGAGTGGTGCGAGGCCTTCCAGGGCCGGCGGCTCGTCGATCATGCCCGTCGCCAGCAGCACGCGGCGCGCGCGAATTCCCGAGTCGAGAACGAAGTCGTCCTTCTCGCCAGTGATGCGCTCGACGCGAACGTCGCGCACCTCGACGTTCGGGTACTTCTTCAGTTGAGCCCGAGCCTCTGCGCGGAAGGCGTCGGGCGCGATGCCATCACGGGTCACGAAGTTGTTCACGCCCACCGCCGCCGCGTTTCGTCTGGGCCCGGCGTCGCAGAGCAGCACCCGCTTGCGAGCGCGGCCGAGTGAGAGCGCCGCCTGAAGCCCGCTCGGCCCGCCGCCGAGGATCACCACGTCGAAGTCAGTCGTCATGCACGCGATGTAGTCCGCTCCGTGCGGCCTGAGCAGTGCGTGCACTGCGATGCGATCGGCGTGGCCTGCGCTTCGAGCGAGCGAGTCAGACGAATCATGGCAATCGCGGTGGTCTCGAGTGCAACGGCAACCGGCGGAACGGGCCCAATGACAGCCCCGACATCATCGCCACCATCTCACTGCGAACGATGGGCAGCTTGCACGCGAGCCCAAACAACGAATCACGCACGAGTCCGAGGGGCGTGAGGTCTGACTGGAAGAACGGCGTGAGCCAGCGCGTGACGAACTGATACCAGCCCAGGTGCGTGCGCCGCGTGCGTGAGTAGCGAAACAGCGCGTCGTCGATTCCATCGTTGCTGCTCAGACACTCCGCGAGCGTGGCGGCGTCGACGAGCGCGAGGTTGGCGCCCTGGCCCAGCTGCGGGCTCATCGCGTGCGCGCTGTCTCCCAGGTACACGACGCGGCCCACGTTCCACGGCCACATCACGACGTCGTGGTACTCCGAGAACAGCAGGTCGTCGTGCGTGTGCAGTTGCTCGAGCACCGGCTTCGTCGCCGGCATGTCGCGAAGCAGCTGCGCCTTCCACGCCTCGAAGTCGCTCGCCTTGAACGCGTCGAGCCGGTCAGCGCGAAGACTGAAGAAGAGGCTCACGAGCGGCGTGGAGCCGTCAGGCCCGAGCCCCGTCGGCAGCAGGCCCGACAACATGCGCGTGCCCTTCACCACCTGAAACAACCGCCCCGTGAAGCGATGCTCGACGTCGGGCACCACGGCCCACAACGCGCCCCAGGGGTAGCGCCGAACGATCTTCTCGTGCGCCGTGTCGTCACGCAGGCTCGAGCGCGCGCCGTTGCAGACGATGACGAGGTCGTGCGGGCCGAGCTTTCGTTTCGTCTCACGCTCGACGAGGAAGTGCCTACGCTCGTCACGCGCGAGGTCTTCGATGTCGTGGCCGAGCTTCAGCGTCACGCGAGGCTCGGTCTGCACCGCGCGGAACAACGACTGAAACAACACGCCGCGATGCAGGCCCACGCCGTACAAATCTGCGGCGAGGTCGGCGTACGCGAGGTCGAGCACGCGCCGCCCCGACGGAGTCTCGGCCACGAGGTGACGAAGTGGCTCTCCACGCGCGACGACCTCGTTCACCAGCCCGAGCGCCGAGAGCACGGCCATGCCCGTGGGCTGCAGCATGATGCCGGCGCCGACGGGCCGTGGGTCCATCACCTTCTCGTAGACGGTGACGCGATGGCCCTGCCTCGCGAGGAAAAGCGCGCTCGCGCTCCCAGCGGTACCGGTTCCAACGATGGCGATGTCGAGTGGCTGCACGGGGGAGCGCCGACTTACTTCACTTCGCGTCGATGGCCTCGATGGCGTCGCTCGCTTCCTGCACGGCCTTGCGAATCTTCTCGTCCGGCCCCGTGCGGCGCTTGCCGTTGAACGACACGGGCACCTCCTGCCGCAACGTTCCGTCGATGGTGTGGAAGACCGAGAAGTGCAGGTGTGGCTTCGACGTGTACCCGGTGTTGCCCGACTCGCCGAGCTGCTGGCCCGCCGTGACCTTGTCTCCGAGCTTCACCGTCACGCCGCCCTGCTTGAGGTGGTTGTACTCGCTGAAGAGCCCGTCTTCGTGGCGGAGCACGACGTAGTTGTTCTCGTTCTTCAGCGCCTCGTCGACCGCGCCCACCGAGCAATCACTGCGCACGCCGACGACGACGCCATCCCGCGCGGCGAGCACCGGCGTGCCTTCGGGCATCTCCCAGTCGTACGCCTCTTCGTCCTGCGAGCCGTCGAAGTGGCTGAACGTGCCGCGCGGCCCCTGAATGAGCTTGAACGTGCCCGCGAACGGACGCTTCCACGTCACCGCCGCCGGGAGCACCACGAGCCGACGCCCGAGCTTCCAGCGGTACTTCCAGTCCTTCAGCTTCCACGCCGCGTCGCGATCGAGCTGCTTCCACTTCGCGGCCAGAAAATGCGTTCGCCCCGCCGAGTCGATGATGGGCGGCAGCTCGTTCACCACGTTCGTCTCGTCCGCCGTGACGCTCATGGTGATTTCGGTGCAGGTCGAGAGGTCGGCCCACAGCTCGACGCCGTCGGCCAACGTCTTCTGCGTCACCTTCACGCACGGGTCTCCGGCCCAGGCGCTGGTGCTGATCAGCACGAACACCAACCCACTCCGGAGCACCTTCACGCAGGGTCTCGCTGAGAAACGCGTGCAGAGTGACCCGGGTCGATCGACGTCGAATGTCGCGGTCTGCATACCCACCCCACCTCGAAGGCCGGAGAATCACTCAAAGCCCGGCTGGTGTCGTTCGTGCACCGTGAGTCGTTGTAAGTCCATGTAATTACTTCAAAACAAGCTTGCCTTCGCGGTGCAGCATCGCCACACTTCTGCAGCCCCGCCGTACCTCCCACGGAGCCTCTCGTGAACCTCGCCTTCGCCCCGCGCGCGCTGTCCTGCTGTCTGCTGCTCGCCGCCGCCGTCACGAACGCCGAGACCTATTACGGCCGCAACCCCGACAACAACGGTCAGGTGACGCTCGTGGGAATCGCGGCGTCGACGACGTTCGAGGTTCGCGCGTTGCCGGCGAACACCCTCGTGCAGCAGGGCACCATCGCGCGGCTCGCGCGCATCGTGGTGTCACTCAACGCGACGCGCGAGTTCAAGCTCGTCACCTCGCGGCCGGTGCTCGCGGTGCTCGGCTACGACTGCTGCAACTACTCGGGCAGCTTCTTCTACCCGCAGGAAGACGGACGAAAGTACTGGGGCACGCGCTTCGTGTTCACGCCGATGGCGAACGGCGCGAACCAGCAGTTCGTCTACGCGCGAGACCCGGCCGTCGTGCGCGTGCTCGATGGGTCGGGCAATCAGGTCGCGGTGAGCCCGACGCTCTCGACGGGGCAGCGCTGGCAGATTCCCGCGGTCGTGCCGAACCAGACGTACGCGGTGGAGTCCTCGGCTCCCGCAGCCGTCACCTCGGCGGCGCTCATCGCGATTCAGGCGAACTCGGGCAATGGCAATACACAGATTCCACCCGTCGCGCGTGACGCCGATGGTCGTGTCAATGATTGCAACAACGATCGCGGCGTCGAGTTCTACTTTTCCACCTACGCGTGGCGGCGCGGCTCACTCGCGGTGTTCAACGCAGGCTCGAGCGCCATCACCTTCAGCCTGCAGACCGTCACTGGCGGCGCGCTGGCGAACACGGCCGGCTACCAGAACATCACCGTCGCGGCGAACTCGGCCTTCTTGAACACCGCCGCGAACGGCTTCGCGAGCCTCGGCACTGCGCAGTACCGCCTCGTCGCGTCGGGCCCGGTCACCATCTGGGCCGGCGACCAGGAGGGCGGCGACGGCATCGCCGACATGGGCGACGACCTGACCTCGAACTTCGGCGACCAGGGGCGCTCGTTCTTCCTCTCGTCGCAGACGCAGGGCGCGACGGTGTTCGCGCTCGAGGCCAACACGCAGGTGACGTACTCGAGCGGCGGCGCTCCGACGACGGTGACGCTCGGCGCGGATGGGTTTTTGAATCTGCCCGCGAACCAGCAGTACTCCATCACCTCGACGCGGCCCGTCTCGGTGCAGACCGTCGGCGCCAACGGCCTCAACGACTGGGCCGTGCAGTTGCGCCCTGCCGAAGCGCTCGACACCGACGGCAACGGCCTCGAAGACCGCAACGAAGGCACCAGCTGCACCAGCATCGCGCCCGACACCGACGGCGACGGGCTCTACGACTTCCAGGACACCGACGACGACAACGACTGTCTGCTCGACTCGGCCGAGCCGCCCGGTGGGCGCACGGTGCCGAACGTTCCCAACACCTCGGCGAGCGCGAACTGCACCTCGGGCACGCTGCGTGTCTGCGACCGCACCTCGGGCCAACAGGCCGTCTGCCGGGAGTGTGTCGCGACGAGTGACTGCACCGGCGGCCGCGTCTGCAACCCGACGACGTTCACCTGCGTGAACGCGCCCACCACCGTCATCACCTCGCGCCCGCCGAACCCGAGCAACACCGCGACGGGCACCTTCGTCTTCCAGTCGCCGAGCAACCCGACCGCGACGTTCGAGTGCAGCCTCGACGGCTCCGCGTTCACCGCCTGCACGACGCCGTTCACCACGGGAGTGCTCTCGAACGGCAGCCACACGTTCCGCGTTCGCGCCATCGTGGGCGTGCTGACCGACCCCGCGCCGGCTTCGTACACGTGGGTCGTCGACACGGGAGCTCCGGCCGCGCCCATCGTTTCGACGCCTGCGAACGGCACCCGCACCAACGTGAACCGGCCCGTCATCACCGGCACGGCTGAAGCGGGCAGCAGCGTCACCATCTTCATCGACGGCGTGAGCGCGACCACCGTGACGGCCGGTTCGACTGGAGCGTTCTCGTTCACGCCGCCCGCGCTCGCTGATGGCACGCACGT
The DNA here is from genome assembly GCA_040275325.1 of Myxococcaceae bacterium. Classification (GTDB taxonomy): domain Bacteria; phylum Myxococcota; class Myxococcia; order Myxococcales; family Myxococcaceae; genus Xiheimicrobium. The sequence goes on along the minus strand of JBEOKA010000299.1, from coordinate 9,676 downwards.
CGTTTCCGCCACGGCACGTGACGCTGCCGGCAACACGAGCCCCATGTCGGCCTTCAACCAGTTCGTCGTCGACACCACGCCGCCCAACTCGCCCATCATCATCACGCCTGCGAACGGCGGAACGGTCGGCAGCGCGACGCCTTCCATTTCCGGTACTGCCGAGGCCGGCAGTACCGTCACCATTCGCGTCGATGGCATGACGCTGGGAACGGCGACGGCCGATGCGACGGGCGCGTGGAACTTCACGGTGCCGATGGCGTTGGTGGCGGGTCCCCACACCGTCACTGCGCGCGCGACCGACACCGTCGGCAACATCGGCCCCGAGTCGGTGGTGACGAACTTCACCGTCGACCTCACCGTGCTCGATACGAGCATCGCGTCGGGCCCGAGCGCGCTCAGCAACTCCGGTGTCGCGAACTTCGTCTTCGCCTCGAACAAGGGCGGCGCGAGCTACGAGTGCGACCTCGACAACGCGGGCTTCACGGCGTGCGCGAATCCCTCGACGTTCTCGTCGCTCGCCAACGGCGCCCACCTGCTGCGCGTGCGTGCGGTGCGTGGCGCTGAGGTCGACCCGACGCCCGCCACCTTCTCGTGGACGGTGGACACCACCGCGCCTGCTGCGCCGTTCGTCACCGCGCCAACGGCTGGCGCGACGCTCGACACCTCGCGTCCCACCATCACCGGCACGGGCACCGCGGGAGAGGTCATCACCGTCATCGTCGACGGCGTCACGGTTGGAACGGCGACGGTGAACGGCCTGGGCACGTGGAGCTTCACGCTGCCGACCGGCCTCTCCGATGGTTCGCACCAGGTTCGCGCGACGGCACGTGACGCCGCGGGCAACACGAGCATTCCGTCGATGCCGGTCACCTTCTCCATCGACACCACCGCGCCGCTGCCGCCGCTCGTGACGAGTCCGGTCGCGGGCACCACGCTGTCGAGCTCGAGCCCCACGTATTCGGGCACCGCCGAGCCCAACAGCACCGTGCGCGTCGAGGTCGATGGCGTCGTCGTCGGCACCGTCACCGCGAACGCGTCGGGTACGTGGTCGCTGCTGTCTCCGTCTCCGCTCTCTGAAGGCGCGCACTCGGTCAGGGCGCGCGCGACCGACGCGGTCGGCAATCAATCTGCGGCTGGTCCTGCCGTGGCCTTTTCCGTCGACACCACGGCGCCCGGCGTTCCCACGCTCACGTCGCCGACTGCTGGCGCGGCGTCGTCGAACAACCGCCCGCTCATTCAGGGCTCGGCCGACCCGGGCAGCGTCGTGACGATTCGCATCGACGGCACCATCGTCGGCACCACCGTCGCGTCGTCGACCGGCTCGTTCTCGTTCAACCCGCCCTCTGCGCTGTCCGATGGGCCGCACCAGGTCACTGCCCAGGCCGCTGACAGCATCGGCAACTCGTCGTCGGTCTCGGCGCCGCGTGCGTTCTCCGTCGACACCGTCGCGCCCGCAGCTCCCGTCGTCACCGAGCCGGCCGCGAACTCCACCGTCGGCCTCACGTCGCCGACCGTGCGCGGCACCGCCGAGGCCAACTCCATCGTCACCGTCATCGTCGACTCCGTGGCGGCCGGCACCGTCGTCGCCGATGCGAGCGGCAACTGGACGTTCACCACCGCGCCGCTGAGCCAGGGCCAGCACTCGGTCAGCGGCACCGCGCGTGATGCGGCAGGCAACGTGTCTCCGGCCGCGACGCAGGTCGTCTTCACCATCGACACCACCGTGCTCGACACCAGCATTCTCACCGGGCCGCGCACGCCGTCGCCGAACGCCACCGCGCAGTTCAGCTTCTCGTCGAACAAGACGCCGGTGACGTACGAGTGCAGCCTCGACTCCGGCGCGTTCACCACGTGCGCGAACCCGGCCACCTTCTCGACGCTCTCGAACGGCCAGCACCGCCTCGAGGTGCGCGCGCGCTTCTCGGCCACCGAGGTCGACACCACGCCCGCCGTCTTCTTGTGGACGGTGGACACCGTCGCTCCCGCCGCGCCTGTCGTCGTCACGCCCGCGAACGGGGCGACGTTGTCTTCTTCGATGGTCACCGTCACCGGCACCTCGGAGCCCAACGCCGTCGTCACCGTCATTCTCGACTCGGGCATCGCTGGCACCGCGAACGCCGATGCCACCGGAGCCTGGTCGTTGACGTTGCCGGCCACGCTCTCCGACGGCTCTCACACGGTCTCTGCGCGCGCGACCGATGCCGCTGGCAACACCGGCGCCGTCTCGCCCGTCAACGCCTTCACGGTCGACACCGCCGCGCCTGCCGCGCCCATCATCACCGTTCCCGCGTCGAACGCGCTCCTCTCGACCGCGACGCCCCTGTTCAGTGGAACGGCCGAGCCCGGCAGCACCGTCACCCTCACCATCGACGGCATGGTCGCGGGCACCGTCGTCGCCGACGTGCTCGGGCGCTTCTCGTTCACGCCCACGACCGGGCTCGCCGACGGCATGCACACCGTGTCGGCGACCGCGCGCGACACCGCAGGCAACACGAGCCCCTCGTCGATGGCGGTGAGCTTCACGACCGACACGACGGCGCCGGCCGCGCCCGTCATCACCGCGCCAGCGACTGGCACTGCCACCAACGACAACACGCCGACGCTCACCGGCACCGCCGAGGCAGGCAGCACCGTCACCATTCGGGTCGATGGCACCGTCATCGGTACGGCCACGGCCGATGCGATGGGCACGTTCACCTTCACGGTGCCGATGGCGCTGATGGATGGCGCGCGAGTCTTCACGGCGACGGCGACTGACGCGGCCGGCAACGTGGGCCCGGCCTCGACGCCGGTGACGCTCACCATCGACACCGTCGCTCCCGCCGCGCCGACCATCGTCTCGCCTGCGGCTGGCAGCACCATCGCCACGACGACGCCGAACCTCACGGGTCGCGCAGAGCCCGGCGCCTCGGTGCGCGTCTTCGTCGACGGCACGCTGCTGGGCACGGTGACGGCCGACTCGAATGGTGGTTGGAGCCTCGCCGTGCCTGCCGGTCAGGCGCTGAGCGAAGGCATGCACCAGGTGCGCGTCGACGCGACCGACGCGGCGATGAACCGTGGCCCCGACGCGACCAGCAGCTTCACGGTGCGCCTGTCGGGTGATGGCGGCGCTGACGGCGGCTCGAACGGCGACGGTGGTGTCGCCACGGACGGCGGGGTCACCACGATGGATGGCGGCGTCTCGTCTCCCGACGGTGGCGGCGCGCTGCTCGACGGCGGGAACAGCGGTATCGAAGACGGCGGCTCCATCGGGCTCAACCCCGAGGTGACGTTCCGCGGCGGTGGCTGTGGGTGCACCTCGGCCGACGCGAGCAGCCTGCTGGCCTTCGGCGTGCTGATGCTCGTGCGCCGCCGGTGGAAGCGCGTCGGCTGAACCCTTCGCCCGGAGGATGGTCCGACCACGAGCTGTTCGCCGAGGCGCTGGGCGGCTTCGCGCCTTCGGGGCGCCAATTCGGCTCGACGCCCCTGGCTGACAGTGAGAACCGGGCGCACGGCCACCAGTGGGTGCGCCTGAGTCCATCCGGCGCGAACTTTCAGTGGGAGTCTTTTCAGCCAGACGGCGGGGCCGCGAACCAGGACTCCTTCACGACCCGCGACACCGCGGGCCTGCCCTACGTGCAGCTCCTCGCCTGTCGAGAGCTGTGATGTTCAGCCGACCGGTTTGCGCGTGAAGACGAGCACCGCCGGGTCCAGCTCCGGCGGGAGCACGAGCTTCGAGAGTGCTTCGTCGACGTGCCACTCGAACGCCGTCTGCTGTTCGTAGGCGTTCCAGTCGCCTGCGGCGAAGCGGTGCTTGCTGGTGATGACGACGTAGCGCTCGACCGACTTCGTGGTGAAGACGCGCTTTTCGAACGCGTTCCCCGGCGGCGGGAAGCTGCAGACGACAGCGGCCGGGTGGTCGCGCTCGAGCACGCTGATGGCGTCGGCCCTCTTTACGTCGGCGGGGTAGGTGACGGCGTGGCTCCAGCTCTGGTCGTCGCTGGCGGTGATGGTCGCGCCCGCGTTCGACAAGAAGCGGCTCAGCGTTCCATCGCCGGCCGCGAGCTCTACCGTCGGGCGATCTTCGAGCAGCGTCTTCAGCTCTGCGATGAGCTCTCGCGTGTAGAAGCAGTAGATGCCCCGCTGCTGCACGAGCGGCATCAGCGCGCGCTTCTTCGTGACGAGCGGCCACCAGAACTTGAAGGAGGCGAGTGACGCTGGCTTGCGCGTCAGCCCGCGCTCGAAGAGCAGCCGCTGAATGATGAGCCCGCTCCAGGTGCCGAGCGAGACCCGGCCGGTCTGGCCAGCCGCTGCGGCGACGAGCGTCTGCTCCATCGAGAGCCGCGCCATGCGCTCCGCCGCGAGCACTGGCAACGCCTGCACCAGCACCTGCGGGTTGTGATGACTGCGCTTCACGCGCGCGCGCCAGGGAGCGGCCTGTGCCTGGGCCTGGCGCACGAAGGCCTCCATCGACCTCGGGCCTTCTTTCGTCGCCTGCACGAGCCGCTCGCCGACCTGTTGCCAGACCTGCGGGTACTGCTTCATGAGCTCGGGCAGCGCGGCCGTGTCGATGGAGGCGAGCGTCTGCGTCGTGCGGACCATGGCCTTTCAACAGTGCGAGGCAGCTGGCGGCACTTCCACTGATTGTGCTCGGCCGATTCCGCCGGGTTCCTCTCTGTTGCCGTCAGCCTCGAGCGGGAGCGCGGCTGCTCAGCCCGCTCATCAGCAGCCCGAGGGACTGCGGGAGCAGCGTGTCGCGCGCGTCATCGAGTGAGGCGAAGCCCTGCAGCCACGCCATCAGCCCCGAGAAGTAGAGCGAGAAGACCGCGTTGGCGGCGATCATCACCTCGACGTCGCTGCGCACTTCGCCTCGCGCCTGCGCCTCGATGATGAGCGCCGCCACGCGGTGCAGGAACGCGAACGTCAGCCCGTTCACCTTCGCGGCGTTGTCGCCCTGCGCGCCGGGGAGCGCCTTCACGAAGCGCCGGCCGACGTCTCCGCTCGCCGCGTACAGCCCATACAGCCCGCCGAACACGTGGGTGAGCTGCTCGACGAGTGACGCGCGCTTCGGCACCGAGCCCAGATACTGGTCGCTCACCTCGGCCAACCGGTCGTGCATCATCAGGAACACGAGGTCGTCTTTGTCGGTCGCGTAGAGAAAGAGCGTGCCCTTCGCGATGCCAGCACGCGCGGCGATGTCGGCCGTGGTGGTGGCGTCGACGCCCTGCTCGCCGAACAGCGCCCACGCCGCCTCGATGATGCGCGCGCGTTTGTCTTCCTTCTTGGCCTCACGCTTCCCCACCTCTGGGGTGACCGGAGTCACGGATTTCGCTGGTTTCGCCCGCCGCTTCGTCGCCACGACTCACCTCGATGAGACCGGCTTCTTACTCCTGGAGGGGGCCTTGTGCATGACGATGCGCAAGGGAGTAGAAAGTGACTGCGGTCATGAATGGAGGCGACACCATGGTGACGATGCGAGAGGCGAAGCAGGCAGCGTTCGCGAAGTTCGGCATTCCCGACGACGGCGGTGATTCGGAGGCGTGGGTCGAGTTCAAGCTGGGGCCGCTGCCCATGCCGTTCCCCAACACCGACGCGCGGCGGCGGGCGGTGACGCTGCACGACCTGCATCACGTGCTCACCGGCTACCGAATGGACATCATCGGCGAGTTCGAGATCTCGGCCTGGGAGATCGCCGCGGGCTGCGGCAGCTTCGCGGTGCCCTGGCTGCTGAACCTGATGGGGACGACGGCTGGCCTCGTGAGCGCGCCGCTGCGCACCCTGCGCGCGTTCTGGCGGGGCGCGCGCTCGCGCTCGCTCTACACGACGCTCTCGCACGACGAGGTCATCGACCAGCCGGTCGACGAGGTGCGCCGCGCGCTCGGGTGTGCGCCCCTCGAGGAGCGCGTCGCTCCCCGGTTCGAAGACGTGCTCCAGCTCGGCGCCGCAGCGCTCGCCGGCCTGATGCTCGCGCTCGTCTTGCTTGCCATTATTCTGACTCCGGTCACTCTCGTTGCCTGGCTGTGGACGTATTCGTCGTACCGGAAGGACAAGGCGCGCCGGGCCAGCAACGCGACGTGAACGACGAAGTCCGTGGGCGGTCGCTCGTCGCTTCGCGGCTCCTTCCGCTGGCGACGCTGGAGGCGCATGGTCGGCGCCGACGGGAGTTCGGTTTGCGTGGCTCGGTGACGTGACGCTGGCCATCGTCGACGCCGAGGCTCAACATGCCTGCCATGCGCCTGGCTCTCGTGCTGTCGCTGCTGACTCTGCCGGTGTTCGCCGAAGCCCCCACGCTCGCGCCACCGCCGGCGGGCCACTTCGTGCTCGACACGACGAGTACCCTTCGCCGCGAGACGCTCGACGCGCTCGACGTCATCGGCGCCAGCATCAACGCCACTGACTTCGGGCAGCTCGGCGTCATCGTCGTTCGCACGACGGCCGGCGCGGTACCGCGTGAGTTCGCCACCTCGCTCTTCAATGGTTGGGGCATCGGCAACGCGGGCCGGAACGACGGCGTGCTGCTCTTCCTCGCCCTCGACGACCGCAAGGCAGAGATCATCGTCGGCTCGTCGACCCCGCTGTCGCAAGACGTCACCGACCGCATCGTGCGTGACGACATCATCGCGAACATGAAGCGCAAAGACCCCGACGCCGCGCTGCTCAGCGCCGCCCGCTCGGTGCAGCAGGCGCTCGCGGCGGCCTCGCCGACCGTCGTGGTGCCATCGAGCGCGCCGGTCGCCCCTGACGTCGACGAGGCGCTGGCCGCCTACGTTCGCAAAGAGAAGGCCTTCGCCGACCGAACGCCCCGCCAGTGGGTCTTCGACCTGGCCGGCACGCTTTCGGCGTCGGAGCGCGCGCAGCTCGAGGTGCTCGGCGCAGGGCTCTACGGAGAGGGGAAGGGCCGAGTCGTCTTCCTGCACGTTCGTCGCAGCGGGTCGTGGCCTTCGCTGTCGCAGTTGGTCGATGCGCTCGAGGCGCAGCTGCGCGCGGGCACTCCGCTCGCGGTCGTCGCGCTCGACTCGGCGAACGACGACGCCATCATCAGGGTGCCTCCCGAGTTCCTGCCGGGCTCGTGGGAGCTTCAGCAGCTGAGCCACGTGGTCTCGCAGATGGAGCAGCCCGGCGCGGCGCTCGAGCGGCTGCTCGCAGGCGGCACCATCGTCGACCAGGCGCTGCGCCGAAAGCTCCCGTCGCGCCCCATCGGCGACGTCGTGGGCGATGGCGTGCGGCGGCTCGGCGGCTTTCTGTGGGGCGCTCTCGCGGCGCTGGTCGTCGGGTTCCTGCTGTGGCTGCGTCGGTGGAATCGCAACCGCCCGCGCGTCTGTGAGACCTGCAGCCAGCCTCGCGAGCGGTTGAGCGAGGACCTCGAAGACGCGCACCTGTCGAGCGGCCAGCAGAAAGAGGAGTCACTGGGCAGCGTCGACTACGACGTCTGGCGCTGCGGCCGGTGCGACGACACGCTGGTGCTGCGCTACGGCGCGTTCTTCTCGAGCTACGGCACCTGCTCGAGCTGCAACTTCAAGACGGCGCAGTCGTCGTCCAGAACGCTGCGCCACGCGACCGAGTACAGCGGCGGCCTCGTCGAGGTGACCGAGCGGTGCTCGCACTGCTCCCACGTGCGCACGTACCAGCGCACCACCGCGCGCATCACCCGCAGCTCGAGCTCGTCATCGTCCTCGCGCTCTTCGTGGTCATCGTCGTCATCTTCGCGATCGTCGAGCAGCAGCTATGGCGGTGGGCGCAGCTCGGGCGGCGGCAGCTCAGGCAGCTGGTAACTCGCCTGCTGCGCCCGGCGACCTGCACGATGGCGGCCGCTCCACGACGAGCGCGCTGCCGTCGGCCGCTGAACGCCATTACTTCTTGCCCTTCTTCGCCGGCTTCGCAGGAGCCGCAGGCGCCTCTTCCACCTTCGGTGCGACCTTCGCCTTCACGTCCTTCGTCTTCAGAAGGTTCAGCACCTGGTCGAAGTCACCCTCGACGGCCACGCCGAAGCCCTGCGCGCGAAACGCGTCGGCGAGCACCTTCTTGCCATCGGCCGTATTGCCCATGCGCCCGAAGGCCATCATCACGTCGTTCACCCGCGTCGGAGGGAACTCGGGGCTGTGCGCGATGACCTCGTTGGGCAGGTTCGGCGTCGAGGCGATGACCTTGAAGTCGGTCACGGGGCCAGCGTCGCTGCAGCCCGTCGCCTCGAGCGCAGCGCCTTCTTTCGGTTCGGCCGCGAAGGTGGCTCCGACGTCTGCGCTGCCGTCACGCACGGCCTTGCACACCGCCGGGTGGTCGCCCGCGAAGGCCTCATTCGAGAACACCTTGTCGGGGTCCAGGCCCTGCTCCTTCATGAGGGCGCGCGGGAAGAGGTAGCCCGAGGCCGACAGCTTGCCGACCCACGCCACCTTCTTGCCCTGAAGCCCCTTGAGCCCCTCGAGCTTCGAGTCGGCCTTCACGATGAACACGCTTCGGTAGAACAACCCGCCGTCGCTCGCGCGCATCGCCTTCGACAGCGCCGTCACGTCGCGGTGCTTCTGCGAGGCCTGCACGAAGGCGAGCGGCGTAATCCACGCGAGGTCGACCTTGTTCGTCGCCAGCGCGTCGCTCAGCTCGTCGTACGAGGGGAACAGCTGCACCGTCACCTGCGAGCCCAGCGCCTTCGTCAGGTACGGCTCGATGAGCGCCTTCGCCTTCTGTGCCTGCTCCTCACCGTACGGGTGCGACATGCCGAAGGTCAGCGGCTTCTTCGCGGGCGGCGGCAGCTTCGAGTCGGCGAACGCGAGGGAGCACGTCGTGACGAGCGCGAGCAGCAGGAGTCGGAGCATGCCGCGAACCGTACTCCACCTCGCGACCCCAAGCGCCGAGCACACGCCGAACGCACGACGCCCGCGGCCACGAAACGGCTCGTGAGCGCGGGCGAGGTGTTCGGCTCGAAAGTGAGTCGCGCTTAGAACTGCGCTTCGGCGCCGGCCGTCAGCGCGTAGTCATACGGGCGCAGCGTGGCCTTCGGCGGCAGGGTATCGACGTTGAGCAGGAAGCCCAGGGTGAGCGAGACGCTCTCGGTGATGCGCGCGTTGAGCTTCGTGTTGCTGTTGATGATGAAGCGGCCCGTCGTCGGCGGCAGCATGAAGGGCAGCACTTCGAACTCTTCCGAGATGCGGAAGTTCTTGTTGAGCGCCCAGCGGAACGTCGCGGCGACGCGCGGCGCGAGAATCCAGATCTCGTAGGGGTTCACCGCGGCCGGCGTGGGGAAGTAGGTGAAGCGCGTCTCGCGACCACCACGGAGCGCGACGTCGAGGCGAAGGAACGTCTTCTCGAGGTCGCCTTCCTTCTCGTTGAAGACCGTGAAGCTGGCGCCGGCTTCACCGTAGGCTCGCGACTCGATGTTCTTGACGTGGTCGAACTCGGCGCCGGCCAGCGCGAAGGCGGCGACGAAGCCACCGAAGCTGCGGTCGCCACGCACCGTCGCCGAGGCGCGGCGGGCCACCGTCTGCGCCACCGACGTCGAGCCCTCGCTCGTGTCGGGGTTCGTCAGGCCGTAGGCGCCCGTCGCGCGAATGCCCAGCGTCCACAGCTCCCACTTCTTGTCGAGGCCGACCGAGCCCGTGAAGGTGATGGTCTGCGTGTTGCCACCGAGCAGCGAGAGGCCGAGCCCGGCGGTGCCAGCCCACGAGCTGGCCGAAGGCGCGGCAGCAGCGGCGGCTGCAGGAGC
>JBEOKA010000298.1:0-4930 GCA_040275325.1 Myxococcaceae bacterium | reverse complement strand
GCGCTTCTCGAGCGTCGCGCGGCACAGCTTGCGGTCTTCGTAGTAGCGGGAGAAGCGCGCGAGGTCGCCGTCGAGGTGGCTCAGCGCAGTCGCGCGCACCCACCAGCAGGTGTCGTCGCTGCAGTCGGGCACGCCGAGCGCGTCCCACATGACGTCGGTGAGCACGGGATCCATCGAGTCCTGCACGAGCTCGACGATGAGCGTCTTCTCGGCCCACTTCTTCGACGACAGGTACTCGCGCGCGAGGTGCGGCACGTCTTCGGGCTTCACGCGGTCGCGCTCGCTCTCGGTGTCGACGGAGCCGTTCCGCACCTTCACCATCACCTCGTCGACGTACGCCCGGCGCGCGGGCATGCCTGCGTCGGGGGCCGCCGCGAACATGAAGGCCAGCCCGACCGCCATCACGGAGAGCTCACCTCGAACACCGTCGTGAAGTCGGTGGTGAGCGTGTGCGCGACCGCGGTAGTGCTGCCACCCGCCACTGGCGACAGGTTCAGCGTCGACTGAATCGAGACGACCGGGCAGTTGTCGCCGCTGCCGCTGACCGTCTTCGTGATGTCGACGGAGGACTTCGTCGTCTCCTTCGGCAGCATGGGCAGCGTGCCGAGCGAGCTGAGCTGCACGTTGATGTTCCCGCCTGTGACCTGCGCAACGAGCATCGACGACGAGGTGCCCTGGACAGCCTCGGTGCCGCTGCCGCGAAGCTTGAGGGTGACGGGGTAGCTCCCAACCGACGCCGGGCACACCACGAAGCGCGCCGTGGTGATGGCCGAGCAGTTGGTGTCATCGGTCGGCCGCGGCCCCGAGCTCGCGGTGCCGTTCGCCTGGAACCGAACCGAGACCGTGTTGCCCGAGGGCGTGACGGTGAGCGTCGAGTTGATGGTGCCACCGCCGTAGGTCAGCTGGCCGGGCACGGTGACCGTCGAGAGCGCGGCGCCCTGCGCGGGCTGTGTGGCGGGCTGTGAGTTCATCATCTCGCCGGTGACGCCGTTGGTGCCGCGCGTGGTGCACTTCACCGTCATCAGCGGCACCGTCGCTCCGGCAGGCGAGTACCAGGTGAAGACAGGCGCGAACGGGAGCGCCGCAGAGCCACCACCCGTGCCTGCCGTGCCGCCACCCATCGGCTCATCCATCGGCTCCGGGTCGGGAAGTTCACAGGCGAACATCGAGAGCACGACCACGGCAGAGAGCAGGCGCATCGCGCGAGTCTGGGTGGAGTTCTGCCCCGACGCCAGAACGGTGCTCAGGCGTACTCCCATGACTTGATCAGGGTCTCACTTCACGAACTGGCGCAGCACCTCACGCACACCGTCATCGTTGAGCAGCGCGGTGTGCTCGGCGCCCGTGTTCACCACTTCACTCACGATGGGCTTCGGCGGCACGGCGCGGTTCGATGCCACGGTGCCATCGCCGTCTCCACGCAGCGCGGCCGTCAGGTCGACGTCGTCACCCTTTGCACGCCACGCCACGTCGCACTGCCGCCCCGTGCCGATGATGGCGAGGGCCTTCCACTCGGGAGCCGGGCCTTCGAGGTCTCCCAGCACTTTCCAGAAGCTCGCGTGCTCGGCGAGGCGTGCCTCGAGCTGCGCCCGATAGGCAGGGTTGTCGCGCACGACTGGCTCCGCGAACAGGCCCCAGCCATGAGCGAGCCAGGTCTGCGCGTCGTAGGCGGCCACCGAGGCCTTCGCGCCCTGCTCGTCGACGAAGAAGTCAGGCTCGGGCGGCAACAGCTGCCAGGCCGCGGGAAACGTGAGCAGCGCCTCGGGCCCCAGCAGCGCCGTGTTGCTCGACGACTTCGTGCCGCGCTGCAAGTCGTCCCACTGGCCCGGGCCTCCCTTGAAGGGCGTGCCGACGAAGGCCACCTTCACCACCGACTGCGCGCCGACATGGCCCGAGCGCAGACACGCGAGCGACACGAGCCCGCCCATCGAGTGCCCGATGAGCCGCACCTTGCGGTTCGGCCCGAGGGCCGCGATGCGTTCACACAACAGCCGCCCGCTCTCACGAATGTCCTGCCGCCAGTCGTACGCGTAGACCTGAAAGCCAGGCAGCGCCGTCTTCGCCCAGTCCATCCACGAGGCGTACGGGTCGAGGTCGAGGAGAAAAGGAATCGCGGTGAGGCGCGTGAGCGGACCGACGGCGTGCAGCGCGCCGTACTTCGGGAAGTCGCGTTGCCCCGCAAACGGGAGCGCGAGCGACAGCTCTCCCTTCGAGAGCCCCTGCCCCGGCGTGATGTAGGCGAGCTCGCCCGACTCGGTGGCGAGGAAGCTGGCGCGGTAGCCGTGGATGAAGAACGTGACGTCTTCACCAGTGGGCGATGCGAGCAGGGGCTGCGGCGCGATGCAGCCGGCCGCGAGGAAGCACACGAAGACGAAGCGCATGCGCCACCGTACACGCTTCCGTCGAAACCGCTCTCAGGCGCGGGCTTTGAGGCGGCTCCAGTCGACGACGGGCACGATGTGCGGCGCGACGCGGTACTCCACCTGACGACGCAGCCCGATGATGTCGCCGCCCACCTCGACGGGCACCTCGCGGTCGAACTCCATGCGGCACGCGGTGACGAGAAAGTCGTGGCTGTGCGGCAGCGGGTGAACGCCATTCCACAGTGACGGAATCTTGAGCGTCGCCTGCGCGGGCGTCGCTGCGTACACGCGCGCGTGCATGAAGCCGGGCTTCGTGCGCGCGAAGTGCAGCGCCTTCATGCCGAAGCCGAGCTCCATCGTGGTGCCTGCACCAGCGACGCCGTACGGGCCTTCGTACAGCACCGTGCCCGGCCCGCCGTTCGGCACCTCGACGACGTTGCCGTGCGGGTCGAACGTGTACGCGCGCTCGCCGAGGTTCGTCACGCGCACCTGCGGCCTCGTCTTCGCCATCACGTTGCGCGGAATGGTGCGGCCGAAGAGTGACGTGAAGTAGCCGAGCTCTCCTTCGACGAGCGTCTTGAACATCTTCGCCTGTGCGCGCTGCACCTTGTAGTCGTGAAGAATCTCGGCGCCCCAGCCCGCGTCGGCGAACGGCGTGAGGCGGCCTTCGACCTCGAGCAGCCAGAAGTCGCTCGTCGGCAGCGTGGCGTCTCCGCGCTCGAGCACCTTCTGCATCGTCTGCAGCGCCGCTTTGGGCTTCGGCGCGCTGGTGCTGAAGGCCCACGCGTTGCCGGTGCCGAGCGGAACGAGGCCCAGCGTGGGAAACGAGAGCCCGCGCGCGCGCATGGCGTCGAGAATGCCGATGGCAGTGCCGTCTCCGCCGCCCGAGAGCACCACCCGTGGCGTCGGCCCCTTCATCGCCTCGTCGACGAAGCGGTTCACGTCGTCGACCGAGCGCGTGGCCACGACCTTCGAGTTCGGCAACAGCTTGCGGGCCCAGGCAGCGAAGCGTTCAGAGCCTCTGCGAGCGTTCAGGTTCACCACGACGGCGATGTCCATGGCCGAAGTCGTAAGACGGCTCTGTCACCGGGCTGTCAGCGCAGCGCTCCCCTACCCGGCCGATTGGAATGACCCAGTTCGCGACGCGCCAAGTCCTCGAAGCGTCGAGGGTCGCGCAAGGCATGCGTGATGCTGGGCCGTGCGTTCATGCCCTCCCGCATCGTCTTTGCATTGTGCACGGTGGCCTCGTTCGCGTTCGCCGAGGTGAAGCCGGCCGCGATTCAGCTGTGCGTCGAGTTGCCGTTGAACGAGCCGGTGTTCGTCTCGGCGGCTGGGCCGCACCAGAAGAGCGTGGGCCGCGAGCTGTGGATGTTGGACTTCGACGTGCGCGTCGACGGCGTGGTGGCCGAGCGCGTGACGAGAGTGAGCGCGTCGTGTCTGCGCGCATGGGTGGCGCCGCGAAAGGTGAAGCGCATCGAGCTCGACTTCTCGCGGCTGGCGAACAACTTCGTCTCGCGCGGCCGTGACGTCAGCTTCGACCTCAAGTCAGACCTGCTCTACGACGCGGGCGCGTTCATCGTCGAACAGGAGCCCTACGCAACGGTCTCGTCGAATCACCCCGGCACCCTGGTGCTCGAGCGGCTGACGGTGAATGGCCCGGTGCGCGAGCAGGCAGACCGGTTGCCCGTCGGTGAGTACCGCGTCTCGTTCAGGCCCCAGGTGGCCGCGCCCGGCCCGTGTGAGACGAAGCTCGAGGTCGCGACCGTCGGCACGGTGACGCCCGAGCGACAGCCCGCGCTCTTTCAGGAGCTGAAGACGCACTACCAGGCCGAGCTGTTGCCCGACGTGCTCTCGAAGCTGCGCCTGTCATGCGACCCGGCCGAGATTGCGGTGGTGCACACGAAGTTGGTTGATGGCGTGTTCTCGAAGCCCTTCGAGCCGCTGGTCGAGCGTCACCGCGTGAAGGCACGGGAGCCGACGGTGGAGCTGCGACACCAGGCCGAGACGACTCCGCTCGCAGAGCCGCTCGTCATCACCGTCGGGCCGGGGCAGCACTTCGACATCGTGACGACGGTGCCGACGGAACAGCAGGCCGCTGCGACTCCAGCGCTCAGCGCCACCCGGTAACGCGGGCTTTTCCTGCACCTGTCAGGCCTCCGGTGGGTATCGTCGCCGCATGCGTCACATTCTCACGGGTCTCTTCGGCTTCGCTGTCGTTCTCTCGTCGTGCTCTGCGCCACCTCCTGCCTGTGGCCCGACCACGTGCAGCACCGGCTGCTGTCAGGACAATCAGTGTGTCGCGGGCGTCGAGAACTCCGCGTGCGGCCGCGGAGGAAACGCCTGCACCTCGTGCGGCGTCGGCTCCGTCTGCTCCCTGGGCATCTGTTCGCCCAACAGCAACCTGACGGGCGGCGGAAACGCGAACACAGGTGGAGGCTTCGTGATCGCCGGCGGCTCCACGGCGGGTGGCTCCACGGCGGGCGGCTCCACGGCGGGCGGCTCCACGGCGGGTGGCTCCACGGCGGGCGGCTCCACGGCGGGTGGCTCCACGGCGGGCGGCTCCACGG
>JBEOKA010000297.1:0-4184 GCA_040275325.1 Myxococcaceae bacterium | reverse complement strand
CGTCGTCGCGTCTTTCGTCGTCGCGTCTTTCGTCGTCGCGTCTTTCGTCGTCGCGTCTTTCGTCGTCGCGCTCTGCGGCAGCCTCACCACGATGTCTCGCAGCGACCGATCGATGATCAACGCTGCCGCGACACCCGCCTCCTGACACGACGCCGTCGGGAGCACGCGCTCGATGACTTCCGCTCCACTGGCATCCCGCACGACCAACCGATGCGCAGCGCCCTCGGGCGTGAGCCGCACCGTCAGCGCCGCTCCACCCTCGACGAACTGCACGGCAGCCCGCCGCAGCTCTCGCTGAAGCACCTCCCGCGGAGCGCACACCGTCGAGCCATCGACCGCGATCGTCGTCGGAGCCGCCGCAAGCATGGCCATCACCATCCAGCTCACGATGTCGCTTCCCCGGTCACGCGGCGGCGTACCGAATCACACCTCCGTCAGTTGCTGAAAGCAGGTTCACCGAGTTGAAAGCCGCTCTGGAGCGGCGCCACGAAGGTCTGCGCCGACGACGTCGTCTCGAGATACACGGTGCGCCCACTCAGGCCGCTCACGTCGACGCTGAGCTCCCGCCACTCGCTGCAGAAGGTGAAGTGATCGACCTTGCATGCGTTCGTCGCGTCGACGCGCGCGAGCACTCGAGCCGTGCCGGCCTCGGTCACCAGGATGATCTCGGGCCCAGACGGCGCCGCCTGCGAGACGATCGCCAGCGACCGCGCCCACAGCTTCAGCTGACGCGCCCCAGCTGGGACGACCTCTCTGCGCCACACCGCGGCACCATCGACCACGTGCGTGACGGGGCCGCTGACCGGAGCTCCATCAACCGCGCGCGTGCTGGCTCTCACCTCGAACGACGTCGACTGCCAACCACCGACGGGCGTCTCGACCACCACCTGCGGAGCGCTCGGCACGACCAACGCCGCACCCGCGTGACTCACCGCTCCAGCCAGCGTGAGCTTCGCGCCCGGCTCGAGCAGCCGCGAGCTCTGTACCCGGTACAGGTTCGAGAACGGCTTGAAGACCGCATCGAACGAGACCTCGAGCGGCGCTCCGTTCTCCATCACCTGCAGCTCGCGCAGCTCTTCCATCGCCACCGGCTGCTCGAGTCGAAGCTCGAGCTCGTCGAACGGTCTGAGAGCGCCGCTCGGACGGCTCGAGCGCAGCTGAAGCTCCGCGCCGCCAGGCTCCGCTTCGATGCCGACCTCTCCAGTGAAGGGCGTGAAGTCGATGACGTCGCCCGACATCAGGTTGATGGTGCCCGAGACGTTCACTCGCGGGCCCCGAACGCGGGCGACGAACGGCTCGAAGTCGATGCTGAAGCCGCGAGGCGAGAGGCGAAGCAACTCGAACCGCACGCCCGTCGCCGTCGACGTCGTCACCACGGGCTCGGTCCTGCCATCGAATGATCGCACCGAGGCCATCGCGGTCTGGCTCTTCGAGAGCGGGTCGCGGCCAATCACCGTGAATTCCAGGGTGGTCGGCACGGGCGTACCAGTCAGCGTGGCCTTCTGTGGCTTCAGGGTCACAGTGCCGCGAAACGCCGGAGGCGCCTCGGAAAGCTGAGACGAATCGACCCCGCAACCAGTCAGAATCAGGCTCAAAATCATCGCTGCAGTGCGCATGAGAGACGAAGTGAGCAATTCCCGAACCGCGTGAAACCACACGCTCCGACATCAACGCCAATTACAGATCGGCAGGTGCGCGCTTTCCCGCGCGGCTGCGACAACAGAGCATGAGCACTCTCTCGGTTGGTTCGCGTGGTGATTCGGTTCGTCGGCTGCAGGACACGCTTCGTCAGGCCGGCTTCAACCCTGGTTCGACCGACGGTTCGTTCGGTCCGAAGACGAAGGCAGCGGTCGAGAAGTACCAGCAGGCGCGCCGCCTCGAGGTCGATGGCGTCGTCGGGACGAAGACGATGCAGGCGCTTCGTCGTGACGGCTTCGATCGCCGCACCACGAACCCGGTCGACATCAACGGCGGCAACCGCAGCGCCACCAACGGCACCGCGCGCATCGACTCGCCCCGCAACACGCGCGGCATGGTGACGGGCTCGGTGACGGTGAACGGCCACACGTACCAATTCCGCTCGGGCAACAGCCGCAGCTTCTCGACGCCGCAGGGTGAGTTCCGGGTGCGCGCGCACATGAACAGCCGCTCTGATGCGGGCTTCACGCGCGACGGCGTCGGCTTCAGCTTCGTGATGGAGGACCCGCGTCGTCCGGGCTCCGACCGCTTCTACGACTCTCGTGCTGGCCGCGATCGTCAGTACCTTCGCATTCACCCCGATGGCGCTGGCCCCGGCACCGCTGGCTGCCTCGGCATCGTCGGAGACGCCGCCACGCTCCGTCAGTTCCGCGCCGACATGAACGCCGAGCTCGCGCGCAACAACGGCACGTACACGCTGCGCGTTCAGTAACCGAAGCACTTCACTTCGCCGAGCCGAGGGTGGGGGCTGGCGCCTTCCACCCTCCTCGTGCTTGAGGACTCCCCACCATGGTCGCCCGCCTCTCCCGCAACGAGTTCACGCAGTCGCTGAAGGACAAGAAGATCGACGTCGCCGAAGCAGGGCGCGACCCGAAGCTGGCTGGCGTCGACGTGGCGAAGGCCGACCTGAACCGCGACGGGAAGATCGCCGGAGCCGATGAAGCCGCCGCGCTCTTCAAGGCCGTCGACGCGTTCGACCGCAACGGAGACGCGGGCTCCATCAACCTGACCTCTGACACGGGCGCTGCGACGAAGGCGGCCACGGTCGCGGCGGCGCTCCAGGCGCGCGCGGTGTTCGATGTCGCCGACGCTGGTCCGTTCGTTCCGAAAGACGCCGCGCTCAAGAACGCGTTCGCTGCGGCTGGCAGTGTTCCCCTCGCGCGTGGTCAGAACGGAGACCGCGCCGTCGCCGTCCAATACGCGCTCGCCCGCCTCGGCGTGAACGTCGGCACGGTGGACGGCAAGTTCGGGCCCGGCACCGAGCGCGCGGTGAAGACGTTCCAGACGAGCGCGGGCCTTCCTGCGAGCGGTGTCGTCGATGCGGCGACCCTCAAGGCCCTCGACGCGAAGCTCGCCAGCACCGACCTGCGCACGCCGGCCGAGAAGAGCGGCAACCCGCTCCAGTACCTCACGACCGCGGCCATCAACGGGCCACGCTTGCCGGCCATCAGCGATCGCTCGAAGCCGGTCGACTGGAACCACCCCGAGATTCAGAAGGCGTACGGCACCTTCGTCGCCTCGTACTGGGAGCAGCTGAAGGGCAACCGCCTCGAGGCCGACTGCAAGACGCTCTCGCTCTTCATGATGGATGGCTTCCGCGCGAAGGTGAAAGCCGACCTCGGCGTGCAGCTGCCTCCGCCGAAGGGCCTGCCCGCGAAAGACTGGGTGGCCTCGACTGCTGCGAACACGCAGGGCTTCTTCAGCCGCTTCGAGACGCTCGCGAAGGTGCGGCCCGGCTACGAGAACGCGCAGGCGATTCAGCGCCTCGACCCGAAGGCCTCGATGCTCTCGGGCGTGAACGTGCGCTACCCCGGCGTCGACGCGAACATGGCGTCTCGCTCGGTGAAGGTGACCGCTCCATGGAGCGCCGCACGCGACAACGCTGGCGACCAGACGCGCCCTGAAGTGCCGGTGAACCAGATGACTGCGGGTGACGTGATCTTCATCGACCACACGGGCGACGGCCGCGTCGACCACATGGCGAACGTGATTCGGGTCGACCGTGACGCTGCGGGCAAGGTGACCTCGATGGTGCTCGCGACCGGCAGCTTCGACGACATGAAAGACGCCGACGGCTCGACGGCTCCGAACTCGCTCGGTGAAGTGAACAACTACGCCGAAGAGGTGACGGTGACGTTCGACGCGACGGGCAAGGTGACGAGCTCGAACGTGACGTGGAGCTCGGAGCCCTCGTGGCTGACCGAGTCGCGCTACTCGGCGCGCACCCTGCTGATGGAGATGCGCCCTGGTGGGACCATCTCGGTCGGTCGGTGGGCCCAGCCCGCCTGAGGTCCTTCCGGGAACGGAGCAAGTGACTCCGGGAATGGAGCAAGTGACTCCGGGAACAGAGCTGGTGACTCCGGGATCGGAGCTGGTGACTCCGGGAATGGAGCTGGTGACTCCGGGAACAGAGCTGGTGACTCCGGGAATGGAGCTGGTGACTCCGGGAATGGAGCTGGTGACTCCGGGAATGGAGCTGGTGACTC
>JBEOKA010000296.1:0-16197 GCA_040275325.1 Myxococcaceae bacterium | reverse complement strand
AACGCCGTGTGCTCGACACACCCTGCGGCTGAGCCACCGGCAACACCTCCGCCCGCAGCACCGCCGCCAGTCGCTGTCCCGCCACCTGCCGACCCGCCACCTGCTCCGCCGCTGCACGCTCCGAGCTCGAAATAGCCGGGAGCCACTTCACGCAACCGTGACGACCCGCCAACCAGGCCGAGATCGTCACCCGACCCGACCGCGCAGTAGTTCGGCGTTCCATTTCCACACGCGGTCGCGCGCAATGCACTCAAGTGGCTGATGTTGGTGCCGAAGAATTCGCGGCAGATGAACCCGGCACCGCCGTCACGAGGCGTTCCTGCATCAACAACAGCGCCCGCATCAACCGCAGCGCCAGCATCAACCGCAGCGCCAGCATCAACCGCAGCGCCAGCATCAAATGGGGCACCAGCATCGACCCGCACGCCAGCATCCATCACCACGACGCCACCGTCTGTGGCGGGGACCAGACCGAAGAACTCCGCGGCGTACCGGCTCGAGCAGATGCCAACGTCGAGAATGAACGCTCCCGCCGTTCCACACCCGCGCGCAGGGTCGACCGGAGTCCCGTGGCTCATGTTCGGAATCGACCAGGACTCGACGCGAGTCTCTCCCCCACTCGTCTTGAACTCACGCCGCGTCGCCGAGGCAATCATCGTCGTCACGTCAGCCGTCTGATCGATCGCGTTCACGTTGGTCCACTGATCGACCAACTCGGTCTGATTCCCGGGCCGAACGGTGAAGTCGCTCGTGCCGTGCCAGATCGCGACGCGTGGAGCCGGGAAGCCCGACGTCCCCGCAACACCACGCACGAGATCGCCCCACTGCTGCGGCGCCCGGTCCGGCGGTGAATTCATGCAATTGAAGGCATCCAACTGGGTGCCGGCGCAGCCAAACGGCAACCCTGCCATCACGGCGCCAGCCTTGAACACGTCGGGGTAGGTCGCGAGCATGACCGACGTCATCGCGCCGCCCGCCGAGAGCCCCGTGACGTAGATGCGGGCCGGGTCGACGTTTCGCGTGGTCTTGAGGTTGTTCACCATGTTCATGATGGACGTGACCTCAGCGCCGCTCCGCGACTGCTGGCTCGAGATGAACCACGAAAAGCACGAGTTGTTCGCGGTCGTCTGCGGGTACAGCACGATGAAGCCGTACTGGTTGGCGAGCTCGTTCCACCCCGTGTTGGCGTACGCCGCCGCGCTCTGCGTACAACCATGCATCGCGACGACGAGCGCCGGATTCGCCGACAGCGTCGTCGGGACGTGCACGAACATCGACAGACTGCCCGGGTTCGACCCGAAGTTGCTCACCTGCGTGAGCGCCGCCGAAGTCGCGCCCACCGGCTCCGTCCACGACTCCTGCACTTCAGGCCCACACGACAAGAACGCCATCGACACGAGCGCTGCTGCACGCTTCACGGAGACTCCTTCACTGGCTCGGCGATGGCAGGGGTTGGCAGGGCCGCGAGGAACGCGAGCGCCGCAGAATTGTAGGGTTCAGCGCAGTCCATCTGAACGGTGTGACCGCAGCCCGGAAGGCCGATGAGCGTCGAGCCCGCGATCTTGCCGGCGCCGTACTCCATCACCTGACGCGCGCGGCCGCCGTGGAGGAACGGGTTCGGGATCAGACGGTCGTCTTCGCCAAAGATGATCAGCGTCTTCGCCTTCACCAGACCGAGGGAGTCGCGCACGAAGTCGTTGTGGGTGAGTCCATCGACCGCGCGCACCTGAGCGTACGCGTAGGCATCGAACTCGTCGGTCTTCGCGAGGCGAACGCGCTCCTCGATGAGCCACTCGTACTCGGGCTTCCACTGCATGAAGTTGTTGTACCGAACGCTGCCCCACACCCCGTACTCGGGCGTCGACTTCACGAAGGTGGCGCTGAACACCTTCTCGAACCACTTCTTCTCCCGCGGCGAGAACTTCTCGAAGCCGGCAGGCGACGTGAGCACCAGCGCCTCGACCTTCTCGGGGAACCGAATGGCGAGGGCGAGCGCGACCTCTCCCCCCATCGAGTGACCGACGACGACGGCGCGCGGAATCGCGAGCCGCTCGAGTACCTCGACGACGACGTCAGCCTGCGCGTCCATCGAATACGGAAACTGTGCAGGTTTGTCGGACTTGCCGAAGCCGAGCTGATCGATCGCGATGACCCGAAAGCCCTTCGCGGCGAACGTGTCCAACTGGTAGCGCCAGAACTTCAGGTTGCTCCCGAGCCCATGCAGGAAGAGCACGGTCCGCGAGCCCTCGGGGTTCAGCTCGACGTAGCGAAGCGTGTGTTGCCCACCCAGCTTCCAGGTCTTCTCAGCGCCCTCGAGCTTGAGCGCACCTTCCTTCCACGGAGCGCCAGCCACCGAGGTGTACGGCACGTCGGCGAACTTCAGCGCCGGCGCCGCTTCGTACGAGCGCACGCAGCCCGACAGCACCACGGCCAACAGAGTCGTCGTTCGCATCAGAAGGCGTACCAGGTGAAGGTGGAGAAGAGCGCCCACGGGTTCGCCGTCACGCGGTCGCTGCCGTCGTAGAAGCTGCCGCGGAACATGTACGCGCCGTGCAGGCCGACGGTCATCAGGTAGCGAATGGTCCACTTCACCTCGGCGTTCACCTCGACGCCCATGAAGCGCCCAGGCTGGGTGCCGTTCGGCTGAACTGCCGGGTTCGCGTTCGCCGTCGCCGCCGCGGTGCCGAGCTTCACGTTGAGCGTGTTCGGAATGAGATCGTACGCACCGGTGAGAATGCCCGCCGTCACGCCGTAGCCCTGGTTCGAGATGTCGGTGACGGCTCCCGTGTAATTGTTCACGGTGCTGGTGAAGGGGAACAGAATGAGCGACCGGTGATTGAACCACACCGCGCCGGGCAGACCGTAGAAGTTGCTCGTGAAGACGCCGGTGTATTTGTCATCGGCGGTGTTGCTGTCACCAGACGAGAACAGGCCTTCGGCCGTGATGACGTCGTTGTTGGTGCGGCCCCACTTGTAGAGCACTTCGGCGTTGGCGGCGAAGCCGAGCACCGAGACCTGCTTGTTGAAGAGCGTGTTCTCTCGCGCGCTGGTGAATTGCCCAGCCGACATCATGAACCAGCCAGCCGCGGCGAAGTCGCCCGTGTGAAAGCCGGGGTTGTGTTGAAAGTTCACGCCGCCGTAGGCCACGGTGCCGGTCGGCGACTCGATGGCGATGCGGGGCGCTCCTGTGAATCCATACAGCGCGGTCGAGGCAGGACCGGAGAAGACGAGCCCTTCGAACGCGTAGGCGGCGCCTTTGGAGTCATCGCGGAGCACCCACGCCGACACGCCAATGGTGGTACCAGGCTGCAGCTCGTACGTCGCGTCAGCGAGGCCCATCCACACGAACTTGAGGCGGGCGTCATCGAACATCGCTTTGTCTGGTTGGCCCGCGCCGATGGGCAGGAAGGCGAGGCGTGTCTTCAGCTTCTTCATCGGAGACCAGAAGATCGACGCGCCCGTGCCATCGGTGCCAAGGAACGCCAGCTTGTAGCCGCCGCGCACGATGTCGAAGACCGAGGTACGCGTCGGGTCGTTCACGTTGTCGTAGAACGACTGCGTGCCGAGCACGATGGAGAGCTCGCTCGGCTTGCGCGTCGGGTACAGCGACACGTTCAGGTTCTTCGTCTGCAGATTGACCATATCAGCGTTGAGGCCGCCGCCCTGGTTCTGCAGCACCGTGTTCGCCGCCAGGCCGTACATGAAGTCGATCTCGAACTGCGCACGGAAGGTCGCGAGCTCGTCGGCGAAGAACGGCGTGTATTCGATGACGGGAATCCACCGCTGCTCGATGAAGCCCGTCTCTGTGTTCGGGCCGACGCGGGTCGCGCTGCCGCCGTAGAGGCCGAGTGGGCCGAGCGCCACGCCACGCAGCCCCGAGGGGTCCGCGAGCTGGTTCGTCGCCGTGAGTCGTGTGAAGAAATAGTTGATGAGCCGGAACTCACCGAGCGGCGCGTCCTTCTCGCGCTCCTTTGCGTTCTTCCACTCGTCGAGAGGGTCGATGGGCGCGACCGGGCCCTGCGCCAAGGCGCTCGAGGCACAGATCGCCAGCATCGCCAGTACGGCGTGTCGTCGCATGGGAGCGCTCCGGGAGGCGAAGGCGCGGCTCCCACGAAGCGCGGGAGCCACGACCTTCAGCTGCACATCACTGCGTGACGGTGAACTTCTGCACGGCGTCGAACGAGAGGTTGTTCATGAGCACCTTCACGCCCGTCGCGCCCGGGTTGCCGTCGGCGCAGCGGTGTCCGGTCGCCTGGTTCTGGAAGAAGAGCTCCATGTTCACCTTGGTCCGGTCAGCCGAGACCGAGCCGCGGCCCTCCTGCTTGAACGCGCCGTAGTCGACGTTCACGTCGAAGCACTCGGCGTCACCCTTCACGTTCTCGATCACCACGTTCATCGAGTTGAAGGTGAGCGGGTTACCCAGGACCATCGCGGTGTTGCACGTGCCGATGGTGCCGTTGGCCGGCGTGCCGCCGTCGCCACCAGACCACGTGCCGAGGTTGCTCGTGGTGATGAAGTTCTTCGCCATCACCTTGATGACCGTCTTGTTGTAACACTGCGTGTTGGTACCGAAATAGACGTTTCGGTTGTAGCCATTGGGCGCCACCGGAATATCGGCGCCTTCCATCGTCAGGGTCTTGCCTTCGAGGAAGTTGAAGACCTTGTCGGCCGTGTCGAACTTCGGCGGGCCGGCGTCGACGACGCCGGAGTCGACGGTCGACGGCATGGTTCCACAGGCAAAGGCAAACGAAACGAGCGCAACGATGACGAGGTTCTTCATGGGCACGACTCCTCCAGGTGGGTGAACGACGATGACTTCAGTGAGCGAGGGCTGCATCTGCGGCGGTTGCGGGGTCCTGAGCGCCTGCGTCCTTCGGGGCGAAGACGATCATGGCGGCCATGGCGAGCTGGCAGACGGCGCAGACCACGCCCATGCCGACCGGCAGCGAGACGCCTCCGGACTCGGCGAGGGCCGCGATGCCCATGGGCACGAAGGCGGCTGGCACAGCGCCAACGTGGTACACGATGCCGACACAGCGAGCGCGGAAGCGAGCGGGGAACAGTGATGTGAGCAGCAACGGCGTCACGCCCGAGTACCCGGCGCCGAAGACGCCCGCGACGAACGCTCCGACTGCGAGGAATTGAGGGAAAGCCCCGACGTAGAGCGGCGTCACGAGCGCCATCAGCACCGCAGGCACGGCGACCGCGAGGGTGACGCCCTTCTTCATCGCGGCGTAGCCACACGCCACGGCCCCGCTGAGCATGCCAAGGTTGAACAGGGCGACGTGCCACGAGACGCCCGGCATGTCCTGGCCGAGGTTCTTGAGCAGCAGCACTGAGTAGTTGCCGGTGAGTGCGTAGTAGCCGCCAAACCCCGCCGCCATCGCGACCGAGCCCCACACGAGCCGCTTCAGCACGCCCGGCGTCGAGAACACCTCACGCCACGAGACCTCGGGCTTCTTCGCGGCACCCTCTTTCTTGCCCGCTTCCCACTCGGGGCTCTCGGGCACGAAGAAGCGAATGGGGAACGCGAGCACTGCAGGAATGGCGGCGATGATGAACAGCGCACGCCAGCCGTACGCAGGAACCACGAGACCGGCCGCGACTCCAGCGAGCAGGTAGCCGACGGCCCAACTGCCCTGAAGAATGCCCGAGGCGATGCCGCGGCTGCGGGCTGGCCAGTTCTCCATGGCGAGCGTGGCGCCCGAGGTCCATTCGGCGCCCATGCCAAAGCCAAACAAGGTGCGCAGCACGAGCACCCAGGTGAACGAGGGCGCAAAGGCAATCAAGCCGTCACAGACCGCGAACCAGATGACAGAGATCATCAATGGCAACTTGCGGCCCCAGCGATCGGCCGCCCACCCGGCGACGACCCCACCCACGAGCCGCATGAGCAGCGTCAGCGCGATAGAGCCCGCCGTCGAGGTGTACGAGGTACCGAACTCCTCGGTGATCTGCTTCATCACCAGCAGGAAGACGGTGAAGTCGAACGCATCCATCACCCAGCCGATCCACGCGGCCGAGAAGCTCGCCCACTGGCCCTTCGTGGGCTCCTTCCACCACGGCATGTTCGCGCTCATGAACGGCCCCCGGTCCAACGGAAGAACGACGCCGCCATCGAGACACCGCCGCCCGAGGCGCAGAACGCCACGACGTCACCGGGAGCCAGCTTTCCGGCCTCGACCGCGTCATGGAGCGTCATGGGGATGCAGCCCGAGCCGGTGTAGCCCCACTTGTTCATGATCCAGTGGGCGCGTGACATCGGCTGCTCGAGCGCGGCCATCACGCCTTCGATGACGCGCAGGTTGAGCTGCGTGAACACGAACAGCTTCACGTCGCTGAGCGGAATGCGCGTCTGATCGCTCACCGAGCGCAGCAGCCGCGGCCAGTGCTCGATGTTGTACGAGGCGGGGAACTTGCGAACGAACTTCACGACTGGGGGCTCATCACTGGGCCGTGAGGGCTTCGCAGTACCGCCACGGTAGATACCCAGCGCGTCCCAATAGCTGCCATCTGTATAGAGCTGAGAGCCGAGCCAGCCGTCACCCTCGGCTGCTTCCAGCACCACGGCTCCGGCGCCGTCGGCGAAGAGCGTGCAGGTCGTCTTGTCTTTCCAATTGAGGAACCGGCTCATGCCGTAGGCGCCGAGCACCAGCACCGTGCGCATGCGCGCGTCTGCCTGAATGAACTTCGTCGCGGTCTCGAGCGCGGTGACGAAGCCGGCGCAGGCGCAGTTCACGTCGAACGCGATGGCCTTCGTCGCGCCCAGCTTGTGCTGAACGACCACGGCCGTCGCAGGAGACGGCTGATCGGGCGTGTCGGTCGCGAGAATGATGAGGTCGACGTCGTCGGGTGACTTCTTCGCGCGCTCGAGCGCCTGCTTCGCGGCCTGCGTGGCGAGATCGCTCGTCACCTGGCCGTCTTCCATGTGGAAGCGGTGCTCGATGCCGGTGTTCTTCACCAACCACTCGCTGACGGGCTGGCCGAGCAGCTGATCGAAGTACGCGTTCGGCAGCGACTTCGTGGGCACCGCGCAGCCGGTGGCTGTGATTCGTGCGTTTCTCACTTCACACTCCGACGCGCAGAAGAGAGCAGCCCGTGCGCCACGAACTCGCAGACCTCGTCGACGACGCGATCGAGCTCTTCCGGTTTGTCCCAGATGACGAACCGCATGCCGATGAAGTCGGCCACGCCCATGAGCGCGTACGCGATGACTTCGGGGTCGAAGCGGCCGAGCTCGCCCGACGTCATCGACTGCTCGAGCCCGCGCGCGTAGGCCTTCGCGAGCTTGCGGTAGTAATTCAAATACACCGGCTCATCGACGAACTCGGCCTGGCGGACGATGCGGTAGAGATTTCTGTGTTTGCCGGCGAACTCGAAGAAGGCGCGAAAGCCAGCGCGCTCCTTGTCGAGGCGGGTCGTCTTCTCTTTGACCGCCACCGACAGCGTCTTGCGCAGCCGCTCACCGAGCTGCTCGACCAGCTCGACGAAGATGGCGTGCTTGTTCTCGAAGTAGACGTAGAAGGTGCCGAGCGCGACCTCGGCCCGCTGGGTGATCTCAGCGATGGAGCTCTGCTCGAACCCCTTCTCACCGAAGACCAGCTCGGCCGCGTCGAGCAGCTGCTGACGGGTGCGCTTACCGCGACTGGTGAGCTGCTTTGCGGGAGAAGTTGAAGCCTGATTCATGTTTCATACGAAGTCGCATGAACATGAACATGAGGTCAACTTCAGGTCGTGGTTTCGTATCGCACAGCGCGTCAAGCGCAGTTGTTTCAGGTGGATGCGTCGACTTTTTCGCTCAGCCAGCGCTCGATGCGGTCCCACGATTCGGCGTGGACGAGCACGTCGATGTGTCCGACGCCCTCCAGCCAGACCACGGAGCCGTTCTTGAGGTTGGCCAGGATTCGCTTCGAGTGGGCGGGGTCGATGAAGGTGTCGCGCGTGCCGTGAAGCAGCAGGGCCGGCGCGGTGATGTTCGCTGCATCGCGGGCGGGAGAGATGTCGGCCACGTGAAAGCCAGACTCCGACTCGGCGAGCTTCGTGGCTTCGGCGAAGGTGGCATCGTTGAAAAAGAAGGGCCGGTGCTCGGCGGCGATGGTGGAGAGGTCGCTGAACGAGGCTCCCGCGACGACGCCGACGACGCGGGGATCGCGGGCGGCGGTCTGCAGCGCGACGGCGGCTCCGAGTGACTCACCGATGAGCACGACTCGTTTCGCGCCGAGCAGATTGATGCCGCGCTTCAGATCGTCGACCTCGTGGAAGCCGAAGGTGGTGCGGGTGCCGTCCGAGGCTCCGTGCGCGCGCTGGTCGAACGCGAGCACCTGGTAGCCGCGCTTGGTGAAGCGCTGCGCCTCGCCCGAGAAGTGCTGCCGGTTGATGTCTTTTCCGTGCACGAGCACGACAAGGCCGCGCGGTGTGCCTTCCGGCTCGAAGACCCAACCGCGCAGGGTGAGCTCGTCGGCCGTCTTCCACGACACCTCACGGTGCGGGAGCGACGTGCTGCCGATGATGGGCACCCGCATGGGTTTGGTGAGGGCGTCGGCGCCGAGCGTGGCGCAGCCAGAAGAGGTGACCAACAGGACGAGCAGGAGGCGAGTCATGGCCGCCTGAGAAGCAAGCCAATGGCCAAGGCCAGGCCGGCGTGGCTCCATCACTCACTGCGCACGAAGCTGCTCAGTCGGCCTGATTGGCCAACACGCGCTTGTAGACGAGCCGCCCGCGACGAATCTCGGCCAGAGCCAACACCTCACCCGTCGGCCCCGTCACGCGCACCATCACCTCGTCCGGTCGCGCGACCTCGACGACGCCTCCGTGCTTCACGCGATCAGCCTCTGCCTCGGTCGTCTTCACCTCAGGCAGAAACGCCAACGACTCCTCGAGCGACGCGAGCTTGCCTGCCACCGCCTCAGCGCCCTTCTCGACGATCTCCTGCAACGGAATCGCGCGCGAGATCGCAAACGGCCCGCTCTGCGTTCGCCGAAGCGCCGTCAGATGCGCTCCACACCCGAGCGCCTCGCCGATGTCGGCCGCCAGCGTGCGCACGAAGAAGCCCTTGCTGCACGCCACCGACAGCTTCAGCTCATCAGACGTGAAGTCATTCAACGTCAACGAGAACACCGTCACCGCCCGCGCCTCGCGCTCGACCTCTTCACCCGCGCGCGCCAGCTCGTACAGCCGCTTCCCGTCCTTCTTGATGGCCGAGTACATCGGAGGCGTCTGCATCAGCGCTCCGCGGAACGCCGAGAACACCTGCTCGAGCCGCTCCCGGGTCAACGTCGGCACCGCGCGCGTCTGCAGCACCGCGCCTTCGGCATCGAGCGTGTCGGTCGTCACGCCCAGCTTCAGCGTCGCGTCGTACGCCTTGTTTCCATCGGTGAGCACCTGCGCGATGCGCGTCGCGTCTCCGAGACACAGGGGCAACACCCCCGTTGCCATGGGGTCGAGCGTGCCGGTGTGCCCGGCCTTCTTCACCTTCAGCGCCCGGCGGACGATCTGGACCACGTCTGACGACGTCGGGCCCTTCGGCTTGTCCACCACGAGCACGCCGTTCACGAACTACCAGCCTTCCTTCGCCTTCACTTCCTTGAGCAGCCGCTCGATCTTGTCGCCCTCTTCGAGCGAGCCGTCGAACGTGAAGAACACCTCGGGCGAGACGCGCAGCTTCACCTTGCTCGTCACCTCGCGCCGCACGTAACCCTTCGCGGCGTCGAGACCGGCCTGCGTCTTGGCCTTCTCTTCTTCGGTGCCGATCATCGAGTAGTAGATGCGCGCGACCCGCAGGTCGGGAGACACCTTCACGCCGGTGATGGTGATGTACCCGATGCGGGGGTCGTGCAGATCACCCCGAATCAGCATGTCTGCGACGGCGGCCTGAATCTCCTGGCCAACACGTTCGGGTCTGATCTTCGTCGCCATCTCTCGTCACTCCTCGTCGTCGCTGCGACCGCCGCGCGACGGTTCCCACTCTCGCCGGTTCCGCAGGCTGCGCGCCAGCGCACGGGCATCGTCGAGTGAGAGGTTGTTCGGCGCCGAAGGCTTCGGGCCGTTCTTGCGCGGAGCAGACGCCGTCGGCACGGGCGGCTGACGGGCGTGCCGGTCTTCCCAGTCGCCCAGCCCTTCGGCTTCGGCGAGCGAGCGCTCTCCGCGCGGAATGGTGAGGTTCGAGAAGTCGTCGTCTTCGGGGTCTCGCGAGAACAGCTGATCACCGAACGCGAGAATCTCGATCTCCCGGTGCGCGACCGGAGCGACGTACATGTCTTCGATGTACTGAAGAATCTTGTCCATCATCTCGTTCACGTGGCGGCGCTCGTTGCCCACCACCGCGAGCGCGATGACGCCGCGCGTGTACACGTCGTTGTCTTCGACCTCGGCGACGGCCACGTTGAACTTGGCCTTCACGCGATCGGTGACCCGACGCAGCACCTGCCGCTTGCCCTTGAGCGACCCCGCCGCGGGGATGTCGATCGTCACTCGGGCGACGCAGACGAACATGACCAAAACCGTCCTTCTCTCGATTCGACGTCAGGCCAGACCGGAGCGCCGCTTCCGATGAAGGAAGCACGAGCGCTCCGGCCGCTCACCTCATCAGCTGAGGCTCGGCCGCGTCTCCTCGATCTCGAAGGCCTCGATGACGTCGCCGGGCTGCAGCTCGTTGAAGCCGTCGATGCCGATACCGCACTCGAAGCCCATGGCGACCTCCTTCACGTCGTCCTTGAAGCGACGCAGGCTGGCCACCTTGCCCTGGTAGATCTGCTTGTTCGCGCGGAACAGCCGCAGGAACGCGTTGCGCTTGATGACGCCGTCGAGCACCGACGAGCCGGCGATGGTGCCGAGCTTGGGCACGTTGAAGAGGTTGCGCACCTCGGCCTTGCCCAGCTTCTTCTCGGTGCGAATGGGCTCGAGCAGATCCTCCATGTGCTTGATGGAGGCGTCGAGCAGCTCATAGATGATGCTGTACGTCTCCCACTTCACGCCCAGGTGCTTGGCCGCTGCTTCGGCGCCAGACTCGGGCCGCGAGTTGAAGCCCATCACCATCGCGCCGAACGCCGCCGCGTTGTTGATGTCGGTCTCGGTCATCATGCCGACGCCCTTCTGCACGATGGTGACCTTCACCTTCTTGGTCGAGAGCTTGTTCACCGCGTCGGCGCAGGCCTCGAGCGAACCCGAGACGTCGGCCTTGAGGATGATCTTCAGCTCCTTCTGCTCGGCCACCTTCTGCTTGGCGAGCAGGTCTTCGAGCGTCTCGCGCGAGGTCTTGCCGGCTTCGGCCTGGCGCGCCTTCAAGATGCGGTGATCGGCGATCTGCTTGGCGGCCTTCTCGTCGGCGACGATGTTGAAGATGTCGCCTGCGGTGGGCACGCCCGACATGCCGATGACCTCGGCCGAGTAGCCCGGCTTGACTTCGTCGATGGTCTGGCCGCGGTCGTTGATCATCATGCGAATGCGGCCGAAGTGCGCGCCGCTGACGAGGGCGTCGCCCTTGCGCAGCGTGCCTTCCTGCACGAGCACGGTGGCGATGGGGCCACGGCCCTTCTCGAGGCGGGCTTCGAGCACGACGCCCATGGCAGGGCGGCCGGCGTTGGCCTTGAGCTCGAGCACTTCGGACTGCAGCGCGAGGTTCTCGAGCAGCAGGTCGAGGCCCATGCGGGTCTTGGCCGAGACGGGCACCATGATGACCTCACCGCCCCAGTCTTCGGCGAGCAGGCCAGCGTCGGCGAGGTCCTTCTTCACGCGGTCGGCGTTGGCGCCCGGCAGGTCCATCTTGTTGATGGCGACGACGATGGGCACTTCGGCCTTCTGCGCGTGCTGAATGGCTTCCTTCGTCTGCGGCATGACACCGTCATCACCGGCGACGACGAGCACCACGACGTCGGTCACGTTCGCGCCGCGGGCACGCATGGCCGAGAAGGCCTCGTGGCCAGGCGTGTCGAGGAAGGTGATCTCACCGGCCGACGACTTCACCGTGTAGGCGCCGACGTGCTGGGTGATGCCACCGGCTTCGCCACCGGCGACGTTCGCCTGGCGAATCGCGTCGAGCAGCGACGTCTTGCCGTGGTCGACGTGGCCCATGACGGTCACGACGGGCGGGCGCGAGGTGTAGTCCTCGGGCTTCTCTTCGACCTTCGGGAGGAAGTCCTCGACCTCGAAGCCGACCTTCTTCACCGTCCACCCGAAGTCGGCGGCGAGAATGCCGGCCGTGTCGGGGTCGACCATCTGGTTCGCGGTGGCCATCTTCCCGCCGGCCATCAGCTTCTTGATGATGTCCGACGTCTTGACGCCCATGCGCTGCGAGAGGTCGCTGACGGCGATGCCGTCTTGCACCTTGATGACCTTCTTGTCCTCGGCCATCTGGGTGATGAGGGTCTTCTGACCCTTCTTGGTCGGCTTCTTCTTCTTGCCGCGCACGGGAATGGCGGTGCGGCCGAAGATGATCTCGCGAATGTCGGTGGTGCTGGTCGTCTCCTTGTCCTTCTCGCGCTTGCCGGTGCCACGGCCGCGCTCCTTCTCGCGCGCAGTCGCTTCCTTCGAGCCGGGAGCGAACTGGTTGGGGACGACGCGGAAGACCTTCTCGTCACCCGCGGTGGCCTTGCGGCCGGGCGCCATCGGGTAACGGCTGGCCGACGGAGCGGTGGGCGTGACGCGCTTGACGGCGATGAGCGGGCGGCTGACGAGCACGGCCTGCGTCGCGGTCGGCACGAGCGGCCGGGGCGGAGCGACGGGCGTGGTGGGGCCGGTCGCGGTGGCGCCGACGCCGACAGCCGGGCGAATGGTGACGCCGGGGCGAGGGCCAGAAGCGCGGGGCATCACGGCGACGCCCGTGCGAACGGTGGGCGGAACAGCTGCGCCGGCGTGACGAATCGACGGCGCCGAGGCGCGAGGCGCGGGCACTGCTGCCGTGGGCTGCGCGACGACGGCCGCAGGCGCGACCGGAGCCACGGGCGCCGCAGCGATGGGCGCAGGCACCGGAGCAGGCGTGGGCGCCGAGGCAGGAGCCACGGGCACGGGAGTCGGGACGGCAGTGGCAGCCACGGCGGGCGGGGTCTCGGGGACTTGGGTCACAGGAGCGGGCGGCGGCTCGACGGGCGCAACGGCCGGCGTCGATTCGACCGCGACAGGCGCGGGAGGCGGCTCGACCGGCGCAGCGACCGGCGGCGGTGCCACGGGTGGAGGCGCGGCAGCCGGTTTGTGCGTCTCGTGACCGGTGTGCATGGTGGTCGTCTGCACGGCGTCTCCGACGCGGCGACGAACGACGAAGCCCTTCGCGGCGACGGCCGGCGCAGGGGCCTTGGGCTTGAGCTTGTCGACGACCTTCTTCACGGCCTCGACGGCCTGGTCTTCTTCGAGCGACGACGAGTGCGACTTCACGTCGTACCCGAGCCCGGCCAGCGTGCTGACCATGGCCTTGTTGTCCAGCTCGATGCCGTGGTTGTCCTTCAACTCTTTCGCGATTTCGTGAACGCGCTTCTTCGTCATGTGCCGTGCCCCGTACTTCAGAACCCTGTGGGATGAAAGTGATGAACCAGCCCACGAAGCCGTGGGTCCTGTGACCTGTCCGTCACGCGCAGAAAGGCGCGTGGCGCTCGCTGCAAAACCTGTCGGTGGCGCGACGTGCTGCTCCTCGCGGTCACCGTTTGGGACGATTGGAATGGTGCTGCACTTCGTCGCTCGTCAGGTCTGCAGGGCTTCCTCCAGGTGGTTCAGTTCCAGCTCAATCGACTGCTTGAAGGCGCGCTGAAAAGCCTTCTTCTTCACGGCTGCTTTGAGGCAGCCCGGACCACAGAGATATGCCCCCCTGCCAGGGGCGGTCTGTGCCGTGTCTTTCACTGGCTGGTGTCGTTCGTTGAGCACCAGTCGATGGAGCAGCGCTTTGGGCTGCTTCTTCCCGCACCCGAGGCACGTACGAACGGGCCCCGGCCTTTCCTCAGTCGTCACGACGTTCGAACCCACGAAGTTCCATCAGACGCCCCTTCGACCGGCAACGGACGGCTGCCGGTCGAATGGTTGGGCGTTCAGCCCAGAATGCCGGCTTCTGGCGCCTTGCCCTTGAGCGCGTCGAGCTCGGCGCGCTTCTTCGACTCTTCCTGCAGGTAGCGCTCGGCGGCGCTCTTCACCTGCCGGGCCTTCTTGATGCCGATGCCGGCGACGTTGCCGAGGCGGGTGAGGTCGGCCTCCTTCACCACGTCTTCGACGGTGCCGTAGCCCGAGAGCTTGAACGCGCCGAGGTTCGAGCTGCCGATGCCCGTGACGCGAATGAGGCGCTCGTCCTGGGTCAGCTCGTCCGGGTGCTTGCGCTGCTCTTCGAGGCGGCGGGCCTCGCGCTCCTTCTCGAGGTGCTCGAGCTCGACGGCGTCGTTCACCATGCGCGACCTGGCGGCCTCCTGCATGGCGGGAATGCGGCCCGCGTCGATGCCGGGGATCTGCGAGAGCATGTCGGGGTTGGCGTCGGCGACGTCCTTCGCCATGCGGAAGCCGTGGGCGTAGAGCGTCTCGACGAGCATCTCTGACACGCCGGGCAGCGAGCCGAGCGAACGGCTGGCGAACTCGCGCATCTCCTTCACGCGGCTCTCGCTGTTGATGTCGAGCTTCCACCCGGTGAGCTGCCACGCGAGGCGCACGTTCTGGCCCGAGCGGCCGATGGCCAGCGAGAGCTGGTCGTCGGGCACGATGATCTCCATCGCGTGGTTGGCCTCGTCGATGATGACGCGGCTGACCTCGGCCGGAGCGAGCGCGGCGCACACGAACCGCGCCGGATCTTCGTCGAACTCGACGATGTCGATCTTCTCGCCGCGAAGCTCCTGCACGACGGCCTGCACGCGGCTGCCCTTGATGCCGACGCAGGCGCCGACGGGGTCGACGTCTCCATCACGGCTCGAGACGGCGATCTTCGAGCGGCGGCCAGGCTCACGCGCGGCGGCCTCGATGACGACGATGCCTTCGGCGATCTCGGGCACCTCCATCTCGAAGAGCTTGGTGAGCAGGTTGACCGAGGCGCGCGAGAGGATGATCTGCGGGCCCTTGGCCTCGCGGAGCACGTCGAGCACGAACGCCTGCACGCGGTCGCCCGGGCGGTACACCTCGCGCGGCACCTGCTCACGAACGGGCAGCACGGCCTCGGCGCGACCGAGGTCGACGATGAGGTTGCCGCGCTCGAGGCGGCGGGCGATGCCGGTCACGATCTCGCCCTTGCGATCCTTGTACTCGTTGTAGACGTTCTCGCGCTCGACATCGCGCGTGCGCTGCAGCAACACCTGCTTGGCCGTCTGCGCGGCGATGCGGCCGAAGCCACGGCGGAAGGTCTTGAGGCCGAGCACGTCACCGTACTGCTCGTCCTGCGCGCGGGCCTGCTGCGCGTCTTCGTCGTCGTAGAAGATCTGGAAGTCGAGCTCGTCGCCGGCGTTGAGCGGGCCGTCGCCAGTGAGGCGCGCCGACTGCTCGACGGGGAACTGGTTGACGGCCTCGATGGGGTCGACCACCTGCTCGACGATGGTGATCGTCTGGTACAGGCTGACCTTCCACTTCTTGCGGCCCGTCGCTTCGCCCTTCTCGTTCACCACGTCGACCTGCTCGTAGCGAGCCGTCAGGCGGCGGTCCTGGCCGAAGTGCTTCTTGGCGGCGGTCGCGATGGCGTCTTCCAGCGTCGCGATGAGAATCGACTTGTCGATTCCTTTGTCCTTCGCGACCTGCGTGAGGATGTCATCGAGCTGAACGGGGGCTCCGGGCGTCATGTGTCTTCCTTGTCCGCGGCCATCGGGTGATGGCCTGTATGTGCACTGCGTGTGTTGCTGCTTCGACTGCTGTTGAACTCAGGTGAACTCGAACTCGAGGTTCGCCTTCGCGATGTCCTTCAAAGGAATCGTGAAGGTGCCGGCGCCGTCGACCTCGACGGACACGGTCTCGGCAGACGCCTCTTTGAGCGCTCCGAGGAAGTTCTTTCGCGGCGGCTCGCCGAAGGGGCCGTACGTCTTGATGCGCACCTTCTGGCCGATGACGCGCTTGAAGTGCTCGGGCTTCTTGAGCGGGCGGTTGACGCCGGGGCTCGAGACCTCGAGCGAGTACGCCTGGGTGATGAAGTCTTCGACGTCGAGCGCGGTGTCGACGGCGTTGCTGGCCTTCTGGCACTCGTCGACGCCGACGCCACCGGTCGGGTTGTCGATGAAGAGCCGCAGAATCCACTCGTTGTGCTCGCGCACGAACTCG